>JBNMOQ010000028.1:0-32255 GCA_051275055.1 Candidatus Pelagisphaera sp.
TCATGAGTAAGCAGGCCATCCTCAAACTGGACGATAAAGAATACACCTTCGATACAATCGAAGGTGTCGAAAATGAAAAGGCGGTCGACTTTCGCACATTGCGTTCAGTTTCCGGCTATATTTCATACGATGAAGGCTACGGGAACACTGGCTCCTGCCAGAGCAAGATTACGTATATCGATGGCGAAGTGGGGATTTTGCGGTACAGAGGAATTCCGATCGATCAACTCGCGGAAAAATCTGATTTCATCGATTCCGCCTACTTGATCATCTACGGTGAGCTGCCAACCGAAACGCAGCGGATCTCCTTTTCCAAGGAGCTGATCAAGAACACGAACATCGACACGCGTATGATACGTCAGTTCGAGAGCTTTCCAGCGGCGGCCCACCCGATGTCTATCCTGACTTCCATGATGGGCTCGCTGAGCAGCTACTACCCAGAGCTTTCCACAAATGACCGTGTCCTCGACCTGGAGAACTTCGACCGTTCCGCAGCCTCGGCAATTTCAAAGGTTATGACGGTGGCGGCCCTCAGTCACCGAATCTCCAACGGTCTTCCGGTCAACTACCCGAAGAAGGATTTCGGCTTCGCCGAGAACTTTCTCCACCTCATGTTCTCCAATCCCCATGACGAGTACCGCGCTCCTAAGGAAGTGGCGGAAGCGCTCGATCTCATTTTATTGCTGCACGCGGACCATGAGCAAAATTGCAGTACCTCGACTGTTCGTATGGTGGCCTCTAGCGGCGCGAATCTCTTCGCCTCGATTACAGCGGGCATCTGTGCCTTGTGGGGACCGCTTCATGGCGGCGCGAACATGGCTGTCATCAAGATGCTCGAAGAGATCCACGCCGAAGGCGACGACGGTAGCCGTTTCATCGAGCAGGCTAAGAGCGGCACGAGCGGAAAGCGCCTTATGGGCTTCGGGCATCGCGTCTACAAAAATTTCGATCCACGCGCCAAGATTATTGGTCAGGCTTGCGAGCGCCTCTTCGCGGTTTTGGGCGTCGACGATCCTTGCTTGGATATCGCCCGCAATCTCGAGCAGGCTGCCTTGAAAGATGATTACTTTATTAGCCGTAACCTTTACCCGAACGTCGATTTCTATAGCGGAATCATGATGCGGGCCATCGGCATTCCCTTGGACATGTTTACTGTCATGTTCGCCATTGGGCGTATGTCGGGTTGGGTAGCCAATTGGCACGAAGTCGCTACGCAGGCAAAGGGTAAGATCAACCGTCCTCGCCAGATTTACCAAGGTGCTGCTTTGCGTGAATACGTCCCTATGGACGAACGCGGATAGAAGAAGGCGAAGAATCGAGTTGCTGATAGGGCAACTCGATTGGTTGTTTGTTTCCCGTAATTCGGATTGCGTAGAGTATGAGACCTGGCAAGTTTGTTATCGGTCGCTGTATGGCGATCCCCATCTCAAACCCTCCAGCATCCCTCTCATGAAACACTTCCTCTTAAAGAGCTCGGCATTGATTGCTGTAGGCTTTTTCGTTTTTTCGCAAGTGGTTCTCGGTGACGAATTTTTCGTTAAGGAGAAGAATCGATTGGTTCCAATTATTGGAGTCGAAAAACACGATCCAATCGTCGAGCAACGAGGAAAGCGTAAGATTATTGAGAACGGCGAGATTGTAGCTAAAACCGGTGTTAGTCGAAAGGCCTCAGGCTACTCCATGAACATGAGTTCGGTTAAATTGGTTTCCCATAGCAATCCGTCTTCAAGGTTAAAAATTGAGTCGAGTTTTAGGGTCGAAGAATCGATTGAAGGTGCTTATCTCTGCGTTCGAACGAGCGGGGTTTCCGGCGCGCGCGTTAACGCGGCGGTGCTGGCGCTCCCAGCGTTGGCAGCTGGTGTTGAGTATACGATTAGCGAATCGGTTCCCTTGTCATTGAATTGGCGTCTTGGCCCCTTGCATATCTCGGCCTTTCACGAGGGGAAGCATATTGCCATTTCGCATAAAGCGACTGAGTTGGGTCGGAGTAAACACGGCGACTTGTATGCGGGTGCTGGGACGGTAAGGACGGACCTTTTACCGAATTCGAGAATGCCACGAGTATTGTCATCAGTGACTCCTGAGCAGCCTGCTCAAGGAGTTTTGGATGCGTTGGATCAGGCATACGCGACGGTTTTGTTTTATGTCGATACCGATGGAGTAGTCAGAGAAGCGAGCTCGGATGATTACACCCAGGAGTCATTCGTTGAGCTAGCAATTGCCGCCTTGAAGGAATTTAAGTTCAGCCCTGCGATAAAGGATGGTTCTCCCTATCGAATTAAATTGAAGCAAACATTTTGGTTCAAGCGACCTGCAAAGTAACCAATACGAGAATGGTAATTAGAATAGGTTGTCGTTTGTTGTTGGCGCAGTTTGCGTTTTGCAATCTGAGCTTTGGAGACGACGAGTCTTTCCATTTCTGCGCGTTGGGGGATATGCCGTATTATCTGCCCGCAGATTATGAGCGTTTCGATAATGTGATCGACGTGGTCAATGCGGAGAATCCAGCGTTCACGGTGCATGTGGGCGATACGAAGTCCGGGAGCTCTCTTTGTTCGGATGAAAGTTATCGGCGAACATTGAAGAGCTTTTCGCGTTTTGAGAACCCGCTTGTTTATACGCCGGGCGATAACGAATGGACGGACTGTAATAGAGAAGCCGCTGGAGATTGGAACGCAGTGGAGAGGCTGTCTTTAGTTCGGGAATTGTTTTTTAAGGACTCGAAGACGCTAGGTGGCGGAGAAGCGTTCGAGCTAACTGTTCAATCGAGCGATCCGCAATTCGCGACGTTTGTTGAGAATCGGATGTGGTCGAAGGGGAACGTGGGTTTCGCGACGGTTCACATTGTCGGGAGCAAAAACAATCGACAGGAAAATATTCCTGGCGCGGTCGAGGAGTTTCTTGTTCGTGACGAGGCGAATCAGGCTTGGCTGGATACGGTTTTCGATCGTGCTGTTTCGACGAATGCTCCTGCACTGGCGTTGTTTATTCATGCCAATCCTTTTAGAGATTTTAAAGACGATCGGGATCCGGATGCTGGGTTTGCTCGGTTTTTGGAACAGCTTCGGAGACGAACCATCGCATTTGGGAAACCAGTGTTATTGGTCCATGGCGATTCGCATTATTTTCGTATCGATAAACCAATGATGCACGAAGGAACCAAGCGCGATAGCGTGGAGAATTTTACGCGGCTAGAAGTTTTTGGAGCTACCAATATGCACGCTCTTCGTATCGATGTGGATCCTTCGTCGGCCCAGGTGTTTTCCGCGAATCAGGTGATCGTTAAAGCGAATCGCAAGTAGTGCCTCGAGCGATTGCGACTACTTGGAATGGATGACTTCTTCTAGTTCCAGACCTGTGAGTCGCTTGATCCCACGGATCAGAAGAAAGAGGGCGTATCCGGAAATGATTGTAGTTGGGATCACAATTACGATCCATGAAAGTCCGTTCATCTTGCCGATTTGTTGATTGAATTCTTCGGTGCCTCCAGCGCTCGTCACGATGACTTTGGCTAAGAAATAATTGAGAACTGCGCTGAGCAGAAAGGACGCAACGAGGATGTAGGTTGCTTTATCGAGCAAGCGATCGAAGGCGGGACGGTTGGATCGGGCTTCCAGCTCATCTTCGATCTTATCGACGTCCAGAACTTGAGGGTTGTAGAGAAAGGTGCGGACGAGTGGATTGCGGGTTCGCATGCTCGCGAGGACGGCAAATCCGATCAAGAGCGGGAAGGACGCTTCTTTGACGGCTACCCATTTGCTGTCGAGTTCCGCGAGGCCGATGAATCCAGTGATAAGCACATTGGCGAGGCCGAGTGCGGAGAGCATGTTGAATGTTTTGCGAACGACATAGTCGTAGATGCCGTATCCGAGTGGTAGGGCGATAGCGATGCAGAGAATTATCGTGGGGCTGATGTCAACGTAGTTGGCCGCCTTCGTGAGGATCAGGATTGGCGCGAGAACGTTGAAGATAATATTGAGAAACAAGTTCTCTCGTTTGGGTTTGGTCTCTGTCATTACGCTTTCTGTGTTTGTATTCTATCGTCTCAGCTCTCAGCGTTCTGAATTCAAAATTCAAAATCCAATCACGCACACGCTATGTCTAACGCAAACATTCTCCTAGGGGTCAACATCGATCATTTCGCTACGCTGCGCCAAGCGCGTTATCGGGATGCAGGTCGCTTGAACGGGCAAATGGTGGAACCGGACCCGATGGTCCTTTCTTTGCTTTCGGAAAAAGCCGGAGCGGATGGAATAACGGTTCACCCGCGGGAGGATCAGCGTCACATCCAGCGGGGTGATGTCTTGCGAATTCGCGAGAATATCCAAACGCGTCTAAATATGGAAATGGCCGCGACTGACGATATGTTGGCATTTGCTTTGGAAGTGAAACCGGACGCAATTTGCATCGTACCGGAAAATCGCGAGGAAGTGACGACGGAAGGCGGGCTCGATGTGGTAGGCAACTTCGAGCGTATTGCGGCCATCGTTCAGGCGGCTACGGACGCGGGGATCGAAACCAGTCTTTTCATCGATCCCGAATCGGATCAAATCGCCGCATCGGCTAAAGCGAAAACGTCGCACATTGAATTGCATACGGGTGCCTATGCGAATGCCTACTATGAATCGGGGCGTTCGGAGGAATTTGCTCGGCTAGTCGACGGTTCTGAACGAGCTCATGCAGCTGGTTTGATCGTCAATGCGGGGCACGGGATCAATTACGTGAACATCAAGGAGGTCCGGACGCTTCCGCATCTGAACGAGCTGAACATCGGCCATAGCATTATTAGTCGTTCGGTTTTTTATGGAATCGACGAAGCCGTTCGGGAGATGAAAGCCTTGATCATCGGGGGTTGAGGGGTTGGACTCTTTGGCATGGCTGTTAATTTCGCTTTGCCCGTTTCAGGTCCATTACTAGGCGTTGGCGTCGATATCGTGGATATCGATCGTATACGGGGCATGCGTGAGCGTCAGGGCGACCGGTTTATCCAGCGCGTCTATACTCAAGCGGAGCAGGACTATTGCTTGAAGATGAAATTTCCCGATAAACACCTGGCTGCTCGGTTTGCAGCTAAGGAGGCGGTTTCGAAAGCATTCTCGACGGGTATTGGCGATCCATTCAAATGGACTTCGATTGGCGTTGTAGTGGGAGAACGGGGACAACCGGAAATTGAACTCGACGCCAAATGCGCGTTGTTCATGGAGTCCCTTGGCGGGGCGCGAGTGGCGATCAGTCTGTCCCACACTGAAGAGACGGCGATCGCTTTTGCGGCATTGATTGGAAGGAACGGATGAAGTCGAAAGATCCAGGCAGCGAATCGGATAAACGTGCGGCTCTAGCGGCATCGCATCCTATTTTGAGCTGCGCGGATTCCACTAAGCTCGAAGAGGCTCTCTTGGATTCGGATTCGAAGGTATGGGAGGCTATGCAATCGGTGGGACGGCAATTGGGTCGCGGTATATTTGATGAGTATAGAATGACTCGATTTTCGCCGAAAGCGCTTTCGGTATTTGCTCTTGTCGGCAAGGGTCATAACGGCGGCGATGCGTTGCTGGCTTTGGCTGAATTGGCTCGTCAGGGAGTTCTTGGAAAAGTAGTCGTCGCTATCGCTGGTTCTTTGGCGGAATTGAAACCGAATACGAAACACGCTTTCGATATCCTGGAATCTCAAGCGCCGAATGGCGTTCTATCGGTCTTCTGTTGTCGGTCTAATGGGGAGGCGAGCTGGCTTGAAGAGATCGATCAAATTTTGTCCGGACAGACTTTCGATATTGCTTTGGACGGTTTGCTGGGAATGTCGTTTAAGGCGCCGCTTCGGTCGCTGGCTCTTGGGGCAATCCAACGCGTTAATGATGCTGCGAATATTCGATTGCGGGTTGCCGTGGATTTGCCGAGTGGGGTGGGAGAGATTTCCGATTCGACGGTTTTTCGGGCAGATGTCACACTAGCTACGGGGATACTGAAAAAGCCTTTGTTGAATAGAGATTTGGAAGAATCGATTGGCAGTATTCGGTATTTGGATCTTGGTTTCTTCGATGAGAGTTCGAGCTCTGGAAAACGGGTCGTGTTGGACTCTATTTTGGATACGCTACGAAGTCGGCGATCTGCGTTTTGCGAGAAGCGAAGTTTTGGTCATTTATTGATTATTGCAGGTTCGCGCAGCATGCCGGGAGCTTTGATCATGAGCGTGTGTTCTGCTTTGAAAAGCGGGGTGGGTTTGGTGACGGTTTGCGCGCCCGAAAGTTTGGTTCCGCAGTTGGCTACTGAGATCCCCGAAGCTATGTGGATCGGTTGGCCGGAAACTCCTGAAGGCGGTCTGGCCTTGGAAGGATTGCATTTACTAAGAGAGTTACGGTTTAAACCCACTGCAACGCTTGTTGGCCCAGGGTTAGGATCGGAAGGGGAAACGATCGCGATGATTACGGAAGCTTTGAAGGATTGGAATTCGCCGTTAGTTCTCGATGCGGATGCTTTGCGTCCTGAAATTTTGAATGTCGTCAGCGCCTCGTTTATCGCGACGCCTCATCTGGGTGAGTTTAGACGTTTGCTGGGAACTGGTATCGAAGGTGGCGACATTGATGGGCAATTACGGGATTATGCGAGGGAGCATGGCGGCGTTGTAGTGTTGAAGGGACCGAACACGCGAATTGTCGCCGGCAATTGTCTGTTTGTGAACACGACGGGCAATTCGATATTAGCCAGAGGAGGCAGCGGCGACTTATTGGCGGGAATGGTGGCTGGGCTCCTGGCATCATCGCCGGAAGAACCGGTCGCGGTTGCTTGCCGAGCGGTTTATTGGCACGGAAAGGCAGCGGATGTGTTAGCGGCAAGTTCGGGACAAGTTGCAGTTCGGACGACGGATTTATTGGACACATACGTAAAAGCGCTGATGATACCTTTTCATGGGGAAGGTGTTAACACGTAAGGATGCGTATTGGGTGCTCAATGGTTTACCGGGTATAGGACCGGTCTCTATGAATCGATTATTGGATCGTTTTTCAGGCGATCCGGTTGCGGTATTGGATGCAGGGAAAAGGGACCTGCTTGGGATCAATGGGGTCAGAAGCCCCGCGGTTAATGCGATTCTCCGCTGGCGATCGCTATTTGATCTGGAAAGAGAAAAGGAGATGGCGATTGAACAAGGGGCAACGTTTGTCGACCGGGAAGATGCGCGTTATCCGGAATTGTTGAAGGAGATACATGATCCGCCAATCGGATTGTATGTTCTAGGCGATTACGATTTTCGTTTGCCAAGCGTGGCTATTGTGGGAAGTCGGCGAACGACTTTGTACGGCCAGGGGGTTGCTCGCGAAATGGCGAGAGAGTTGGCCCAGCGCGGCATTTGCGTGACGAGTGGCATGGCTCGGGGGATCGATACATTCGCTCACCGAGGAGCTTTGGAATCCGAGAGAGGGAAAACGGTGGCGGTTATGGGTTGTGGGTTGGATATCATCTATCCGCCGGAGAATATCGATTTGCACCGGGAGATTGGAAAGCGAGGTGCGGTTGTTTCGGAATTTCCGTTTCGTCGTCGAGCCGATAAGCAGACCTTTCCGATGCGGAATCGTTTAGTCAGCGGGATGTCGCAAGCGGTCGTGGTCGTCGAGTCCGACCAATCAGGCGGCTCGCTCATTACGGCTGGTTTCGCGGGTGAGCAAGGGCGGTTAGTTTGCGCGGTGCCCGGACGGATAGATCAGCGAACCAGCAGTGGATGCAATCAGCTGATCCGCGATGGAGCGCTTCTTTTGACCAGCGTCGAGGATTTGCTAGAAGAGCTCGAGCATGAAACGGCGATGCCTGAATTGGATATACCGTATTCAGGAGATCGAGACACCGATATTGAAGATTTAAGCGATGGAGACCGGCAGTTGCTCAAACTATTCGCAGGCGGTGAATCGCTGGCTACCGATCAAATCGGACATTTACTAGATCGTTCTTCATCGGAAATTTCGTCGGACCTGATGATGCTAGAATTAAAAGGATATATAGCCAAACGCCTAGACGGTTGTTTCGAAGCGGTTTCTACGTATCGGTGATTTGTGCAGGGTGTCGGGCTTTTCAACCGGGAGGCCAGGCCATTTGGCGTCCGCCGAGGAGGTGGACGTGCAAGTGTGGGACGGCTTCGCCGCCGTGTGGGCCGTTGTTGATTATGATGCGGAAGCCGGCCTCTAGTTCGAGTTTCTGGGCTACTTGACCTGCTACGAGCATGAGGTGACCGAGTAAGGATTCGTCTTCGGGCGAGGCTTCACCAATTCTTGGTATTGGTTTTTTGGGGATGACCAATACGTGGATGGGAGCCTGTGGCTGGATGTCGCGGATGGCGAAGCAGAGGTCATCTTCGTGTTCGAAGTTGGCGGGGATTTCGCGATCGGCTATTTTTTGGAAGAGTGTTTTTTCGTCGGACATAGAATAAAAAAATGAGGTATGAAGTATAATTTCAGAAAATGATCAGCGAAAGGGTGGAGGAAGGGCGGGAGCGCTGCTGGCAGAATTCGCGGGCGAATGCGATGGCGTCTTCGTATTCTTGCTTTCGGCTTTTTGACCAGCGTTTGCCTTTGGGACAGATCGCGTCTTTGAGTCCAGTTAGGACGACGAGGCCGGTGTCGAAGCGACAGGTTCGTTTGAGCGCTTCGAGGAGGTTCGCTCTGAGGTCGAGCATGGAAAAATGGGTGGTGGCATTTTCGGCTTCTACTATTTCGATGCCGGTGTCAGAAGGGTCCGCTTCTATATTCGCGACTAGTTCTTGAGCTCGAAGGATGAATGCTTGGGTGTGTTCGGCCTGATCTTCCGGTAGGGAGGCTTCTATCGATTCTTTGATTTGCTGGGCGAAGTAGAGATCGTCGCAGATGGTTTTCGAAAACAACGAGCAGATGACTTGCAGTTTCGATAGGTCCTCTGCGGTTTTACCCTTCATAGAATCGGCTGTTTGGAAAGGGCGCCGATTTCGTTGAGGAACTCGTCGATATTCCGAAAATCTTTGTAGACGCTTGCGAAGCGAATGTAGGCGATGGGGTCGATGTTCTTTAAGTTTTCGAGCACTTTCTCGCCTACGGCGGTCGATGGAATTTCCATGCCAAATTCGTTTTCCAAGTGGTCGATCATGTCCTCGACGAGAATATTAATCTGTTCGGCATCGACGGGGCGTTTTTGGCAAGCTCGTCTTAAGCTGTTTACGATCTTAACCTTGTCGAAATCTTCGCGACGTCCGTCACGTTTGGTAACGTAGAGATTTTCGCGAAGGATTTGCTCGGCGGTCGAGTAGCGATGGTTGCAATCCATGCATTCGCGCCGACGTCTTATAGTCGAACCATCCTTGCTGATTCGAGAGTCGATAACTTTGGCGAGCGTTGATGCGCACTTTGGGCACCTCATGGTCGTTAAAAGGTAAGGAAGTTTTTCAAAAGATCCATCCCGTTTTGAGTGGCGATGGATTCTGGATGAAATTGTAGGCCCAGGATGGGGAATTCTTTGTGGCGGCAGGCCATTATTTCGCCTGATTCGGTTTCGGCGGAGATTTCCAAGCAATCGGGGAACGTTTCGCGTTCGACGAGGAGAGAGTGGTAGCGAGCGATTTCGATGTCTTGCGGGATGCCTTCGAAAAGTCCTTGGGCGTTGTGCTTTAGCTTTGAAGTTTTGCCATGCATGAGTCGGCCAGCTCGTACGACCTTGCCGCCGAAATGTTGGGCTATGGATTGGTGGCCGAGGCAAACGCCTAAGATAGGCGCTTTGCCGGCGAAAGCTTCGATCATCGGAATGCTGATGCCTGCTTCATTGGGCGTACATGGGCCGGGTGAAATCAGGATGCGGCTTGGGTTGAGAGCCTGGGCTTCTTCGACGGTGATTTTGTCGTTGCGGTAGACATGCTGCTCGATTCCCAACGCGCCGAAGTATTGCACGAGATTGTAGGTGAATGAGTCGTAGTTGTCGATGACGAGCAGCATGGCTTGGGGCGCAGTTTAAATAGGGCAGAAAGGGTGGGGTCAAGGGCGATGAAAGATTAGTTTTTGCGAATTTGGATAACGAAGGATTGAAAACCCGTTGGAAGCGCTTCGTGGTGGCCCTTTAGTTTGAATTCCATGAGCGACCACTTCCAGATTTTGGCGAAAGACGAGAACACGGCGGCCCGTCGAGGGCGCTTGCGCACCTTGCATGGCGATATCGAAACGCCGATATTTATGCCGGTTGGAACGCAAGGCACGGTGAAGGGAATGACGCCTGCCCAAGTGAAGGATATTGGAGCTCAGGTTATTTTGGGGAATACGTATCACTTGAACTTACGCCCTGGGTCGGAACTGATCCGGGACTTTGGCGGATTGCATTCGTTTATGGGTTGGGATGGCCCGATCCTGACTGACAGCGGAGGTTTTCAGGCGTTTAGTTTGGCGAAGTTGAGCAAATTGAGCGAGGAGGGGATAGCATTCCAATCGCACTTGGATGGATCGAAGGTTTTCTTGGGGCCGAAAGAAGTGATGACGATTCAGGCGAATCTCGGTTCGGATATCGCGATGGTGATAGACGAATGCCCTCCTTGGCCGTGCGAGAAGGATGCCTGTGTAAAGGCTGTCGAGCGTACGACTCGGTGGGCGAAGGCTTGTAAGAATATCGCGGAGGATTTGGGTTTCTTGGATGCGGGGCATCACGTGTTTGCAATCGCTCAGGGATCGACATTCGAGGATTTGCGTCGCCAATCGGCCGAGGAATTGGCTGCTCTGGACTTGCCGGGATACGCGGTCGGTGGAGTGAGCGTGGGCGAACCGGAGCCGGAGATGCTTCATCAGGTGGGCGTGACGATTCCGTTTTTACCGGAGGAGAAACCACGATATACGATGGGCTTGGGGACACCTCCTCAGATGTTGAAGATGATCGCTCTCGGGGTGGATATGTTCGATTGCGTTTTGCCGTCGCGGGTTGCTCGCAATGGGGCGTTCTTCACGCCGGATGGCATGTTTAATATTCGAAATTCACGATTCACAAGTGATCCTGCTCCATTGGTCGAAGGGTTGGATAATTATACGAACGCTCATTTTAGCCGGGCGTATATCCGTCATTTGACGATGGCGAAAGAGATGCTCAGTTGTACCCTACTGACGATTCACAATTTGCATTTCTACTTGGATTTGATGGCTCAAACGAGACAGCATATCGAAGCAGGAGATTTTGCTACATGGAGTAGAGCGTGGATCGACCGGTACGAGTCTGGCGATAAGGATAAGGAAGAGGGTTGATGCGCAGTCTCTGCTTGATGAGAACATCGATTGAGTCGTAACCTGTAGTAACATTAGTTTTATGAGAGTATTGATAACTGGAGGAGCGGGTTTCTTGGGGAGCCATTTGAGTGATCGATTGCTCAGTGAAGGAAATGAAGTTATCTGTATGGATAATCTCTTCACGGGAGCGAAGCGGAATATTGCTCATTTGCTTGGGCATCCGAACTTCGAATTCATCCGTCATGATGTGACGGATCCATTCAAGTTTGAAGTGGATCGCATTTACAATTTGGCCTGTCCTGCCTCGCCCGTGCATTACCAGTACAACGCGATCAAGACGGTCAAGACATCGGTAATGGGAGCGATCAATTGCCTCGGTTTAGCGAAGCGCGTGAACGCTCGCATCTTTCAGGCATCCACTTCGGAAGTCTATGGCGATCCCGATGTGCATCCGCAACCGGAGTCGTATTGGGGGAATGTGAACCCGATCGGTATTCGCTCGTGTTATGATGAGGGGAAGCGTTGCGCGGAAACGTTATTTTTCGATTATCACCGTCAGAACGACGTGGATATTCGTGTTGCCCGTATTTTTAATACCTACGGTCCGCGGATGTCGCCGGAAGACGGTCGCGTAGTCTCGAATTTTATCGTTCAAGCATTGAGAGGCGAAGATATCACGATTTACGGAGATGGCACCCAGACTCGATCGTTTTGTTATTTCAGTGATTTGATTGATGGTTTTGTTCGCTTGATGGAGCAGGAAGAAACGGTAGGACCGGTCAATATTGGGAATCCGGTTGAATTCACTATGTTGGAACTTGCGGAGAATGTGATTAAATTGACCGGCACGAAGTCGAAAATTATTCACGAAGCGCTGCCGTCGGATGATCCGAAGCAGCGGAAGCCGGACATTACGCTTGCTAAAAAACATCTTGGCTGGGAACCGAAAGTGCCATTGGCAGAAGGTTTGAAGGATACGATCGCTTATTTTCGCGACTATTTGGAGGGCGAGAAATAGCTTTGGATTTCAGTACGCGATAGGATGAGGAAAGAGAACTATTTCGATCGAAGCCCCTGCAACCAGAATGCGATCGACCTATTCGAGGGGCAGTGGTTCTCCATCATGCCTGACAAAATGGGCGTTGATTCCAAAGGAGTGGGCACGCTGCACGACGATGCCCGGATTCATTGGGCGTCCGAGGCTTTCGGAGGATTTCAGGATAAGACGGTTTTAGAGCTCGGTCCGCTCGAGGCTTGTCACACTGCGATGATGGAGTCGAAAGGCGCAAAGTTGATCCGAGGAATCGAAGGAAACGCGGATGCTTACTTGCGGTGCCTCGTTGTTAAGGAGCTGTTGAATCTGAAGGCAGCCCGATTCGAGTTGGGGGATTTTGTAGATTTCCTGAGGGAGGGCAAAGAGGTGTTCGATATCGGAGTCGCTTCTGGAGTGCTCTATCACATGAAAAATCCAGTCGAGCTGATTGAGCTGCTCTCGCGTCGAGTGAAGTCTTTGTTTGTGTGGACGCATTACTACGATGCGGATTTGGTTGAGGCCAAGGAACATGTTAGCTGCAAGTTTTCCGGTTCTTGGACGGCTTCTCATGCGGACTTCGAGCATTGTCTTCATCCTTACGGTTACGGGGACGCGTTGAGTTGGAAGGGCTTTTGCGGGGGAGGGAGCGAGTCTTGCAATTGGATGGAAAAACCGGAAATGCTTCGAGCGTTCGAGCATTTCGGTTTTGAGATCGCGGATGAAAAACTCGAGGCCGATCACGTGCACGGACCAGCAGTGTGGCTGGCGCTTACCAACAAGAAATTGGCTTGATTGAAGCTGGGCGTTTCGAATATTCGAAATGCTTGCAGTTCTTGACGCCAATGGCCGAGTTTGTGCATATCGAGTAGGTCAAAGGCGCAAATCAGCCCTGATTTATGACAAAACTTCACGAAACTATGTTATTACAATTGAGACGCAGTGCCTTATTGGCTCAACCAAAGCTCACCGTGTCCGTATTGAATGACGTGAACTCGAAGCGAAACTAGAACCTTTTCATTGCAAGCCGGTCGGCATTTCGATACGCGGACAGGCTTCATTTATATAGAGCAACCATGTTCTCATCACTTTTCAAAAAATTCGCCGGCCGTTCTAATAAGAAGTGGCTCAAATCCTGTCAGCCGATCGTCGATAAGATCAACAAGCTAGAGGAATCGTACCAGATGCTCAGCGAGAACGAACTGAAGGCTCACACCGAGCAATTTCGGGAACGTTTTCGCAATGGCGAATCGCTGGATGATCTTCTGCCAGAGGCATTCGCTACGGTAAAGAATGCGTCTCGTCGATTGATGGGAACTCAGAGTCTCGTCATGGGGATCGAATTGCCATGGGAAATGGTGCATTACGATGTGCAGCTGATCGGGGGCATGGCTTTGCACCAAGGCCAGATCGCGGAAATGGCCACGGGGGAAGGAAAGACGCTCGTCTCCACTCTGCCGCTTTATCTCAATGCGCTTTCAAGCCGCAACGTGCAGTTGGTGACGGTCAATGAATATTTGGCTCAACGTGACTCGGAATGGATGGGTTACTTACTCGGCTATCTCGGATTGACGATCGGTTGTATTAAGAACCAGATGCCTCCGCCCGAGAAACGCGAGATGTACGGTCGCGATATAACCTACGGTACGTCTTCCGAATTTGGTTTCGACTACTTGCGCGACAACGGGATGGCGCACAGCAAAGAGGAACAAGTGCAGCGCGATCACTTTTTCGTGATTATCGACGAAGTTGACTCTATCCTCGTCGACGAGGCGCGTACGCCTTTGATCATCTCAGGACCCGCTCCAATTCAGCGCGAGCAACCGTACACCAAGATGAAATCAGGTATTCATCGTTTGGTTTCAAGGCAAGTCTCGCTTTGCAACAGCCTCGCCAACGGGGCCAAGGCGGAACTCGGAAAACCTGACGATCAACGCGAGAAAGAAGCGAAGGAGTTCGATGCTGAAACCACTCGGCTTTCAAAAGAAAACAAAAAGCGCGAGGCCGATGGTGTTGCGCCACATCCACTTCCTGAAGCGCCGGATCCGTTTGCGGATTTGCTGCTCGTGAAATTGGGCTCTCCGAAGAACAAGACGTTGTTGCGTCTCATGGAGAATGGGGACAATCGCAAAGAATTTGATGGATTCGATACGGAGATGCATGGCGACATGAATAAGGAGCGCATGTATCACCTAAAGGAACGCCTCTACTACGTGATAGACGAGAAACAACGTCAGGCGGATTTGACCGAGAATGGACGTCAAGAATTGAGACCGGACGATCCTGATGCGTTTATGTTGCCGGACTTGGCAACGCGTTTTAGCGAACTCGATAAGGACACATCGTTGTCTCAAGAAGATAAGGACGCTATCAAATTAGAGGAGCAGGAAAAGTTAGAAGTCGTTGGCGAGGACATCCACGCGATCAGCCAATTGCTCCGCGCGTATTCGCTCTACGAGAAGGATGTCGAATACGTCCTTCAAGAAGGCAAAGTGGTTATCGTCGACGAGAATACGGGTCGCATCATGCCAGGTCGTCGCTGGGGCGATGGATTGCATCAAGCGGTTGAAGCAAAAGAGAATGTTACCATCGAACGCGAGTCGCGTACTTATGCTACCATTACGGTGCAGAATTACTTTCGCATGTACGACAAGTTGGGCGGCATGACTGGTACGGCGGAAACGGAAGCCACGGAGTTTCATGACATTTATGGTCTGAATGTGGTAATCACTCCAACAAATGAACCGTGTATTCGCATCGACGAGAACGATCTGATTTTCAAGTCGCGTCGCGAAAAATACAAAGCGGCGATCGACGACATTGAAGAAGCTCACAAAAAGGGACAGCCGGTTTTGGTTGGTACGGTTTCGGTTGAAGCTTCCGAATTGCTCGGCCGCATGCTTCGGCGCCGTAACATTCCGCATAACGTCCTCAATGCGAAATACCATCAGCAGGAAGCAGAGATTGTTGCGAGAGCCGGCGCTCGAGGAGCGGTGACTATCGCAACGAATATGGCGGGTCGCGGTACCGATATTAAGCTTGGCGAAGGCGTGAAGGAGGTCGGCGGCTTGCTTGTCGTCGGAACCGAGCGTCACGAATCTCGTCGTATCGATCGTCAGTTGCGTGGACGGTGTTCGCGTCAGGGCGATCCGGGACGTTCGAAGTTTTTCATCTCTCTTGAAGATGACTTGATGCGCTTGTTCGCGAACTCAGGCCCAATGGCGAAGATCTTGCAAAACTCGATGGAGGAAGGGGAACCTTTGGAGCATGCGTTGCTCAATCGCTCGATCGAAACCGCTCAGAAGAAAGTCGAGTCGCAGAATTACTCTATCCGTAAGCGATTGCTCCAGTACGACGACGTGCTGAATAAGCAACGTGAGATAATCTACGGTCTTCGAAACGAAGCTCTGCAAGGCGACGATCCAAGCAATACGATTTTTGAATTGGTTGAAGAAGAGCTTGAAGAGCGTTTGGACAAAACGTCTGGCTCCTCGGATTCGGATATGGCGGCGTTCGTTACTTGGGTGAATTCCCATTTTCCCATTGGCCTGAAAGAGGAGGAATTGAGTGGCTTAGAGCCTGAGGCGATCCTTGACGCAATTCTTGTAAAAATCAAAGAGGCTTATCGGATCAAGAAAACTGCGGAAAATGAGGCAGCTCTTCTGCATCTGGAACGTTTCATTTTGTTGAACTCGATCGACGGACGTTGGCAGGAGCATTTGACCGAAATGGAAGAGCTGCGTCGCAGCGTTTCATTGCGCAGCTACGGTCAGAAAGATCCACTCAGTGAATACAAAAACGAAGCCTACACTTATTTTGAAGAACTGGTTGGAATGATCCGGACGCAGTTGTGTTCCCGGTTGTTCCGCACGGCAACCAATATGGTGGCCATTGAAAATGTGAAGACAATGCTCGCTCGACAAGCGGTTGCAGTTGGACCCGGCGACGCAGCACAGGCCCAGGCAAGGGGAGGTTCCGTAGGAAGCCCACCGAAAGAAGTGGCCTTGCCGAAGATTGCCATGAAGCGCACTGTTCCGAAGGTAGGGCGAAACGAATTATGCCCATGCGGCAGTGGCAAGAAGTACAAACAGTGCTGCGGGCGCTGATGTTTTCTTAGCTCAGTTTTCCATTTCCGCAAAATCTTCTTAGATTATTACGTGCGTGACCTTAGTGAATCTATGGTCATTGCCTGCGATTTACAGGCGACTTGGAGGCTTTCCCTGGGGACGTTTAATTCTTAGCGCCGAGACATCCAAGGGGAACCTGGACCAGGGGAGGTATCCGCGTTTTTAGGCGCCTTTACCTTTCGTTCCTGAGGGTTGACTTTTATTAAAAAACCCTTACAAAAAAACCCTTACAAAAAAACGTACAAATAAAGGCTTAAGAAGTGCTTCTGTTGTGACTGCCAGGAGGAGTAATCTGTGTTTAAGAATTGGAAGGTTTAGTCGTAACTTTCATTCGAGACATTGGAAATCCGTACCCCTTTTTCTAAGAAATATTCGTTATGTTGAGATCCTTCAATCTAAGAACCCTTGCCTTATTAACATGCCTTTTTCTTCTTGGCTCCGCAAATGGCGCAGTGACCAAGTGGAACATGACCAAGTCCATGGAGTATGTTCAGGATGCGGACGGCGCCTCGGTTCTTAATGGCGGGGTACTGGATATTGAAATTTTCACGGGAGCCGCGGGCGAAGCCGCTTCGGTGACGATCTCGGGTGGTGGGATTTCGGGTAGCCGCACTTTTGATCAAGAAGGCGGAGAGTGGTTTTTGGAACTGGATTTTGCATCGGAGGGCGAATTGGACGCGGAATTTCCAAGCGGATCTACCTACACGATCACATTGAGTGGCGGGACGCTGGGTACATTGACTCAGACTGTTAATTTTCCGGCGAAGGCCTATCCAAACCAGGCGTATCTTACGGGCACGGAATATACGAAAATGCAGTCGCTCGATCCGGATAGCGACTTCTCTTTGGCAATTAGCGATCCAGGCTCGCTGACTCAAGCAAACGGTGCCACGAGCTTTGGGATATTCGATCTATTGGACGAAAACGATTTTCTCTATCATCAAGAGGATGGAGCGAAAACCTCCTTTAATATTCTCAATTCTGAATTCGATGTGAATTTGGTGGCGGGTACGGATTACATCGGGTTTCTCAATTACTCCAATGCCGCAAGCATAGTTGGAACCGGTGGTTTTGGCGTAGCTGGGACCGTCTCGCATAATGTTTCGAACGAGTTCAATATCCGAGCTGCCGCTCCGAGCGCAGGCGTGACCAGCTGGGATTTCCTGAAGGGCGTCGGCGGCGTGCAAAGCGCAGATAATACCGCTCCCTCGAAATCGTTCTTTATTGTCGATGGAGCTGTTGATACAGCCAATGTCGATGATGCGACATCGATCACGCTCACGGGAGCCAGCCTTTCGGGAAGCATCGCTTACGTGCAGGAAGGTACGGAATGGTTCTTCGAGCGGAATTATCAAACGGAAGCCGCGATGGATGCGGAATTCCCTAGCGGAGGGACATTTACGATAACGCTCATTGGATCTGAGCTCGGAACGCTCGTGCAATCGGTCACTTTCGGCCCCAAATCGCACCCGCCCCTGCCTGTATTGAGTGGGACGACCTTCTCCGATTTGCAGTCGTTGGATTCCGCTAGCGCATTTCAGGTGACGTTCGCCGAACCGGGTCAAGGCGTGAACGGGGGGGAAATCGTCATCGTGGATTCATTGACCGACGATTGGGTCTTGGATAATGATCTCAGCGTTTCTGTTACCGATTTCACGATACCGGCCAACGCGCTTGATCCAGGCGCCAGCTATGTCGGTCAACTTTACCATTACAAAGCAATCACGCTAAGCGGTATAGGTGGATTCGGCGTCGATGGAAGCTCGACGCACGATGCTATTACGAATTTCGACATCGCTACTGTAGGGTCGCCTCTCGTCGGTTCGCTAGTGGGCGCTTGGCAGTTTGGGGATGGCGCGGCAGATGATTCGGGCGTTCTCGTTTTTCTTTCGAATGGAACTTACTTCCATGGACAGGACAGTGTTGCGGATGGTACTGGTGTCGATGGTATGGAGCGTGGCACCTATACTTGGAATGAATCGACTGGTGCCTTTACCGCCACGCCAATCGTCGACACCAATGGCGAATTCGGTCTTTCGCACCCAATCGGAAGCTTCGTTTTCACGGTGAATGGAGATGTTCTCACAGTAGTCGATAATTCGGAATCTGCACTTTTAAGCCGTGTGGTGAGCAATAGTAGCGCGATCGTTGGCGGCTGGCAATTTGGAGACGGTACTTCAAGTGGCTCAGGCGTGGTTGTGATCTTAGGTAACGGGACGTATTTTATGGCGCAGGATTCCGAAGTAGACGATCAATTTGAATTCGACGGCATGGAACGCGGCACCTACACTTGGGATTCCGGGACGGGCGCTTTTGTTGCAACGGTCGAAGTGGATACCAATGGGGAAATTGGACTCTCCCATCCGCGCGGCGCGATCACTATTACGATCGCCAACGGTGTCCTTTCTTACATTGAAAACGGTGAAAACGGTGAGATCGCCCAGCTCAACGACGTAAATACGGAAATCGTGGGAGCTTCGGGAGCCGTTAATTCGTGGTCTCTTTTGAAGATGAGAGGTGGGGTGCAGAGCGCTGTAGATACTTCGCCATCAGCATCTTTCTGGATGGCAGATATTTATCTAGAAACCCAAAATCCGGGTGACATTACTGCGGCAAGTATCAGCGGCGGGAATATTGCAGGTAGCCGAGCGCTTGCCCAGGATGAAAATACCTGGTGGTTGGGGGTAGAGTACAATTCAGAGGTTGAGCTCGATGCGGAATTCCCTAGCGGAACTTCCTATACGATCTCGGTTTCGGGCGGTACATTGGGTGCACTGGATCAGGTGGTGAACCTGCCAGGAAAAGACTATCCGTCGAATGCTCCGCACTTCACGAAATTTACTGAGATGGGGTCGGTCGATGCCACGAGCGATTTCGAGGTGACGAGCAATAGTGTCGGGAACACGACTCAATCGTGGTTGGAGGTTATTCCTGACATCGATATTTATGAGGACCCGCCACAGAGTGCCTTTACGATTCCCGCCGATACGTTTTCTGGAGCAAGCAACAACACCGCGACGCTCGCTTTCGTAAAGAGCCTTGAAGTTGATGCAGGTGGTTTCGGATCGTCGGACGGTCATGCGGGCCATGCTCTTTTGGTGCAGGCTCCTCTGAATACAGCTGGCAGCGGTAATCCTCCAGGCGTCACCTTCTGGAAATTCATCAAAGGAATCGGACGTACGCAAACCGCCGATAATACGGCGCCTGCGGCGAGTTCTTGGGCGATCGATATTATTGTGGAAACCGAGTATGCTACCGATGCGACCTCGGTGACGATCAGTGGCGGCGGCATCGATGGCAGCCATGTGTTCGACTATGATACCGAAGACGGGCAGTGGTATTTCGAGACGGATTTCGATTCGGAAGCCGCTCTTGATGCGGAATTCCCGAGCGCGACCGCTTATGCGATCACGCTCTCTGGCGGGACGCTAGGGACCTTGGTACAAGACGTGTCGCTTCCAGTGAAAGCGTATCCAAATGTCCCGTATCTTACCGGGACCGATTTTACAGATATTCAGTCGCTCAATCCAGCAGCCGACTTTATTGCCAATTTCAATCCACCAGGGTCGCTTACCCAGAACAGTGGCCGAACGGTTTTCGAAGTGTTCGCCGGTTACGATGCGGACGACGTTTTTCGAGTCGAAGCACAGGGGGCAACGGATTCAGGCACGATTCCTGGAACCACGTTGGCAAGTAGCACGGGTTACTATGGCTATCTTGAGTATACGCATTCGGCAAATATCGATGGTAACGGTGGCTTTGGGGTCGACGGTACGGTTTCGCACAACCTAGCAACTGACTTTCGGATCGGCACGCCGATGTCTCCGCTCGTCGGAGCGTGGCAATTTGGCGATGGAGCATCCGATGATTCTGGTGTTCTCGTTTTTCTCCCAAATGGAGTTTACTTCCATGGAGAGGACACCATTGCGGATGGTTCTGATGTCGATGGTATGGAGCGTGGCACCTATACTTGGAATGAATCGACCGGCGCCCTTACCGCCACGCCAATCGTAGATACGAATGGCGAAATTGGTCTTTCACACCCAATCGGAAGCTTCGTTCTTACGGTAGATGGAAATACTCTCACGGCAGGCGATAATGAGGGTTCTCAACCGTTGAGCCGCGTTGCCAGCCAGAGCGATCCGCTTGTCGGAGCATGGCAGTTCGGCGATGGGGCGGCTGACAGTTCTGGCGTTGGGGTTATACTGGACAACGGCATCTACTTTTTGATGGATGATGTGGAGTCTGGCGGAGCTGATGAAGATGGCCTTGAACGAGGCGGCTTCATTTGGAACTCAGGTACCGGAGCCTTCACTGCAACACCCGTTGTTGACACCAATGGCGAAGGCGGGCTTTCGCATCCAATAGGAGGCTTTCTCTTTGTCGTAACCGGCGATGTGCTAACCGTGACAGACGACGAAGAATCCACGGTTCTCAATCGCGTCGGTGCGCCGAATTCGATCTTGCCGGCTTGGATTTGGGATTACGATTTGGAGCGGACTATTAGCGAGACGATCGAAAAAGGAGACGCCCCTGTCACCGTTCTCGATGTGCAAGGGTTGATTTCGCTTTCCGCAAGTGGCCTCAATATTTCAATCCTCTTAGGTCTCGAGGATGCAGTTAATTTGAGGATGCTCGATCTGTCTTCAAATCGAATTCGCGATTTGGGGCCTCTTTCAGGCTTGGTTGGTCTTGAGAAGCTCGATTTGAGTTCTAATGAAATCAGCGATTTGAGCCCGATCGCGGGACTGACGAACCTCATTTTCCTCGATATCAGCGATAACTTGCTAGAGGACCCTGCCCCGGCGTCGGAGCCTCAAGGAGACGTTATCCGTGTTTTTAGCGAATCGCAGCCGAACGCGGGAGATAGCGTGCTCGATGCGTTGAGTGCGATGTCCAAGCTCAAGGCTTTGCTGCTGGGTAACAATAAGATCCGGAATCTGGAAATACTCGAAGAGCTCATCCTTCTAACGGAAATCGATCTGAGCAATAATCTTGTGACGGATCTGACTCCGCTTGCGGCCTTAGTCCTGTTAGAAGAGATTAACCTAAGCAACAATCTCGTGGTGGATCTTACGCCGCTGGTCAACCTCGCTGAATTGAGTGAAGTAACGCTTTTCGGTAACCTGATCGATACGACGGAAGGCTCGGCTCAACGAGAGTTGCTCGAGCAAATCGCAGAAAACTCAGGAGCGATAATCGTGTTGATCGATTCTGTTCCTGGGCTTCGCGTGAGTTTTGATTCAGTATCGAATCAATTTGAATTAATTTGGTCGGAAAGCGGAGTGTTACAGAGTTCTGGAAATCTAAATAATTGGGTGGACATCGATAGTGCAGAGTCTCCCTACGCGATCCCAAGTCTTTCCGGACCCGACGTTGCGACGTTCTGGAGGCTTCGAAAAAGCGAATAAGAGCTTTACTGCAATAGTAAATTCGGCCAGTGTGGGAGAGTGTCAGCAGTGCGGTGTTAGCACCTCTAAAGTCGGCACTACCCCATTAAAAGTCAATCGGTTGAACTACCTAAATTTTCTTGCCAAAGACAGGCTGAAAAAATAGTTTTCTTTATCTAATAACCCTAGTGTCTTCTGAATTATGAAAAGCGTGTGTTTGTGTAGATGGCTTTATGCTACGATTTTGCTCTTATCTTCGAGCGGAATGATTGTTAAAGGCCAAGAGGTGTATTCGCAAATCGTAGGAGCAATTGCTATCGATTTGCCAGCGGAGAGCGATATTATCGTATCGTTTCCCTTTAAGCAGTCGGCGGAGTTTCGAGGGACTATTGAATCCGCCTCCGATGATGGAATCGTTCATATCGTTGTGGCGACCGACTCGCTTACGAGTGGCGCGTTTGATGCCGATAATGGCGTTCCGACTCATTACGTTGTCATCGAGACAGGTACGCAAATGGGAACGCATGTGGGGATTGGCCTGAACACAGGCTCGGAAATCGAACTTATTGACGGAAGCTTAGCAGGTCTCCAGAATGGAGATGAAATTGCGATTTATCCGCACTGGACCTTGGGGACGGCGTTTCCTAACGGAGTCGCTAATCACATGGAAACTGAGCCTGGCTTGAGGAAAGTCGAAGTGATCATACCAGAAGGTGTTTCGCCTGAAGGAAATATGGTTCCTGAAGGCGTCTTTTACTTTTACAATGACGCCTGGCGCGGAGTAGGCGACGGACTCGATACGAATCTCGATTCTGAGGTACTCGAGCCAAATCGAGCTTTTGTTATTCGAAACAACGATACAGCTGCAAAAAAGGCGCTTGTTTATGGCGAAGTGATTGATGCGCCAATTGCGATTTCAGTATCTGAGTCGGCTGTTTTCACAGCGGACAATTTCGTAGGCCTCAATCGCCCGTTAGGTATAGCGATCAAGGATTTGGGTCTCGCTCCTGGAGGAGTTTTTGAAGAGACGACAGATTCGGCGAACCCAAAGGATATGTTACTCGTTTATTCCTCTGGTGCGGGTAAGAATAAGCATCTATCGCCCGCTGGATCATACTATTACTTTAGTGGAGAATGGAGAGAGCTTGCGGCGGGAGACGACGTAAATAAAGGAGGGGATGTCATCGATCCTGGAATGGGCGTAGCAATTCGCAAATTTAAGGTGGATTCGAATCCAGAAGATTCTAACTGGGTAAATGAATGGGAGCTACCACAATGAAAATGAAAAAGATTATTAGTATTGGAGCCGTAGCATCAATTTTCGCTTCGGGAGCATTTGGTTCTTTCGGTGTCACTATTGATGTTGGAAGTTTGCAAGACGAAGTTGGAGCAGATCTTGTTCAAAAGGGAATGCTCTATCTCGTTTCAGGTGGAGTTGATGGAGAGTTTTCGCTTCCGGAAGCAGGTGGAATCCTTGGAGCGGGAAGTGATGACGCGATTGTCGAGTCTTGGGATTTAACATCTGAGGTTTCTGCGGGTGGAGAATACATCATAGGTTCTGGCGAAGTTTCATTTGCCGGGCTAGTCGAAGGTCAATCGTTGGCTATCTTGTGGTTTCCCAATTTGACGGAAGCGAACCAAGTGCCAGCCGCGAGTGAAGCTTATGGGTTTTATCGCAGCGCTGATGGCAGCGGAGGCGACTCATGGACGATTCCAACTGATGGTACTTTACTTCACAGTTTGAAGTTTTTCGCGGGTGCGAGCCTTCTCTTAAGTGAGAGCGATGTACCGCCGTTCCTAGCAGCAGCGGCATTTGCAGCAGGGGAAGATGCTGGACCACCGGTTATCAATCTTGCTGGTCTTTCAACGGGCGAACCAGCCCCAGGGACAGTGACTTTTGGGTGGAATGGTACGACCGCACCTGGAGGAGCCTTCAACGTCGAACGCCGCTTGCAAGGCGGGGTTGATTGGACTGTATTAGGCTCTGTCGGAGGCGATGTCGAATCCTTTGACGACTCTGATATTGGGAGAGGTAAGGATTACGAATACCGTTTAGTGGCAATCAATGGCTTTGGCACAGAAATGACTGCGGCCCAGAGTTATGAAACGCTTCGTTCTACTTTGGCAAATATTGCAACTCGCGGGGTTCTGGGTTCGGGAGACCAAGCTTTGATCCTTGGCTTTGTGATAAAAGGCGAGGGGCCGATTGATATCTTGACGCGGGCTCAAGGCCCAGAATTGGGCAAACTGATAGACGCTACGACCGCGATAGATCCCGAAATGACTTTAGTTGAAACGGATTGGACTTCGGGTTCCCCAGTTAATATAGAAATTGGGAGCAATGATAATTGGGGCGACACGCAATTGGCAGAAATAAAGGAGCTTTTTGATCCAGAGACCTTTGCACAGCCTAACAGTGATGACGCTTCACTCGATGCAGGGATGGCGCTCAACCTGGATAGCACACGTCTTTTCACTGTTGTTGTAAACGATAAGGGCGATGCGAACGGATTGGCGATTGTAGAAGTTTTCGATAAGAGCAGGCAATCGGCACCAAATGACCTTCAAAATAGGCTCGTTAACGTGGCTACTCGAGGGTTTGTGGGAGCGGGAGATGAACGCCTGATTGCCGGTTTTATCGTAAGCGGTCTCGTGGATTCAAAATTATTGCTTAGAGGTATGGGGCCTTCGATAGGAATACCCGGTACTATTGTAGATCCAAAAATAACGCTCTTTCGAACCGATTTTTCTCAACCTGGGTTTCCTCAAGTAGAAGTTGGGGTGAATGATAACTGGGAAGATGCGGCGAATTCGGATGAAGTCGTCACTGTTTCGCAGGAAGTTGGAGCAGCAGTCTTGGAAACAGGAAGTAAGGATGCGATCCTCTTAGTGGATGCTGTCCCCGGATTGTATTCTTTTGTGATGGAGGGTGTTGGTGAGACCACTGGCATTGGTCTAGTCGAGGTGTTTTTAGCTGATTAACTAATAATCAGGATTGAATTTGTAAGCCCGGCTGTCGAAGCCGGGCTTTTTTATTGATCAAACTCTTGCATGTTGTTTTAGCGTTTTCGGATCAATCAAGATGCTAGGGTACAATAATCTGTTAAATTCCTGGTTGGTGTGGGAAATGGCTTCATCTTACTGGTTCGAACTTAAATAGTCCTTTTGATGAAGCTTTCCGTTGTTGTTCCTGCTTATAATGAAGTAGATACATTGTCTTCGCTGATCAATGCGGTCCGAAACTGTGGAGTGCCTGATTTGCAAATCATAGTCGTGGATGACGCATCATCTGACGGTACGGCCGATTTGCTTAGGGGTCCCTTGGGCTCTGAGATTGATACGATCGTGCATCACAAGGTAAACCAAGGGAAGGGTGCCGCTCTCAGGACTGGGATTCAGGAAGCGAAGGGTTCTCATATTATCTTTCAGGACGCGGATTTGGAATACGATCCACAGGAATACAGGAAGCTTATTGATGGGATCGAGCAGACTGGAGCTGATGCCGCCTACGGCTCGCGTTTTCTCGATCGTGGACTTTCTGAAGTGAGTCCGTTTTGGCATCGCATGGTTAATGGATTCCTTACGCTGGCTTCGAATTTCTTCACGAGCTATCGGCTCACGGATATGGAGACCTGTTACAAGCTGTTCCCTCGAGAATTCCTTCAATCCATTGAATTCGAAGAGAAGCATTTCGGAATCGAACCAGAACTAACGGCAAAAGCGGCGGCCGTTGGGTTGAAAGTGATAGAAGTCCCTATCTCTTATGCTCGAAGAGATTTTGATGAAGGAAAGAAGATCCGGCCCATAGACGGCGTACGCGCTCTGTATGTTATCGTGAAATATGGGATTCGAGGGTTGTGACCGAATCGCTAGGTGTTGAGGATCGATTTTGAAGAGTCGCTTTGACTGCGAAGCGGATCCTGTTTGTCTAGCGATTCGAAATGAAACCGATAACCGAATTCCTCTACAAACTTACGGAGCTGCTGCCTCCACGACTGAAGGATCGTCCGCCTCTCATAAATCTCCGCAACAAGCTGAGGCATCTCGAAATCGTTCGAAGGACGGCGGATCTTGTTGCCAATCCCGCCTATAAGGAGGAGATCGAAAATCGAAAATTAAAAGTGCTATTTGTTTCTCCGATTTTCAATTCCTTTCCGTTGCTGGCTGTATCGTTAATTGATCAGACGTATGAAAACTGGGAACTGCTGTTCGTTCATGATGGACCTTCGGATCAGTTGACTCAGACGGCACGAGCAGTAATTGGAAGCGATAAACGTATTCGTTTAATAGATACTAAAAGTCGAGCAAACGATTGGGGTCATACTCCTAGGCAGTGGGGGTTTCGAGAGGTGGCAAATGGAATTGAAGCAGACTTTATTGTCGTTACGAATTCGGACAACTTTCACGTGCCAGGGTTTACGGAAAAAATGCTAGAGCATTTCGACGATGAAACCCATGCGGTTTATTGCGATATGGTTCACGAGTATTATAGCTGGCGTAATTTCGATACGCGGCTCGAATATTCGTTTATTGACTGTGGTTGCGTTATGGCGCGTCGCGATACTGCTTTAGCGGCTGGGTGGAACGACAACAGCTACGAGGGAGATTGGCGCTATGTTGCGGATCTTATAGATCAGTGTGGGACCAAAGCTTTCCGCAAAGTGAAAGCGACTTTGTTCGTCCATTCCTGAGAGCTAGGTTTTTTAGGTCTGGCTCGTTTCCCTATCGATTTATTAAGAGGAAAATTGTTTTCAATGGGCTTCTTCTTTGGTTGTTTGGACTACCACAATGCGAGTGATTTAACGCGTTTCTCGTAGATCTTGCCAATAGCTTCGGGCGAGAATCGTTCGCGAATAGTATTTCCAGCGTTCTTCCCTATTTGTTTGGCGAAATCGGAATCGTTGACGAGTTTGAGCATTTGAGACGCTGCATGGTCGCTGTGGGGTTCCGCCCAATATTGTCCTTGAGAGTAGGGGCCGAAATCTTGCTTGATCTTGATCAGTTCGCATTCGACCGGGCAACCATTGGTAGAATTTAAGAATTCCGATGTGGCCGACCAATCCGTCGATATTACCGGTTTCTCTAAGAACATTGATTCCGCGACGGTGAGTCCGAAACCCTCTGATCGATGGAGGGAAACATAGGAATCTACTGAATGCATCAGAGAATAGACGTCGCTCCTGGATAGTCGTTTATCGAGTAGGTGAACGTTGTCGATGCCAGCGAGGTCTCTCTTGAGTAGTTTGAAAGACTCTAGGTTTTGTTGTATCGAATGCGTTTTGATAACGAGGCCAACATCTTTGCCGGCAGCCCCTGAAAACGCTTTTTTGAACGCTTTGATGATCGCCATCGGATTCTTACGCTCCTGATAGCTGTTCAAATCGTATGCGAAGAGAAATAGAAACTGATCTTCTGGTAGTCCGAATTTGGCTCTCTCGGTTTGCTTTGGGATTTCAAACTGAATGCAATGCGGAATCGTTAGGACGGGCAGTGGGGACTTTATCGAAATTGCGTCGCGAACGAAATTGGAAGGCGTCCAGATTTCGTCGAAGTAATCGAAGTATTGAATCCAGTTATCAGGAAACTCAGGGAGTTCCCAAGCCCAGTAGGCTATGTTGCGTCGTTCTTTCCGAAATTGCGTGCCGTGATGATGGTCTATGTCTCCACATTGGGGCGCGTCGATATGGAAGACGTTTATGGGGTAGGTATTTCGTTCGACGAGTCGATCTGTGTAGGTTTTGTCTTCGCGACTTGCCATGCAATTGACTTTGAGTGGAATCAGATTCGTTTCGATTGTAGTCGAATCAAGGGCCTTTGCGGCTAGTCGAACCGACTCGCCGATCCCGAGTTCCGCATCGAACCAACCGACCAGATTGATTCCGATATTTCGATATCGTCTTAGGAAATCGAAGTTAACTGGCGAGCTCGGTTGAGACTCGAAATCGAGTATTTTCTCATGATTGAGGGAGATGCGCTTTATGAGTAGTCGTTGGTTTTTCCGCTGCTCTTTATGGGTTTTCCAGAATTGGCGAAGTTTGCGTGAGAGGAAGAACCACTTGCGTGTAGCGCGTCCTAGATAGGCATAAGCATTGGTCCTCCAGACGCCGGCTAGTTCGAATTCTAAAATAGTATCCATTTCGGGGATATCGGGGAGATCTTCGATGTTGACTTCGAAATCTCCTTCATCGAGTGGATAGTAGGTTTTGGACTCGGCTGCATTTGTAGTGACGCGTAATCCCAGCTGGCCTTGCGATTCAATGTTGTCGCCTGGAGAGAGAATCGTACCGGATATTTGTACGCTTGATACAAAGAGCCCTGACCTCATTTTTAGCGTCGCTTTTTCCTTTATCCAACGTCCTCTTTCGATTGACTGACTTCCTTCGAGGCCATCGTAAGCGAAATGTTTGTGAAGCCATTGCTTCGCGTCTGATTGATAAGTTGCTTTGATCATTTCATCTGATTTTCCATCCAGGATGGAGAGCCAATGGCGTTCGTTGCGCTGCAATTTAGCTTCGACAATAAGAGCGCCAGTTTTCGAAAGGGCTGAGTTATTTGGAAGCCAATGCGTGAGGGCTTCTTTGAATCGATTCCAATCGAAAACACCTTTGTCGTTTCGGATTTCCTTTAAGTAGGTCTTCGGCCAATCCACGATCATTATTTCTGAAATACGTGAACGCCATTTTTCTTGAAATCGGCGCATGTTGCGCTCGTCGCGATTGTTGTTGGGGCCTCGAGTTGAGCTGACGTGGTGTTTGATGACGCTTTGGTTGGCGACTACGACAGAAAGCCCTGATTCCTTTACCTTGAAGCAAAGATCTATGTCTTCGCATCCGTTTACGAATACTTCATCTAAGCCATCGACTTTAAGAAATAGATTTCGGCGGATGGCGAGGCAGGCACCGGTTACTGCATGAAAGGTGGTGAATTGGTTACTTGGGAATCGGCCTGAATTGAGCGTTCGTTTGTGGCGAAGCGTCCCTTTCCCGTCGAAGAGAAAACCTGCGTGATCGACCTCTCCCGTTGTGGCATCAGTCTGAATGTTTCCGACAATTCCAATAGGTCCCTTTTTCAGGCCTTTTAAGATCGGCTCGAGCCATCCATTGGGGAATTCCAGATCATTATTGGCAAGTACTAGAAATTCTCCTTGAGCATTCTGCGCTCCTATATTGTTGGATTTCGCGTATCCAAGATTCGATGAATTGGTGATGAGCTTGATACGGTCGTTCTGTAGCGTTTCTAACTTTTCGCTAGTCTCGGAATCGCTGCAATCGTCCACGATGATAATTTCGTAGTCGTAGGATCGAACCGATTGTTGAAGCGTCTCTATGCATCGCAACGTGAGTTCGATTTGGTTGTAAACCGGGATTATGAACGAGACTTTCATTTCGTCGAATAATTCCGAGGAGGAAAAACCAGGGTGAAGTCTTCTCGTTCTAAGGTAAGATTGCGATTGTAGTAAGGGTCTTGATCGATGCGATTTGCCCAGCGCTGGCGCATATAATTCCTCGCCGTTTGAAACGCTTCGCTATTCTCGGGCCCTCTGGAGGCAGACTCGTGGTGGTATAGTTGGGCGAAGGGGGTGAATAGGATTCGGTATCCTTTTTCTTGGCATCTTAAGCAAAAATCGACGTCGCTGTATGCGTTTGGCGCATCGTTTTCATTGAGTCCGCCTAGCTCCTCCCAGACTGATTTTCGGAAAAGCATGCATGCTCCAGTTACTGCAGAGTAATTGCCGATGAGGAAAGCGCGGTGAATGTACCCGTCATCGGTTTTGTGAATGTATTTGAATGCCTCGCTTCCGATTCCTCCGATGCCGAGTACGATGCCCGCGTGTTGTACGTGGTCGTGCGGGAAAAGGAGCTTGGCTCCGACTATCCCGATTTCGTCGCGACAAGCGTGCATGGCCATTTCGTCGAGCCAGTTTTCGCTTATTATCGTTGTATCGTTATTTAGGAGACAGATGAGTGGTTCGGAACGGTTGCGGATGATCGTGTTGTTGATCTTCGAAAAATTGAATTCGCCTGGTACTTTGATTATTTCGATGCCTTGCCCTCGAATAATCTCAAAATATTCTAATGATGCCGGCTTTTCGGACCCGTTGTCGGCTACGATGATTTGAAAATGCGGATAGCTTGTTTTCGATTGAATTGAATCGATGCAGGTTTTTAGCAGATCGATGTGATCTTTGGTCGGTATGATGATGGCGATCGATGGCACTGGCTCGGGTATGGAGTACCGAGGGCGCCAATAGTAACGATCGACGGGCTCCAGAGTTGCTGCTATTCCGATACGGGCGAGATGTTCTTCTAGCGCTTTTCCGGCTGCTTTATGGGCATAATTCTTTTCGCCAATGTCCATTGCGGTAGATCCTTCAATAGACCGCCAATGATAGAGGACTTCCGGGATATGGCGAATTTGCTCAGGACCGCATTGTTCGGAAACGCGCAGGACGAGGTCCCAATCTTGGGCGCCTTCTACACCTTCGCGAAATCCACCGACGCGTTCTACATCCGACTTTCGATACACGCCAAGGTGGCTTATGAAGTTTTGACCGATCAGAAGATCCGGGTTCCAATCGGACTTGAAGTGTGGTTGGGATCTTTGGCCGGATTCGTCGATTTTGTCTTCGTCAGAATAGATTACAGAAACGTCAGGGTGTTCGTTTATGCAGTCGACGACGCGGGCCAAGGCATGAGCTGGTAAAATGTCGTCGTGATCGAGTAGGGCTACGAATTCACCTGAGGCCAGCTCTAGCGCTGTGTTGCTGGCTTGGCTGATGTGGCCGTTTTGTTTGCGAAATGCGACTTGAATGTTTTTGTGAGATTCGGAGTACTCAAGGAGAGTTTTTCTAACGCCGGGTTTGGTCGAGGCATCGTCGGCAATACACAATTCCCAATTAGGATAGATTTGCTGGAGCACCGAATCGATCGCCTCTCGAAGCCATTTGGGGTCGGGGTTGTAGACCGGTAAAACGATCGAGATGAGCGGTTGGAGTTCGAGTCGATCTAGACGTTGGATAAAACTGCTCGAGTAGTCTTCTACCAATGGCTCCATGCGTTTACAGAAATCTGCATAGTCACAGTAGGCAGGTGGCGGTCCAGGTTTTGATGCAACAACGGGTTCTGTGGGATTTATCGTTTCTGCAGGCTCGTCTGCGATAGGCGAAGATGGGAGGGTCGAATATTGCTTTTTTTGCTTTGAGCGAGTGAAGGGATCGACAATCGCTCGTCGAAGTGCGCGGAATGGCAGAGTTAGCCGCCACGATAGGGAATTGCGCATTCGATTGGTCCGTTCGCGTTCTTCGGTTCGTTGGGATCGAGCGTTTGCTAATTCCTTTTCCAGGGAGTCTATTCGATCTTTATTGTCGGTCATTCGGCGGAAGCGAGGCAGTCCCGAAGGGAGAGCTGCTTTTGGTATCGATACTGGGTAATGCCTCAAGGGGAGCGGGTCTATAGGAAAATTGGTCTTCTGGGGTTTCGCTTTAGTAATGAGGTGGCTTTTCGTCAGGAATCTCGGAAGGCGAGGATGAGGCCTGTTGAAGAGTCGTCTTCAATTGACCAATTTCCTGGACGATAGTTTCGACCTTTTGGTGGAGCTTCATGATCACGCGGTCTTGCTCTTCGATGTGGCGTTCGAGAAATGCGATTTTCGTTTCAAGGTCTTGGAATGATTCGGCGTTCATAGAGGAATTGTTGTGGAAAAATGTAAGAATAGCGTTTGCGAAGTTGTTTGGCAGTTGGAGAAGTAATTCTCAATTGCGGTCGGATCCTAAAGACCTGTCGGAATTAAACCGATAAGTATAATAGATTTCCCGTTCAATCGCGATTTGGCGGGATTGGCAAAACCTTATATGGCTCAGTCCGATTCTCAACGTTCCGAGTTTGAAGAACCTGATTCTTCAAATCTCGATTCAGGTGTTCCTGCCGATAGCGGCGGGGAAGCTCTTGAGCCTGTCAAAATCGATGAACCGCAACCAGTAGATTCTCAGGAATCATCGCCAGAGTCTTTTGGTGGCGACATAGACGATTTACTTGGAGGGATCGATATTGATTCCGATTCTTTAGTGGGGTCTTTGGAGCTCGAGAATGAGGTTGATGCGGAAATCAAAGAGCCGACTCCTGATTTGGTGGAGCCGATTGCCGAAATAGCCGGGGAGATCGATGACTCGGTAGCAGCTGAAATTCGTGACGAAGTAGCGGATGCATTTGCCGAAGAAGAGGATGAAGGAGAAAGTGTTAATGATTCCGAGGATATAGCTTCTTCATTTCCGACTCCAGAAGAGCTTCTGGCCCAGGCAGGTAGTATTTTGAACGGCGCAGACTTTCAGCTTCCAGTTGAAGAAGCGGAGGAGGAGCCTGTAGACGAAGCTCCAGCGGATGAAGAAGATGAGTTGATGGCTATGCCGGACCCGCAGTCGCTGATGAATCAAGCGGGTGGAGAGGAAGAGCCAGAGGATGAATTGATGGCGATGCCAGATCCGCAGTCGTTGATGGTTCAGGCT
>JBNMOQ010000029.1:0-31350 GCA_051275055.1 Candidatus Pelagisphaera sp.
CCGGCCAGGCCGACAACGCCGAATTTCCCGAAGTTTCCACGAACTGTCGTGTGTCCGGTATGTAATCCGGTCATCAATACAGACCGAGAAGGGGCGCAAACGGTCGATCCTGCGTAGCAGTTGGTGAAACGAAGACCTTCTATCGCCATCTGGTCGAGGTGAGGCGTCTGGATGACGGTTTGCCCATAGGATCCCAAATCTCCGTATCCCAGGTCATCGGCCATTATGAAGATGATGTTAGGTTTTTGGGATGAGGTATAGGAGGTTTTCGATTCATCGGAAACGCGACCGCAACTGGAAGAGAAGAGAGATAGAGCAATTGCGGTTGGTAGGATGAGCAGAACTGAAGATCGAGAAAGTTTCATTGGGTGTGTTGTAGGAATTGTTGAGAGCAAAATGAGCCTGCGATGATTTTCTGAAAATGGAGTTAATCTGGTAGTCTTATTAATGTTTATCGATAATTTTGATAGAGCTGTGCCAGCAGACGGAATAGGTCAGGGTCGCCAAAGGCGACATAGGTGTCGCTGACGCGACAACAGGTTTTGTTATTTTCGGGTCAGTTCGACGAGGCAGGTAGTTCGAAAGGTATGTGGTTTTTACCACTCATCTGTACGGAAAGAGCTAGCCGGCAGGCCTTCCTGGTTTATCAGGTTTGGTTGAGCGTAGTTGGTGAATGCATAGCGAACAGCCATTGGATTGGAGACTTCTTCTGAGGATACGATGATTTGCTTTCCTTTGATTATGGCGGTTGCTGGATGAAAAACTCTGTCTTCCCCTGCGATCTCGAAATGACTTGGAGCTAGGCCATCGTTTGTTGTTAGGCCCTTTTGGGCCTGATCGAAGCGAAGGTGGATCTTTTCCGATTTGATCGTGCTTTTTGATAATATGGGGCCGGAGTAAGCAATGTCGAAATCGTAGTCTTTTGCGAGTGCCCAAAGGGCTAGGCGACGTCCGACCTCTTGCTTGTTTTTGGGATGAATATCCGTCAGGTTTCCGATGTCCATGGTCACCGCCATGCCGGTACGAGCGAGCGACAATGTTTGAAGCTGAGCTTCGCGCAAGTAAGCGGAGTTCTCTTTGTATTTACCGTAGGGTGCTATTTGGGCGAAGTGGAATGGGAATTCGTATCCAAATTCCCTGCGCCATTCGGAGATCATCGTTGAGAACAATTGACGATATTGATCGGCCCGACCTGAGTTTCCTTCGCCCTGGTACCAAATGACTCCTTTGATTTTGAAATTTCTCAGAGGGTGAATCATTCCATTGTAGAGGCGTGTGGGGGTTTTCTTGTCGGTCTGCTGCGGAAGTTTGTCGGCTTGAGCGAGTTCGTTTGCCATTCCGAGCTTCTCCAAGCCGGATTTTGGAGTCCAGGTTTCAGCAGAGGTACCACCCCAGGAGGCATCGATTATGCCGATGGGCACGTTGAGTTTCGAATACAACTTTTTGGCGAAAAAATAAGCGGTAGAGGAGAATGTTGGAATCGTTTCTGGCGTGCAAGCTTGCCATGCGCATTTCGCCTCGGGAACTCCATACATGACAATTCCTGACTCAACATCATCGAGGGGTTCTTTACTGCTAAAGTTACCTGCTTGGAATAAGCGGATTTCAGGGAAATTCGCAGCCGCGACTTCCTTTTCGGAATTTTGAATTCCTGTGTAGGCGTTTGATACCTGTATGAGGGGCATCTCCATGTTCGATTGACCTGAACCTATCCAGACTTCGCCGAATAAGATGTCTTCCAAATGAAGCGTGTTTTTGCCAGTTATCGTGAGGCTATGCGCTTCGCCCGCATCGATAGTCTTAAGAGCGAGACTCCATTTTCCTTTTGTGTCCGCCGTTGTGTTGAGCTCTGCTTTTATCCAATCTGCGTTGATGACGATCGTTTCCCCTGGATCGGCCCAGCCCCAGATATTCACGTCGGCATTGCGCTGCAACACCATATGCGAGCTTAGGATTTTCGGTAGTCGAACATCCGCGAAGCCCGGGATCGAAACTAGGGTACAGGCGATGAATAGAAGAAAAATCAGTTTAGACATGGCGTGTCATGTGGGGAGGTAAAAGGAGCAGATCAGTGGGGATTGTCTTAGAGACTGTTAAAAAAGTCCGTTTCGTTCGTCTGCTCGTTGTGTTTGAGTTCAAAAACCGTTTCCTCACGTCGCAATACCCTCCGGGTATTACTCAGATCGAAAGCCAATTTTTGATTATCAAACATAACTTCGTAGTCTCCAAAGTGACTTATTTAACAGTCTCTTAGAGTGTCGCTTTTATTCAAGGCTTCAGATCTCTAATTGTTTGCGGTGCCGATTTGGAGATTTCTAATTGTCAAATCGTGGACATGATCGAATACCGATTCTTTCACGAATTCCGGGTCGCACCCATCATTGTTCGGTCCTGCGCTATCGCAGGTAACGCCTCGTACAGTAATATTGCGGCTTAATACGGGGTGGATCATCCAGAATGGAGCGTTGGTCACGGTGATGTCTTCGATTAGAATATTCTCACACGCATAGGGTTCGATGAAAGTTGGCCTCAGTTGAGATGAGGCGCCAAAGTTTCGTTCTGCTAATGGAGTACCCATCTCAGCCATACGAAATAATTGCGTTTTATGGTGCGGGTTCTCTTTGCTTTCTTGACCGGTTCTTGGAGGGGTTAACTTCCACCAGTTTGTCTCGTTTGCCTGGCCGTCTAGGGTGCCTCTTCCCGTGATTGCTAAGTTCTTTTGATGGTATGCGTAAATTAGTGGCGAGTAGTTCATTACTTCAACGCCTTCGTAACGGGTATGAACTGCGGGCAAATATCTTTTGGGGTCTGTGTAGAAGCTAAGCGTGGCGCCTTGATCAACGTGTAAGTTGACATTGCTTTTGAGGTGAATGGGGCCGGTGTTGAATGTTCCGCCCGTCGCGATGACACGGCCTCCTCCAGCTTGTGAGCAGGCGTCGATAGCCAATCGAATAGCTTCCGTAGAGTCAGTCTTTCCATCGGGAATAGCTCCAAAATCAGTTATGGGGAAATCTTTGTCAGGAAACTCTGGTACGACGATTGAGTGACGCAGTTTTTCCATATTGTCCCACGAGAAGGCGTCGCTTGCGTACGCTTGAAAGGGTGTGTGATAAAAAATGAAAGCCAACAAATGTATCGAGGCTTTGTGGAATGAATTGAGTCTTAGGTTCATATTGAAATGGGTATAGTCGTTCGCCGGTATTTTGAAATGCTTTTGGGATGAGTCTAAATGCCTCGAATGTCAGAAGAGCGCCTTACGCTGCTTTGTCGACTAATCGGTGACTTTGATTATGAACAGTTGCCGACTGCCTTCTTTGGTCCAGCCTGATACGAGTATTTCGTTGTTGTTGCGATTCCAGCGGGGAGCGGGGTCGATGCGAAGGTCGCCTTTTGTGTAGGGGCCTCGAGAAAAGGTGTCGGATCGTCGATAGGCTTCGTCGGATAGGCGAACGATTGTGTAGATGTTGTTTTTTCGGTCGTCGCTAGAGTGTCCATTGACGAACCATTTTCCATTGGGCGAGAGGGATACGTCGCCTCCCGGTTTTGGGAGAATCGTTTTGTCGCCAATAAGTTTGTTTTCGAGGATCCTTTTATTGGATACGTCGTAGATGGCTTGTCGGCCCTGGTTTTCTCCGATGATTTGATTGCCTTTGGCCCATTCTGGGTGGCCACCGATCGATGTGGAATGCAAGGTTAGTCCGGTGCCGTCGGCATTGATCGTGCAGGGCGCGTCAATCCAGATGTTATGTTTGCCTTCCTTTCCTCGGGCGATGAAGTAGATCTTTCGGTTGTTTCGACTCCACAAGGTGTGATTGATGTAGAGTTGGGCTTTTGAAATGTCGGGTTGGTTTTCGGGGTCGACGATTTCCGATTTCGGAACGGGTGTCCAACGACCATTTTCGAGTTGTTTGTAAGAACCTTTGCTCAGGTGTTTGGCAATTTCCTTGTAGGAAACGAGTAGATGGGATTTGCCGGTTTTGATATCGATTTTGAAAATGCCGTCGTTGTCTGGAGCGAACGTTCCTTCGGTCTCATCGAGAGCACCTGCGTACCCAGTGACTGGTCTGAGTCGGGCAAGGCGGCCATAATTGATCGCCAGGAAGTCGGTGCCACTGGGCGCCACGCCTGAGTTTCCGATGGAGGCGCTTGGGTAGCGATATTCGTGGATGCGTTTGTGAGTGGAAATATCGTAGAGAACGGTGAAGACGCGTCCGCTAACGGGGTCGCGATCGTTAAAGAAAAACTGAGTTTCGGGTTGAAGCGGGTTCCAGTAAAGCATCGTGCCTTGCTGTAGGTTCCAGCCCCTCGATTGATCCAGCAGCGTTACGCGGTAGTTGTCTTCCGTATCTATGAGAATGATGTCCGCAGCGTCATTGGCTCCGGGGAGTCGATCATGGAAATCGTTTCGCATTGCCACGATGTAACGTCCGCTGGCATTCCATGGAATGGTCTTGGACTGGCCAATGTAACCGAAAAAATGATGCTTTTGCCCAAAGGTGATTTGCTCGACGCTCAGGCTGAAATCAGGATCGTTTGCAGGCGCGATCGTCTGAAATCCAATAATAGCAACTACGATTGGCAGGAGGCGATAGAGTGCGGTTTTGATTTGATGGGTCGGCAAATTCATAAAATTGGGTGATTTTCGTAGGGCTGGAGCTTGCTCCATGCCGCGTATGTAGAGAATGAACAACCTACGTGGCACGGAGCAAGCTCCGGCCCTACGGATTTCGACTTGTTAGACTGTCTCTAAGACGTACTTGTGGGAGGAATCCGCCAAAAGATTTTTTAGGAAGCGTCATGGGGTTATTTCGGAATACGGTCTATTCGGCTTTGATGGTGGCGGAACGTTCGTAGCCTCTGAGGTTCGTGAAATACCAAGCGGGGTAAGATAGATATAAACGTAGCGATATTTTTGGGGCGTGAGGTTGTGGGATGTATTTGGACGCGTATTCGGTGCTCTAGCGATCAGAAGAAATACCCTCGTAGTCTCATAAAGCTTACAGCGAAAATATCGCAACCTGTTGATGATGTGATTATTGGGTAATGATTGAACCCGTTTTATATGATCACCTAAAGTGGGCGTACAATCGCCTTAAGCAAGACTCACCTGCAGATGGAATCGTCAGGGTCGCCAAAAGCGACATAGGTGTCGCTGCCGCGACGGCAGGTTTTGCTATTTTCGGACCAGTTCGGCTCTTTCAAAACCTTATCGGCATTAGCCGACCTGTATCTGCGACGTTAGTCCGGCGTAGTTGAAAACGAAGCCTGGAAGCGGATCCTGACAATCAGATATTCAGTCGATTTATGAAACGTTTAGGATATTTTATCATTTAACGCTAAAATTTTGGATGAGCGTTAGGCGTATTGACTAGATGGTCGCACAGGCATCTTGCCTGTGATGCTCTTCATATTGAATACACAAAAGCCCTACCGTCAAAATTTGAATGGTAGGGCAATTGATTGAGCTCCATCTTACGCAAACGTGAGCTCGATCGGAATAGGCGTCGTGAATACGTTGTACATTGAGGATCCCTTGATTAGGTCTTCGATAACTTCGGGGTCGCCATCCGAGTCTACCTTGAATTCGACGCGAACGCCCTTGTATCGAGCTTCGATGTCATCGTCCATTCGGAGGAATCCTCGAGCGTCTAGATCGCCTTCAATTTGAACGGACGAGGATCGCACTTCGAATCCACGAGCGGCGCAGTTATAGACCATTGTTGTGTTCATGCATGCTGCTAATCCATGCAAAACGTACTCCGCAGGAGTGGGAGCTTGGTCTGTACCCAGAAAGGGCTTCGGGAGATCTGTTACCAATTCGAAGGTTTCTTCGTGCGGATAATCCTGCCCGCCCATTGAAAAGCCCGAAAGGCGCGATGTGGAACGTGTTGCTCCATTCCAATCATTAGACGCTCTAAGCGTTACTTGCGCTAAGGACGGATCTTGTTTGATCGCGTTTATGATTTGCTGTTGGGCGTCAGTTTTGATGCCGTTGGTGGTTTCCGTCTGAGTTTCTGTAATCATTGTATTTTTCGTTTTAATGTTATGCTCAGGAGTGTCCCTCGCTTGATGGAAACGAAGGTACCACGGTTCGTCTCGACTTTTCTACAACACGGATTGTAGTAACCACCTACAGATTATGTAGTAAGACGTTATGGGATTGCACTATGGACAATTTTGCCCGATTGCGAAGGCAGCCGAAATTCTAGGAGAGCGGTGGACGATCCTGATTCTTCGGGAATTGATTTGTGGAAGCACGCGTTTTAATCAGTTGCAGCGTGGACTTTCGCAGATATCGCCAACGTTGCTGACGAAGCGACTCAATCAGCTTGTCGATGATGAGATTGTATTCAAAAAAACCATCACCGGTCAAAAACGAGTAGAGTATCATTTGACGCCTGCCGGGAAGGACTTGACTCCGGTAATTATGGGGCTCGGTGATTGGGGAATGAAGTGGACGAGGAGTCGAATGGAAGACGACGAACTCGATGTAGAATTACTGATGTTGGAATACTATCGGCGATTGGATTTGGAGCAAGTACCGGGAGGTGAAGTTGTCGCTCATTTCGCCTTTTCCGGATTAAAGACCTTTCCTCATTGGTGGATTAAGTTGAAGGACGAGGAACGCGAGTTGTGCATCGTGAATCCCGGGTGCGATGTGGATGTGACGCTAAAAAGCGATCTTCGCACGATGACGCGAATTTGGGCTGGCGAGCTTACGTTTGCCGAAGCCAAGAAAACCAGTCACTTGCAAGTGGAAGGTCGGCCAGTGTATACGCGGAGCCTGCCGAATTGGTTGAAAGTCAGTCCGCTGGCCCGTCCATTGCCTGATCAATCAGAGGCCGGTAGTTGAGCTGCAGGCTGCGCTTACAGATCCGCGACGTAGAGGATATAGGCAGCGCGTTCGATGATAGGACGTCTTAAGTTATTTGAAATTTGAACGTATGGGATGAGTATGGTTTCTTAGTATTTCTTTCACTGCTATGTCTATCTATCTTGAATATTACTTCTGGTTGGTCGCTATTTCGCTTTTTTGTTTTGCTTTGGAACGGCTCAGCCCCTGGAGGAAAAAGCAGGAAATCTTGCGAGAAGGCTTTGTGCAGGACTTGTTCTGGCTGGTCTTCAATATGCAGTATGTCGGTTGGATGTTGGCTATCCTGACGGTGAAATTGGTCGCTATGTGCGATGGGACTCTGCATTCCACCGGACTGTTGGGCGTGAGCGATTTAGAGTTGCTCAGTGATTGGCCGCTTTACGGGCAAATATTATTCGCTTTTGTGCTGAAGGATTTCATTTCGTGGAATGTGCATCGAATGCTTCATATTGTCCCCTGGATGTGGGAATTTCATAAATTGCATCATAGTATCAAAGAGCTTGACTGGCTGGCCTCATTCCGGGGGCACTGGGGCGAGGCCATTATATTTCGCCTGGTAAGTTTTCTTCCATTGGTAGTTCTAGGGGTGGATCCGTTCGCGATATTCATCGTAAGTGTCGTTGGTTTGCTGTTACACGAACTTACGCATGCTAATTTGCCTTATGATTGGGGCGTTTTACGTTATGTGATTAATTCCCCCAAATTTCACAGTTGGCATCACGATTTAAAGATGCACGGAAAAGGCGGTCAGAATTTTAGCGTAAGCTTGTCGCTTTGGGATTGGATTTTCGGAACGGCTTACTGGCCTAAGGATAAGGAACAGCCTGAGAAATATGGCTTCTATGGTATGAAGCGTTTTCCGAAAGGTGTGATCGGGCGTTTGTTTCACCCCTTTATTAAATTCAAAAAATAGACTTGTTTCTCAGTTGAGCCCGCAAAAAAGCCGCGTACTTGTGGGTACGCGGCAAAATTTAAAATAGACGCTAAGAAGCTTACTTCTTTCTGTTTTTCGTAAAACGAGCGACGGCGCCTAGTCCGATGACGGCGATGCCGAGTAAAAGGGCTGAGCCACCCGTGTCGGGAACATTGGCTCCACCACTGGCGAGGATTGAAATGAGTATTTCCATAGTGATTGTGGGTTATTGGTTAATTATTAGATTGTTATGTAGCACTCTGAGGGTGCTGTGCGGTAGATATGCGTGCAATTTCTACTTCTTGTTCTTCTTCGTAAAGCGAGCGATCGCTCCCAAACCAATGACAGCGATGCCAAGTAAGAGTACAGTTGCGCCGGTGTCGGGTGCAGATTCCGGAACTCTGGATGCGAGGATTGAAATAAGCATATCCATGATAATTAGGGGTTAATTATTTCTTTTTGTTTTTCGTAAAACGAGCGACGGCGCCTAGTCCGATGACAGCGATGCCGAGTAAAAGCGCTGTGGCGCCCGAGTCGGGAGCGTTGGCTTCGATTTGAGAGGCGAGGATTGAAATGAGCATTTCCATAGTGGCTTAAGGGTAGAGGGTTTCGATTAGAGTTCTTGTCCCTCTTAAAGCTGGAATTGTGCCACCGCTTTACGTTAACTTTCTGGAATCGTGCAAGGTTCAGATCATAAGCACGTTAGCAAGTGTTCTAGTTTTGTTTGTCGTCTAGCGGTTTTTTGGTTTTGTAAGAATTTACGACACGTATGATCCTGTATTTGGTCGATATAACCGTAAGTCGTTTACTCTGAGAGTCTTCCGTTGACGCCTGGGTTTTGTCGTCCTTCGATACACAAAGAAGGCTAATTGGGCCAGTTGAGCTAGATTTGCTTTTCTCCGGGCATTAAGCTTTAGCCTCGGAATTGATTCAAAACCAGCTCACTGACAGTTCTTGGCTCACGCGATTGAACGATTAGCAGCGTTACAGATCCGCGACGTACAGAAGATAGGCTGCACGCTTGGCTCCTGGGTGAGTTCTTGCGGGGACGGCTTTTACTGTGAAGCCGGCTTTGCGTAGGCGTTTCTCGAATCTGGGATCGGCTTGGGCTGACCAGAAGACGGCTCGGCCGTTGGATTTTAGGGCGGCGTGGATAGAGCGTACTCCAAAATGTGAATACAGAGAGTTGTTGCTTTCCGCTACCATGCCTATTGGACCATTGTCTACATCGAGGAGTATTGTGTCGTAGGTTTCCAGGGGAGCATTTTTGATTATGTTGCCCACATTTTTAGTGAGAACTGTGGCACGCGAGTCATCCAGGAAGGAGCCGTTGAGGTCCTTGAGGAAGGTTCGATTCCAATCGACGACTTCAGGTATCAGTTCCGCTATGTCGACGTGCGCGTCGGGCGAGCAACCTTCCATCACGGTTCGCAGCGTATATCCCAGCCCCAGGCCGCCGACGAGGATTCGTGCGGGAAGTGTGTTGTCCAATCGATCTAGTCCCAGCTTTCCGAGCAACTCTTCCGAAGTGGTCATCTTCGAATGCATTAGTTGCTGTCCTTTGTAGGTGATCGAGTAGGTGTTGTCTTGTTCGAAGAGGGCTAAGGCTCCTCCGTCTGGAGTCGTCGTTTCGGCGAGTTTGATCCGTGGTTTCATTTAGGAGGGAGAGCGGGCAATGAGCATATCCATGCAACGATGGACTGCAGCTGTTCTTCGTCTAGTTCGTTCGAAGAATCGTTTTCGATGTGAATTCGTTTTCCAGTTTGGAAATTTTCGATTTGTTTGAGGAGGTACCAATCCTGTTGACTGGTCAGTGGAGGGACTCGATTTGGTCGATCGCCTTCGCCATGCTCGCCGTGGCAATCTTGGCATTGCTTGCGATAGAGCGATTTGGAGGCTTTGGTTGCTTTTTCCGCAAGCGTATTTCGATTTTCGTTTGGTTTGAGCGATTCGATGTGTCGGCCTACGAAGGCGATTGATTTTTCGTCTAAGGCAGCGGCGTTGGCTTGCATCAAGTGGCCCGGAGCGTCGTCGGCATGAAATCCGCGTTGGTCGCGCCGGAATTTTCGGAGTTGGTCTGTTACGTACCAGCGTGGGAGTCCTGCGATAGAAGGCGCGTTCATTTCCCTAATGCCCATACCAGATTGCAAATGGCATGCCATGCATCGGTCCCGGAAGACCGCGAAGCCTAGGTCTTCGGAAGGCGAGCTAGGAGCGCCAGTCAGCGAAGAAACGCATAGCAGGCTTAGAATGGAAATGATCGGAAAAAGGCGCATCAATAGAATTGGTCGGGAGTTCAAGTGGCTTGAAAGAGAATCGCAATCCTCAACATCTTTCGAAATGATGAATATCAAGGTTTCGGAAAACGGGCTAGTGTACCGTCAAAATAGTTTCATTCATGCCCATTGATACAGCGAGCGATCTGTGAAAACTACGGCGAAGGTTTTATTAAACCACAGAGGACACTGATACACACTGATGACTAGGACCAATTCTATGATATCAGTGTGCATCAGTGGTTATCAAGTTCTCAATGATCTGTATGTATGAAGCTTACAAGATTGTGCTAGAATGGAATATAATTGATCGAAGGAATTGCAATTGAGGCCTGGAGAATGAATAAGTTTCTCTCGTTTCACCGCATTTGTTATGAAAAATATCTCTCGATTAATAATAGTGTCTATCTTCGTGACTGGAATTTCATGGGTACTGATTGGCTCGACGCTTCGTTTGTACGTCGCTGTTTCTGGAGAAGATCGTATTGCGGTGTATCGACAGATCGATGACGACGGGAATATTGTTTTCGAAAGCGATATCGACATCGATGGTGGGCCAATATCGTTGACGGTTTCAAAAGACAATCGATTCTTGTTTTCTTCGCAAAGCGGTAGCGGGAAGATTTCGAGTTTTAAGATTGATGATAAAAATGGGAGTTTGAGTTTGTTGAGCGAGACGGTGTCGGGATCGCATGCATCGTTTTTGCATTTGGATCAATCTGAACAGTTTTTGATATCGTCGTACTATTTTGAAGGACATGTCATGATACATGAGGTTGAGAATGGGCTTCTGGGCAACGTTCCGCACCAGACGATTGAGACGGGCGAACGGCCGCACTCGGTTGAAGTGGATTCTTCGAATCGATTTGTCTTTGTGCCCCACACGGCTGCGAACGGAATTTTTCAATTTGATTTTGATTCGAAAACGGGCTTGGCAACGCCTAACTATGTTCCCGTATTGAAGCGCGACGGAGTCGCAGGGCCTCGGCATTTCCGGTTAGATTCGAAAGGGAAATATGGATACGGAAGCGACGAGCAGGGGAATAGCGTGACGGTCTATCGATTGGATGCTGAAAATGGCCGTTTGGAAACAATTCAAACGCTCAGCACTTTGCCGAATGAATTCGAAGGGAAGAACTCAACCTCAGATGTTGGGATTCACCCTAGCGGACTATACGTCTACGTCGCTAATCGAGGGGACGATTCGCTAGCTGCGTTCTTGGTTAATTCAGATACGGGAGAATTATCGTTGATCGATCGCTTCCCTTGCGAGGTCGCCACGCGCTCATTCGGTTTTTCATCCGATGGGCAATTTTTATATTCAGCTGGTAGTGGCTCTGGAAAGTTTGCGGTTTATCGAGTTGATGAAGGAAGTGGAGCATTGATTCGTATTCAAACGCTTGAAATAGGAAAAGCTCCTTGGGCAATTCAGTGTGTTGAAAGCGAATAATTCGAAATTGGCCCACTGATTATTCCCTTTCTGTCTAGTACCCCGAAGCTTGTCGCAGTTCCCGACTTGTCGGTGGAAGGTTTAACAATAATGGTCCCGCTGAGCCCATCGGCGTCAACTTAACCCAAACGTTTGATAAATTGACTGAATAATGATCGTCAGGATCCGCTTCCAGGCTTCGTTTTCAACTACGCCGGACTCACGTCGCGGATACAGGTCGGCTAATGCCGAATAGGTTTTAATAAGGTAAACTTGATCGAACATTGGCGACCCTGACCATTCTCTTTTCTAGCAAGTTTGCTCAAGTCTATCGTAAGCTCATTTTAAGTTGTGTTTCATTTTGCCTATAGATAATTGCAAGTTAAGGCTTTACGGTATTTATCCTCGATTCTTATGAAACTATGAAGTTAAGCGATAAGGCCAGCGGACGAGCGATGTCCTTTCAATCTTTCCAGTTTAGTGGACGCGTATACGCTGAGCGGGAAGATCGAGTGCTACCTTTTGAATACCTAGGGGATGCCTTACTCGAGGATTCGCGAACGGGCTGCGATGTCCCAGAAGCCGGTGATCCGTCCGTCTTCGGCGATGGCGGCTTTGTTGTAGAGGGCTACAGTTGGACAGATGTGTTTGGGTATTCCCAGAAAAGCGTCTCCGACTCGTATTTCGGAAGCTCGATCGCTTTTCAAAACAAGGTGTTCTTCGCTGTGCGAAACGAAGGTCGCGTCTTCCAGTCCGAGGAGGCGAATGCGTGGAGGCTCCATTTCGGAAGCGACTGCTTTGTGCCCAAGATCGAAACACAGTAGACCCGGCGCGGGTTTGCTGATGACGCGGGTAAATAGCATTGCTGCGTGCTGAAAGGCTAAATCTGGAAACGCGTCTCCGTATCCGAAATCCCATAGAAGGGGTGTTCCCGGGCTAAGCTCGACAGCCGCTCGTTTTGCGTGGATTGGGAAGGTCGGACTGCCACCGGCGACGATCATTGGAACGTCAAGTCCGCTGCTATTTAAACTTTGGACAAGAGCTTCGACTTTGGCAAATTCTTCATTCGTTTGCCGTTCTCGTTTTTCGAAATTCGATTCGTGTATGTGGCCATCGTAAACGTGGAGGCCTCTGACTATTAGGTTACTGGATTGGTGCAGTCTTCTGTAGAGTTCCGCTGCGGTTTCGTAGGGAGCGATTCCTGTACGATTCATGCCGCCGTTGATATCGAGGAAGACACCGAGTTCGATTGCGTGTTCGGCGCAGGCGGAATTGAGTAAATTGATTGTGTCTGAATTATCCACAATCGTCGAAAATGTTGTATTCGAATTTTCCTTCGCTAATCGAACGTAGTCGTGGATATCGGGTCCAGCGGGTTGGTAGGCCAAAAGGATGTCGTCTGCTTCAGAGGAGGCGAGCATGCGGGCTTCGGCGAGGGTTGAGGATTTAAACTTTCGGATTCCTTGTGCGGTTTGAAGGGCGCAGATTTCGGCCATTTTGTGCGTTTTGACATGTGGTCGCAGGCGGTCCGGACTTCCGGCAATGGCGATCATTTGTTGGATGTTCGCTTTGACTCGATCTGGATAGATGATCAATGCAGGCGAGGGAAGTTCGCTTGTATTCGAAAGGACGAGGGAGGCCTTGGAGCTTGGGTTGGTCATTTGGCGTGGGAGTGAAGTGTGGTTGGACGCTTTTGGCAATATCAGCAAAAGGGTATCTTACTATGGGGATACACGAGTCGGAACGTTTCGTGCCAACTTTGTTGGTTGGAGGTTTGTCTCAATTGGGACGCCTTGACTCAATTTGCTGAGGAGCTTTCTCGTTAAAACAAGAACGGGTGATTCCTAAGCTCTAGGTTCATAAAGGTTTATGAAAATCGAAATATTTATTAATCTTTGCTGGAACTTGGAATGCCTATTGCTTTCTTTGTAGTTCGATAACTGATGAATCATATGACAATGGATGTATTAGCGATGTATTTTGGTGGAGGCGGGGGATTTATGGGTTACTTCGTTTTCGTGATTCCGACTATTATTTTGGCCATGTGGGCTCAGTCGAAGGTTTCATCGACTTACAATAAATATGCTCGGGTTCCGTCTCGAGGGGGAATTACGGGTGCGGAAGCAGCGGCGGCCGTGATGCGCAGCGCGGGAATTAGCGATGTAAAAATCGTCCAGGTGCGAGGTCACTTGACGGATCACTACGATCCTATTGGAAAGAAATTGGCGCTCAGCGAAGAGAACTACCGAGGGTCGAGTTTGGCTGCTCTCGGGGTTGCGGCTCACGAAGCAGGGCACGCTGTTCAGCACAAGGTTGGATACGGAGCGCTAAAGGCTCGAATGGCTTTGGTGCCGGTGACGAATATCGCAACGCGCGTTCTCCCGATTGTAATGATAGGATCGTTCTTCGCGATATTTGGTGCTATGAGCGTGACGCTTTTGAAAGTAGCGGTTTTGTGCTACGTCGTTTTGACGATTTTTCAACTGATAACCCTTCCGGTCGAGTTTGATGCAAGCGCTCGGGCAAAAAAAGAATTGGTCTCTTTGGGGATCTTGGGGAATGACGAGATGGTCGGGGTGAATAAGACTTTGAACGCAGCGGCATTGACCTATGTGGCGGCGTTCGTGAGCTCGCTTAGCTATTTATTGTATTTGCTAAGCATGTTCGGCGGACGGAACGATTAAGCTACCTGAGAGCTAATCGCGCAGCGGCTTCAACGGGGGTTGTCTTGGTGAAGCGTATGGCAGCCTCTGGAAATTGGGATACGACTTTCTCAAGGAGAATTTTTTGGTAAAGCGTGTCGGAGGTTCCAAGGCCGCCGATGATGCCGAGATTGAAGGTGTCTCCTAGATCGATTTTCGAGTGCGTGTCTTGAATGAGGCTGACGAGCGCATCGGCGTTTCTGTTCAAAATGTTTTGAGCTGCAGGTATTCCGTTTTGAGCCAGGTCGATCACTTTCGGGGCGAGTTTGGCGATATCATTTCGACTGTTCGAAAGCTCTTGAAAGAGCCCAGCTTCGATTGCCTCCAAGCCTATCGCGTATCCGCTTCCTGGATCGTCGATGATTTCAGTACGGCCGCTCGTTAGAATGGTTTTCCCCGAAAGATCTTTCCCGAGGCAGGATGATCCAGTACCGCAGATCAGAGTGATGCCTGGTTTTGCACCTAGAACAGCTGCGTAGGCAATTGAGACGTCGTGGTCAATTCCGAGACGAGCGCGATTGGCCCAAGGGAAACGTCGGAGTTCTTTTGCCAATAGCTCTTGCTCTTCGGCATTGCGGATACCGGCGATGCCGCAGAAGGCAGATTCGATTTTGATCTGTGCTGGGGCTGCGTTTTCGATGGTCGCCTGAACCGCCTCGTTGATGCTGGAAGCAGCAAGGTGATAACCTCCATTGTGAGGGTTTGATCCGAGGGAATTACCTTCGGATATTCGACCGCCGTTTTGGTCGACCAAAAGGGCTCTTGTATTGGAACCTCCACCATCAACGCCTAGAAATACTTGTATCGGATTTTTGCCCACGTATTTTAGAAGTTGATGGCGATTTCGGAATTACGCTTCGACGGGTTCAGGGTCGACCCACTTGCCATGCTCTTTGATGAGGTCGACTAGGTGTTGGTCGGCTTCCGCTTGAGGGATATTGTACTGAACGCAGTTCTTTCCGACGTAGAGATTGATTTTAGCTGGGGCACCGCCGACGTAACCGAAATCGGCATCGGCCATTTCGCCAGGGCCGTTTACGATACATCCCATGATGGCGATTTTGACGCCTTTTAGGTGACCCGTTTTTTCGCGAATTCGTTGGGTCGTTGATTGAAGATCGAAAAGCGTACGCCCGCAGCTTGGACAAGCGACGAATTCGGTTTTCGATATGCGGGCTCCGGCGCCTTGCAGGACGTTGTAGGCGAGTTTTGTGGCTCGAGTTAGATCCTTGTCCGTCTCAATGCTGATAAGATCGCCAAGTCCGTCGCAGAGCAGGCTTCCGGAGAGGATGCTCGCATCGAGGAGTCGGTTGAGGAAGGAGGGAGCGGAGCTTTTGTCGGTATCCGTATTTCGTATCCAAAGAGGCGAAGGGTTTCGCCAGTGATTGAGGCGATCTGCTAGGCGTCTATAAGAGCCGATGTGATGTTCGGGCGAAGTTTCCCGCGTCTGCGAATTAAGCGTAACGATGAGATTGTGGGCAGGTTCCGAGCAGACCCCGTCTGAAACATTTGGAGTTAGACCAACAATTGGAATTGCGTCGAAGTCGGAACAAATACGCAGGAAACGCTTGTAGGGATTGAGGGCTTCGGCCTCGAAGTCACGGATTAGAGCGAGTGGCAGTTTTGAATGAGGTAATGCTCTTGAAAGCGATTCGAGATCAATACTCTGCGGGATCTCCAGAGCTAGGAATGAAACGTAGGGTTCGATTCGTTTCCAGGTTGCTTCGATATGCTGAAGTTCGTCAATGGAATGAACGTTGATACAGAGGCCTTCTATTGGAGTGTCCTTGAGATTGGGAGTCGCTTTGGAAAACGCAATTTCGAGAGCTTCAAATTGCGATAAATCGAAGGGTGTCCTTGTGATGACCGTCGGCGGCTCTTCGATACCGACGCGTTTTTCGGAAGCGACTTCGAATGTGGCGATAGAGCGGCGTTGGAATTGGTAAGGATCGATGCTGTCGGGCTTTTCGATCTCGTGTTTGGTTTTGCTCCAGTTCGCCATTACCTTGTTGGCAAGGGCTTGTGCTACTGGAATTTCGAAAACGGGATCTTCGGTTAGGGAAACTCGAATGGTGTCTCCTAGGCCATCCATTAAGAGGCTGCCAATTCCGATGGCGCTTTTTATCCGGCCATCTTCGCCGTCGCCCGCTTCGGTGACTCCTAAGTGGAGCGGGTAGGACATGTTCTCGGCATCCATTCGGTCGACGAGCAAGCGATAGGCTTCGATCATGACCTTTGGGTTACTGGCTTTCATCGAAAGGATGATGTCGCGGTAGCTGTGAGATTCGGCGATTCGCAAAAACTCGAGGGCTGACTCAACCATACCGAGAGGAGTGTCGCCGTAGCGATTCATAATACGATCCGAGAGGGAGCCGTGGTTGGTTCCGATGCGCATGGCTCGGCCCAATTCTTTGGAACGAATGACGAGCGGTGAGAACCCTTCGTAGAGACGTTGGAGTTCCTCTTCGTACTGATCGTCCGTGTATTCACGGGTAGAAAACTTTTTGTTGTCCGCGTAGTTGCCGGGGTTGACGCGGATTTTTTCGACGTGTTCGACCGCTTCCATCGCAGCGGATGGAAGGAAGTGGATGTCGGCGACGAGAGGCGTTTCGAATCCGGCGGCTCTAAACTGAGTGCGAATATCTTTGAGGGCGCGAGCGGCGGTTTTGTTCGGCGCGGTTACGCGAACGATTTCGCAGCCCGATTCCGCCAAGGCGATAGCTTGTTTGACGGTAGCATCGACATCTTGCGTATTCGTTGTCGTCATTGACTGAATACGAATCGGGTTGTCGGCACCGACACCAAGATTGCCGATGAAAACTTCCCGGCTAGAACGCCGGATTGTCGAAAAGCGCGACGAGCAGTAGACGCTCATATTGTTCCTTTGTAGATTTGAAAGATTGATTCGCTTTGAATCATATCGGTGGCTCTTCTACCTTTTCGAGGTAAACGGCTGGACGGGTCGATTGTGTCTCTTTGCCGAATGTACGACCAATATCGTGCCAGGTAACGTAGATCATGAATGAAAAAAGCAAAAGCATGAAGCTGCCTTGAACTGCGGCTGCAAAATTCGGCGGGATTGGTCTTCCTGTTATTTTCGCGATGGTTGCAAATGCTATGTGACCTCCATCGAGGACTGGGATGGGGAGGAGATTGAAGATGGCCAAACTGATGTTGATCATCAATGCGATTTCCATTACTCGAACGATTCCGGTTTTCGAGGTTTGCGCGATGATGTTAGCGATCCCTACCGGCCCCGACATGTCTTTTAGCTTTGCATCGGAATTGCGGTTTATTAGCGATTTTAAGGTTTTGTAGGTCTTTTCTATGACGTCTTGGGAGAGCGCTATAGGATTGATGTGAACGGTTTGCGTTTGGATTCGAGAAGCGAGTCCCGCTCCTATCGCATAGAATTGTTCTTCGGAAATGTTTCTTTTCGCAAGGATAGGAGTGATTGTTATCATTTCTTCTGTGTATTCTACATTAGCTGACACCGGATCGAGTCGAGCGATTTTTAGATTCAAATCGTTTTTTCCGTAATCTCTGACTATTTGAGTGAAATGTTGCGGACTGAAGACGGTTATTCCGTTAGCTTCTTTGACGATGTCTCCGGGCTGTAGTCCTGATTCTGCGGCTGGGAATGTGTCGCTGAGATTGTTTATGATTGTATCCATATTTGGCTGGATGCCAATCATTCTCATTTGATGATCCGGGTGGAGAATAGGGTGAACGATTGCAATGTGTTTCTCGTTGTCACGTAGGTATCCGACTTCGGTTACCCGTTTGCCGTCATCGCTCATTCCTGATCCCAAAACGACATTGATGAAAATATCTTCGAACGAGCCGACTGGTTGTCCGTCGATGCTGATGATTTCATCACCGATTTTCAATCCAGCTTTAGTCGCCGGATTGTCTACGAATTGACCTTCTTCGATTTCGATTGATTCCGATATCGCACCGATTGTCGTCGCGTACTCTCTCTCGACGCCCGTCTTCCATAAGATCAGGCCAAGGACGAGGGCGAATAGGACATTAAAGACTGCTCCCGCAACGGAAACGATTACTTTCGATGTATAGGAGATTGGCTCCATCGAGGCATCGTCTAAACTGTTTTCGCCTTCGATGCCGCGCATGTCCGCTAGCTGCGGTAGGGCGACGTATCCTCCGAGCGGAAGAAGCGAGATTCGGTAGTCGATGCCTTTGTGCTTCCACCCAAAGAGGCGTGGACCAAATCCGATGGAGAAGCGCTCGATGTGTAGTCCTCTCCATTTTGCGGCGAGAAAGTGTCCCAGTTCGTGAATGAATATGGATCCTCCGAAAAAGAGGATGATCATAAGGGCGGCCCAGGAATATTCTAGGATGGTATCGAAAGTCATACTTGTGCGTTTGATGTAGCTATAATATCGGCGGCGATCGCCCGGGCTTGTGTGTCGTAGTCCAAGACTTCTTCTATGTTGATTGGTTCGACGTTATTGATGGATTCTAGCGTTTTTTCTACGATTTTTGCGATATCGACAAATTTAATGCGATTTTGGACGAAGGCGTCGACTGCAATCTCATTGGCGGCATTGAAGACACCGGGGGCGACTCCGCAAGCTGCCATGGCATTTCGGGCGAGTCCGAGGCATGGATAGCGATCGGTTTCGAGAGGGCGAAAGTCGAGACTGAACGCTTTTGTGAAGTCGATGCTGGGACATACGCTTTCGCTGCGATCTGGATAGAGCAACGCGTGCTGGATGGCGAATGTCATTTCGGGCGGGCTCATTTGCGCGATGACGGATCCGTCGACGCATTCGACCATGGAATGGACGATGCTTTGCGTATGGATGACGACATCGACTTGTTCGGGGCGTACGCCGAATAGCCATTTGGCCTCGATCATTTCCAAGCCTTTGTTGGCCATGGTCGCTGAATCGATGGTGACTTTGGGGCCCATATCCCAGTTGGGATGATTGAGGGCCTGTTCGAGCGTAACGTTCGCGAACTGGTTGAGAGGCAAGTCCCGGAAGCTGCCTCCAGATGCGGTCAGAGTGAGTTTGGAAACATGATCGGGTTCAATGCCTTCGAGGCACTGGAAAAGCGCGTTGTGTTCGCTGTCGACTGGCAAGATGGCTACCTGCTTCGCTTTGGCGGCTTCCATGATGAACTTTCCAGCGAGGACGAGTATTTCTTTGCTGGCGACGGCGAGTTTATGTCCTGCTTGGATAGTTGCCAGAGCGGGCATGAGACCTTGTGTGCCGACGACGGCTACGAGGACGGTGTCGCAATCGGGAAGCGAGGCGAGCTCGCAGAGACCTGCTTCGCCGCAAACGACATTTGCATCGTCAGGCATGAGCCCTCGGTCTTTGGCATCTTTCCAAGCGGTCTCGTCGTAAATCCCGATTTCCTTGACGGAAAATTCTCGGGCGATGGCCGCTAGTTGTTCGATGTTTCGATTGGCGGCGATGCCGATTAGCTCGAGCTTATCGGCGTGTTGTCGGATCACCTTGAGGGTGCTCGTGCCGATGGACCCGGTTGCTCCTAGCAAGACGACTTTCGATCGTTTTCCCATGAATGCGTTAGATGAGCAGGCCGAAAAGTAGGTATCCTGTTGGAGCGGAAAGGATGAGCGAATCGGTCAGGTCGAATGCTCCACCGATTCCGGGAATGAAGGAACCGCTATCTTTTTCTTCAGCCATGCGCTTGAGCATGCTCTCCACCAAATCGGATATGATTGCAATGACTGCGATCGGCAGGGCGAGGAGAGTCCCCCAGAGCGGAGTGAAGAATATCGGGAAATAATCGCTGGCGAAATAGGTGAGCACGAAACCCAGAGCCACGGAAACGAGGCAGCCACCGATGGCGCCTTCCCAGGTTTTCTTTGGGCTGGTGTTTGGAGACATTGGATGGCGGCCGAATGCTTTTCCAAATAGGAGAGCTCCGACATCGGTGAATTTTGCAGTCACGATTAACCAAACCACGAGCATGAGTCCCTTGGCGGGTTCCGCGGGCAGTTCGATCATCCGCACCAAGAAACTGAGCATGAACGGAATATAGATCAGGCCGAGCAAGGTGGAGCTGAGTGACTCGATTCGCTCGTCGGCCTTCCGTTCCCATAAAATACGGAGGCAACAGGCCACAATTGTCATAGCGATGATTGCGGATTGGATATTTCCTACGTGTCGGTCGGTGAAGAGATTCGCATAGTACGGTACGATAATCATGACCGTTCCCAGGACTACGCCGAACTTCTTAAATGGACGCCGGCCCATTTTTTCCAGCAGACCGTAGAACTCGTATTGCGAACCTAGGCTGAGCACGGCGAGTAGCCAAACAGCGGCATGGGGTCCGATGACGAAGAAGCAGATAACTACAACAATCCAGAGGATCAGAGTGCTGAAAATGCGTTTTTTCAAAGCGAGATCGTGACGGGGTTAGCGAGAAAGACTGGCTTCAACGTCGAGTTGCTCGCCGGTTCTGCCGAATCGCCGTTCGCGTCCGTGGAACGAGCGGATGGCTTCCTCGAGGTGGGCTTTGGTAAAGTCGGGCCAACAGGTGCTTGTGAAATAGAATTCAGCGTAAGCGCTTTGCATAAGGAGAAAATTGCTGAGGCGGTTTTCGCCTGAAGTTCGGACTATCAAATCTGGATCGGGCAATCCATCGGTGTAGAGATGACTGGCGATCGTTTCCCAGTCTAAGTCTTCAGGATTGAGTTTTCCAGCTGCCGCGAGCCGAGCGATTGCCTTGGTCGCGTCGATGACCTCGTTTCGAGAGCTGTAGTTTAGGGCGAGGGTGAGGTGCCACTCGTCGAATTGAGCAGTTGCTTCGATAGCAGCCTTCAAGGCGCGGCGTGGTTTTGCCGGGAGTTCCTCTAAGCGTCCTATCGCGTGCAGTCGCACTTTATTTTTGATGAGCAGGTCGGTTTCCTGCATGAGGAAGAGCTCGAGCAACTCCATGAGGGCGTTTACTTCGGGCTCGGGACGATTCCAATTCTCGGCGGAAAAAGCGTAGAGAGTGAGGTAGTGGATGTTCAGGTCCTGGCATGCGTTGATGATGCGACGACAGGTTTCGACTCCTTGGCGATGACCTTTAATGCGCGACAATCCCTGAGCTTGAGCCCAGCGGCCATTGCCGTCCATTATGATGCCGATATGATCGGGTCCGTTCTGTTGCGAGACGTTTTCGCTCATTGAAATAGCACTCTAATACGAAAAGCGCGACAATCGTCAGCCTGCTGAAAATTTGCAAGGGTTTATCGATTCGATTCTGGGGGGCGACGGAAGTGGATTGCCTGGAGACTGTAACTATTTTTTAAGAGAAAGCGTTTTGTTAGCATGCGTGTTCATTATGGTCTGGTGACCTGGCATGCATCTTTCAACTTACCATTTCAAATCATGAAACGTTGGTCTACAGCAATACTCTCAATTCTTGCCGTTGTTCTTGCCGCTTACTCTGGCTACTTGAGCATGGAAAACCGAAGCTTGAAGCGTCAGCTAGTCAATCGAGCAAGCGGGTCGATGGCGATAAAAGCGCCGGTCGAGACTGAAGCTGTAGCGGAGGCATCCGAAAAGGAGCCTGAGGTTGTGGAGGAGGGACGTCGCGGACGCTTCGCGGGAGGAGAAAACCTTACTAGCGAAGAAATCATGGCGCGTCGAAAGGAGTTTCAGGAGAAGCAGAAAGCTGCCATGCTCGAACGTTTCAGCGATCCGGAGCAGAGAATGGAAATGATTGAAAGCATGATGGGTCGCCTCGATCGAGGATATGCAGATTTCTTTAAACGCCTAAACCTCCCGGCTGACCAAATCGATGTGTTGAAAACGTTGATGGCGGAACAGACGTTGCTTCGAATGGAAGGCCAAATTCTCGCATCTGGGACGACGGAAGAAGAAAAGGCTGCGCTCAAGGAGGAGATGAAGAACGAGCGAGATCTTTTGGATAGCGATATCGTGGCATTGCTGGGCGAGGATAATGCGGAAGCGTTGAAGCAATATGGCACAACCCTGCAATACCGGGGTGACGTTGAGTCTTTGGAGCGATCTTTGAGCTACACCGAATCGCCGCTTTCGAAGCGTCAAAGCGAAGGTTTGGTCAACATTCTGGCGAAGGTGGATAAGGAATATGATTACACCTATGATCTAAGTGATAATCGCGGAGGAAGAGGCCGCGAGCAATTGACGAAGGATATGGTCGATACATATTATCAAGAGCGGTCGGTTTATGAAGCTGCTTTGCTAGAGGAAGCCTCGAGAGTGCTGAATGACGCTCAATTGGCGAGTCTCGCAGAGAGCCAGCTATTGGAGTATGAGCGTGATTTACGTCAGTCCGAGCAACAGTTGGAGGGTGCAGGGACTGATGGTGGTCGCGGTTTTGGTGGAGGGTTTCGCGGCGGAGCAACCCGTGGTGGTGGCGGTGGCCGTCCTAGCGGCGGCGGTCGCGGAAGGTAGGGCCCGTTATGAAATCCCCGCGAGTCCCTCGCGTAACTACGACGTCGTTGATCCTGAGCTTCGTCGAAGGGCAGGGCGGCGTGGTTTTGAGACGATTTTCAGTATCGATTAATCGATGTCTTTAACGATCTGTCCGTCATTGTATACCAGTTTTCCGGATACAAGAGTTTTGATCGTTTTGCCTTTGAGTGTTCGGCCGATCCATGGGGAGTTGGCTGATTTACTGAGAAAGCTATCTGCGTTGGGCTTCCATTCGAGATCTGGGTCAATGATGGCGATGTCGGCATCGGCTCCAATGCTGAGCGTGCCTTTATCGAGATTTAAGACTTCGGAGGCACGGTGAGTGAGCAGCGAAAGCGTTCCCGATAGAGAAAGTCGTTTCGAGTGGTAAAGTTGTCCCAGGGACGCGGCTAGCGCGGTCTCGAGTCCGATGACTCCGTAGGGCGCGTAATCGAATTCGACGTCCTTTTCGTAGTCAGTGTGAGGGGCGTGGCCAGTGGCGATGCAGTCGATCGTTCCGTCTTCCAGTCCGTCGAGCAATGCGACTCTGTCAGATTCGGTTCGAAGCGGCGGGTTCATTTTGAAATTTGGGTCGAAGCTTTCGACTTCCGTATCCGAAAATGTGATATGATGGGGAGTCGCTTCCGCGGTAATATTAACGCCGCGAGCTTTAGCTCTTCGTATAAGGTCGATCGCGTTCTTAGAGCTGATATGTTGCAAGTGAATGTGCGCTCCGGTTTTCGCAGAGAGAATTACATTTCTCGAAACGATTACGTCTTCAGCTTCTTTGGGACTCGAACGGAGGCCGAGTTTGGTCGAAACGAAACCTTCGTTCATGACGCCATCGGCGGATAAGTCGTAGTCTTCACAGTGGTCGATAACGGGGATCTTGAACATGTGCGCGTATTCGACGGCACGTCTCATTAGACCGTTGTTCTGCACGCATTTGCCTCCGTCTGAAATGGCAACTGCTCCGGCATCGCTGAGGGAGCCCGTTGGCGCAAGGAGCTCGCCAGCCATGCCGACGGTGATACATCCGGTTGGAAAGACATTCACGACAGCTTCCCGTTCTACGGCGTCTTTTATGTACTGAATAGTTCCTGCCGTATCGGCTGGAGGGGAGGTGTTTGGCATGCAGACGACGCTGGTGAATCCTCCTGCCGCGGCAGCACTGGTGCCGGTGAAAATCGTCTCTTTGTGGGTTTGTCCCGGGACGCGATAGTGGACGTGGAGATCGACGAGGCCAGGGGCGACGACCAATCCGGTTGCGTCAACAATCGTGGCGGTAGACAATTCATCGTCGGTAGGGCGATCGATGATTTTTCCGTAGGCGATGAAAAGGTCACCGGCTTCGTCGCGTTTGTTTTTCGGGTCGATGATGCGACCCCCTTTAATCCAAGTTGTTTGGCTCATAACTCGTTTGGCAATATTTTGGCCGTTAAGATGCGGCGAGCGCGTCTGCGTTGCCGCCTGAGCAAAGATAGAGGGCTGCCATTCGCGTGGCGAGTCCGTTGGTGACTTGTTGGAGAATGACTGATTGGGGGGAATCCGCTAATTCCGAGTCGATTTCGACGCCCCGGTTTATGGGGCCAGGATGCATGATGACTGCGTTTTCCTTTAGCCAGGAGAGTCGCGTTTTGTTTAGGCCGAACATGCGGGTATATTCGTTGAGCGACGGGAATGCCGAGGCGTTTTGGCGTTCGTGTTGTATTCGCAGCAACATGACCGCGTCTTTGTCGGCTAGAGCGGATTTGAGATCGTGGGAAACGGTGACGCCTAGTTGCTCGAATTCGCGCGGTACGAGCGTCGATGGGCCTACGAGGGTGACTTCGGCTCCGAGCTTGTTCATTGCCCAGATATTGGAGCGAGCGACTCGGCTGTAGAGGATGTCGCCTAGAATGGCGATTTTTAGCCCCTCGAGGGATCCGAATTTCTCTTGAAGAGTAAAGCAGTCTAGCAGCGCTTGGGTTGGGTGCTCGTGAGCACCGTCGCCTGCATTGATCACTGGGATATCGAGAATTTTCGCTACATAGGCTGCAGAGCCTGGGGCAGAGTGTCGGATGACGATTAGGTCGGCGGCCAGTGCTCGAATGTTCTCTACGGTGTCCCGAAGCGTTTCACCTTTTGCGGTGCTGCTGGTTTTCATGTCGAGCGACATGACGTCCGCGCTGAGCTTCGTGGCGGCCATTTCGAATGCAACTCGGGTTCGAGTGCTATTCTCGAAAAAGAGATTGACCACCGTTTTGCCTCTGAGGGCAGGGGTCTTTGCGGTCTTTCGATTGAGAATCTTCTTAAAGGCTTCCGCCGTTTTAAACAGCGTAAGGATCTCTTCAGAGGCGAGCTCTTCGATTGATATCAGGTCTTTTCGGTTCCAAGGCATTCCTGAAGAGGCCAATCAGCGCTAAGCGGAAAGAATGTCAATGCGTGACTTGATTAGTTCGTCTGAATCAAGCTCGACGACGACTTTTTCCTCGGTCGAGGTGGCGGCTTCGATCCCGACGTAATCCGCTTGGATTGGCAGGAGGCGGTTGCCGCGATCGATGAGCGCGACGAGTTCAATTTTTCGGGGTCTGCCGATCGCATGAACTTCAGCCATAGCGGCTCGAATGCTGCGACCGGAGAAAATGACGTCGTCTACTAGAATGATGGTGGATTCTTCGGGGTCCTGGATGAGTTCCGTCGATTCGACTTCTTTGGCGATAGGGTTGACGCCGATGTCGTCACGGTGAAACGAGATGTCGATCGTCGCCGAGTGGGTTTTGATTCCGTATTTTTCAGCGAGAATCCTGCCGAGAATTCTAGTGAGGGCAATTCCGCCGTTGGCGATTGCGGCTAGTACCAGGTTGGATGTCGAGGTGTGAGCGTTGGCTATTTGAGCTGCTATGGAATCGATGGCGCTCTCGATCTCTGGGAATTGGATAGATTTTCTAATGGGCACGTATGATCAATTGAAGACCTAACGGGGCGTAGGTAAAGCAAAAGATCACGGATCGGAATTATTGAGAATCGTTAGCGTTGCGCCTTGAGCAGTTTGATCGCTGCTTCGTTTTTGAATTCGATGGCGTGATCGAGGGCGGTTTTTCCGGTTTTGGATACAACGTCCGGGTCGACGCCGTGGTCGAGTAGTAGTTGGAGGATGGCTTCACTTCCGCTGACTGATGCTTCGTGAAGGGGTGTTCCTCCGGCGTCGCTGAGGAGCTTTGGGTTGGCTCCGCGTTCGAGAAGGTATTCTGCTAGTTCGAGTTTATTTTTCGCAGCAGCCAGATGAAGGGGAGTCCAGCCGCTGCCGTCTCTGAGACTTAGGTCAGCGCCGGCGTCGAGAACGGCTTTTGTCGATTCAAGATCGTTGCGACTGATCGCGATGTGGAGGGACGTTTGCTTGCTCTTGGTTGGAGCATTGGGGTCGGCTCCCTGTTTTAAGAGGCTTGTTATGAGAGCTCTTTTTTTGCGAAGGATTGCTTGATGAAGTGGAGTGTAGCTGCCGCGACCTGGGCGATTGATGATTTCCGGATCGTTGGCGATGTAGCGGTGGAGGTCTTCTAGGTCGCCGAGGGCAATGGCGTGTTCGATTGATTGGTGCTTAACTATTGGGGCGATTTTCGATTCAATTCCGTTTGCGGGGATTTCGATACCTGCGGTCCAGGCGATTCCGTTGAGTACGAGTTTTCGCTGGGCTTCGTCGTTCCAATTGTTGTGGTAATGTCCGCCAGTAAATCCGAAACCGCGCGGTTGGTTGAGTTCGGCTTTTAGCCAAGCTAAGGTTTGTGGTATCCGATTTTTCAATGCGGCTCGCACTGCGGGGTTTCCGGTTCGTGGGCCGTCTTCGCCCAATGAACTTTCTGGAGGAATGGTTGAGAGGAGGGTAGTGACGCCTTTGCTCGTCGTTGGAAATCGAAGGTGGTAGTACCATTCGTCTTTCACAGTTTCGAAGGAGACGCCGTTGGTGATGCTGTGTTGGGCGAGTGTCGAGTCTTCGAGCGTCCATACGGGATTGACGGACCAATCAACTTCGAAGTAGGCGCCAATAGCTTTTGAGAGAAAGGCATTGAGTTCGGGAGTTCCGGGTTCGAGTGCGTAGTGGAGGATCGCGAAGTTGACGCCTTGGTTGAAGAGGTTTTCGAGCGTATCCGTTTTTCCCTTAGCGACGTGTTCTTCGTTGCCATCGCTGTATAGGACGATCGTGTTGGCGTTTTCTAGAAGGGCGGTATCTTCAGGCCATCCGAGGCTGACTTGAGCATCGATTCCAAGATTGCTCTGGTTGAGGCATTGGGCGAGCAGTTCGCACCCGGCTGGAAATTCGTGTTCGTTCCATCCGTGGCTTGGCGGTCCGGCGATGAATAGAATCTTCTGGGAAGCGTTTTGCGCGGATCCAACGAAAGGGGCCGAAGCGATCAAGAGAATGAAAATCCGAGTGGTGAAAGCGTTCATAGGGCAGTAGCGAATTCTCTAGTGCGGGGGGCATTGGTGCGCAAGCGAGAATCGGAATGCTGCTCTTTCTGGAGGTTGTGTTTTTAGATTGTCGTCGGACGGTTGGAGGGTAGGGTTGCCCTTCCCGGGCAACCGTTGAGGCTTGGTTTTTTGGGGAAGCGTGTGGCTTGTGGGGTGCGCGGTTTCTTGGGACAAGCAACCCTACCATCTTGTCATGGCTAGACAGGAGGCGATCGAAAGAAACGTGCTCTTAGGCAGACTTAATCTTGCCGAAGTTTTAGCTTGGTGGACGAATCAGTGTCTGCGCCGCTTAGGACTGGGGTAGGCGATTCCGCTTCCGAACGTTTGTCGAGCGTTTTGCGCGGAAGCTCTGATTGGGAATCATCGTAGTTTTTGCGTTCGCGGATTGAAAGCGATGTTCGGTTGGAATGAGCAGCTTTGGCCGGAATGGCAATCGGGGTTGGAGGCGTGGGGGCTTCGGTTGGTCCTTTGGTTGGCGAAGCGCTGAGGAACGGAGGGAGTTGGGAGTTTACAAATTCTCGTTTTGCGGCAGCTGATAATGGTCTCTTCCTCATCATCAGTTTGTAAAATGTATAGATGATGAGTCCGATTGTCGCGAGCAGGCCACTTCCCATGAGGTAGAGTACATTGGGGTCTGTTTCTTCGAGAAACGTCATGACTGCTTCTTTGTTAGTGACCTCGCCTGCTGTAAGCGTGAATGACTCTTTGGACGGCTTGATGGCAGTCTCGAAGTTGATGAAAGAGGAATTCGCTTTGGATTCTTTTTTAACTTCGAGGGATGCCTTTGGTTTATTGATTTCGATGACCATCGACGAAGGAAATCCGCTTTGGCTTTGGATCACTCCATCGACGATTTCGATTCGGCGGGAATCTTCGTAGAAGTGAACTTCCTTTCCTCCCGCATTTAGTGAGGATTGAGGCTGTCCTAATTCGGCCATTGCGGCCTTTTCGGTCATGCCAATCCAAATGGCGGCTTGGCTTGTCAGCGTCCCCAGAAGAAGAGTGCAGCTTGCTAAGATGGTCCGCTTCCAGGCGGAGATGGTGTAAACTAGAGAATTACTCACTTATTCCATATCGGATGAGCCCTTGGGGCCCTTGAGGCGATTAGGGTATGTCTGGAGTCGGTGATTCTGGGATATTTTCTCTCGATTCAGGGCTTTGGATGGGTTTCGAAGGCTTGCTTTGATGGCTTGAAGGAGAGTAAGGTTTCGCAATGAGGAAACCCTTTGTACCCCTAACATTGTTGATTATTAACGCTTTGGCGATTGGTGGATTGGTTTGCGATGGAGCTGAGGTGGCTCAAATCGAAAATGAGTCATTGTCGGTCTCAATTTCTCTGCAAGGTGCTGAATTGCAGAGTATTAGCAGTAAAATTACGAAGTCGGAGTACTTGTGGCAAGGGGATGCTGAGTATTGGGATCGTCGGGCCTTAGTGATGTTTCCTGTGAATGTCGCGTTTCGAGACTGGAAATTCACCCATAAAGGCGAGGAGTATGAGATGCCATTCTTGGGATTGGTAGAGTCGGGTTCGTTTAGGAAAGTAGCCGACTCGCGGCCGGAGAGCATCGTGTTGGAGTTTCAAAATACTGCCGAGACACTGGAGCGCTATCCATTTCCGTTTCGTTTTCGGATCCGTTATTCGCTAGAAGGATCCACTTTGACTCAGGAATTTTGGATTGAGAATCGAGGAACGGAACGAATGTATTTCGCGTTGGGCGGTCACCCTGGTTTTCGAACGCCTTTGGAAGACGGAAAAGGGCGTGGCGATTACGATATTATCTTCTCTGAAAAGATGGATACGGATCGAATCGTGGTTGCGGATAATTTGCAGCAAAACACAACGCTTTCGTATTTGAAAAACGAAGACAGGATTTCGTTAGACGATCCGCGCGTGCCGAATAGCGGTATGTTTTTGAAATCGGTTGAATCACGGCAAATCGGAGTCGGTTTTAAGGGCAAAGCTCCTTACTTGACGCTCGATCTCGGAGATTTCCCAAATGTCAATATGTGGACGCCAGAAGGCATGCCTTTCGTTTGTATTGAACCGATGATTGGACACCATGATCAGATTGATGCTCCGTATGAGATTTCCGAAAAGGAGTGTGTTGTTTCCTTAGCAGCGGGCGAGGTCGGGCGGTATCATTTTTCGATGACGGTGAATGATGACGTACCGGGACCTTAGGGAGAGTCTTTGAAGAATTCCTGTAGGAGCGGGTTTATCCCGCGATTCTCCGATTTTCTTTTGTCGATTTACTTCAATCGCGGGATAAACCTGCTCCTACAAAATGGGTTCGACGATGCATATCGGCGCATTGTCATTGATATGGCCGTCATCGGAACTCAGTGTCTTTCCCTTGTGAAGAGGTTTGTTCGGATTTTGTTTGGGATGTTGTTGTTGGCCGTGTTGGTTGGTTGTGAAACCACGACGCAGTTGACCGACGATGAGAAGGCCCAGCAGCGAAAGGCGGAATTGGCTCACAAGGAAGATTACCTTGAGCGAATTCAATCAGTGGAAGAAGCGTGCTATGAGACCTTGCATGTTCTTGGCGAAACGGTTGCGGAGTATAACGAAAAGGAATCGCTCGGCTATTCTGGGGCGGTGTTCGCGACGAAGCGTTTCTATCCGATGGATATTGAGGAGGTCGTCGATCCTTCGTTTTTGGGCGATTTCGTGGCAGTTCGCTATATCGTGGAAGACTCTCCTGCGGATAGGGGTGGTTTACTTTTGGGGGATCGTTTGCTTTTGATTAATGGTCAAAAGGTACCGAAGGGCGAGCGGGCGACTTCCTTCATCGCTGATCGTTTGAGGAAACTTTGGCGATTGGATGAGGCCAATCAGTTGCTCGTCGCTCGTAATGGCGAAGAGTTGGTCTTGGAAATCGAAGCAGAGGAATCGGTTCACTATAGCGTGATTGTAACGCCGTTTTTGACTGATGGAATTTATGCGGAGGGAAAGACGCTTTATTTCTCGCTGAAGACGATGGAAGGGCTCGAGGGCAAAGAGTTTGATTATCTCTGCGCGTTTGCTCTTGTGCAGAACGTCATGAAGCACGCTAAGATGAAAGAGCAAAACGCGTTTTTTGGCGGAATGCTCGATATGGCTGCGATGTTCTATGGAGTAAATACGGGAGGCATCTTTGGGAGCATGGGACGGAATGCTCACCAAGCAGGCTTTTTGATCGAATCGGATTTGCTTGCTTTGTATTCCTTGGCGAGAGCGGGATTTGATATTAGCGGGTATCCAGATTTTTGGGAAGCGAGTTTAAGCGATGAGGAAAAGGGAATCGATCGACAGTCGCAAAAACGGCTCGATGCAATGCGGCAGATCGTAGCGGAAATCGAAGCCAAACGGTTGGGCGGAGAGCCAATTTATCCGACGGAATACCTGTCTGGAGATTGGTCGTTGGACGACTTAAACTTGGATAGCGAGTAAGCGAAAACGCCACGCTAACCGTATGAAGGTTAAGTTGGTTTCGTGATTAGAGTTCCTGTGGTAAAGAGACGCCTGAGAACCGCAGCTAGGATTTTTTTTGACCACTGATGACACTGATGAACACTGATGATTAGGCACAATTCGATCATATCAGTGTTCATCAGTGTCATCAGTGGTTATCAAATTCGCTAAGATCATTTTGATGATTAGTATGTATGATGTTTTTCGAATTATGTACTAGGATCCAAATTCTTTTCTTGTTCTTTTGTTCCGAAGGAATGTTTTTGTCCCACTCGCGGGATTTACCCGAAGGGCACTGTTCGTAATCGTGTTTTTTCTCTCAGCTATTCCTTTTTAGTTCCGTATTCGAATTCTCGATATTAGGTGTTCGGGATTGGCTCTGAGAGAGTGTCCCATAAATGACTTTTTCGCGTGAATCGAACTGTAGGGCGGGGTTGGCTCTGAGAGAGTGTCCCATAAATGACTTTTTCGCGTGAATCGAACTGTAGGGCGGGGTCGCTGACCCGCCGATGATGAGAAAGTCGCCTCAGCGAGACGACCTACAATAGAAGGTTCTAATGGAAGATGCCCGAATAGGGGGTTCAATACGAATTATTGGACACTTTCTGAGAGGATTTATTTCTCGAGGGATTGTTTTCGCTGTAGTAGGGCGAATACGGAAATGAGAATAAGTCCTGAGCCGATCCAGCCTGATTGAGTGAGACGTTCGTCCAGAATGAGCCAGCCGAGGATTACGGCAACGACGGGATTAACGTAGGCATGCGATGATACGGTTGTCGGGGCGCAGTGTTTGAGGAGGAAGACGTAGGATGTGTATCCAATGATCGAAC
>JBNMOQ010000030.1:0-31267 GCA_051275055.1 Candidatus Pelagisphaera sp.
TTCGGGGGGCTTGTTTTTTCGATTAATCGACTTCGTAGCCGAAAGCTCTTGATGCGAAATCTTCAACTGACGGAGCTTGTCGAGGAACGAACAAAAGAAGTTCAGTCGCAATCAAAAGATCTTTGCGGTAAAAACCTCCAGCTTGAAGAGTCGCTGCATCGTTCTGTGAAATTGACAGGCGAGGCCCAGGCGGCTGCCCAAGCAAAGTCGGATTTCCTTGCGAATATGTCCCATGAGATACGAACTCCAATGAATGGAATTCTAGGGATGTGTTCGATGTTGTCGGATACGAGTTTGGATGAGGATCAAGATTCGTTTTTGAAAACCGTGCGAAACTCGGGAGAAGAATTGCTTACGATTATCAATGATATTCTCGATTATTCGAAGATCGAAGCGGGTAAGTTGAATGTAGAGTCAAAGCCTATAAACGTTAGGCAATGCTTGGAAGAGGTATTGGAGTTGTTGGCTCACTCGGCTCACGAAAAGGGACTTGAATTATTGTATCGCGAAGAAGGTTCTATTCCGATGTGCCGCATTGGGGATTCGACTAGGTTACGTCAGATCGTTGTGAATCTCGTTGGGAATGCGATCAAGTTTACGGAATCTGGTGAGGTGACCGTGATTGTTAAATCAAGGGCGGAAGGCGATGTTGATGGATTTTGTGTCGAAGTACATGATACGGGAATTGGGATTCCGAAAGAAAAAGCTGATGGTTTGTTTAACGCATTCACGCAAGTGGATGCGACGACAGCTCGAAAGTACGGAGGAACTGGTTTGGGGCTTTCGATCTGTCGAAGCCTGGTTCGCCTCATGGGCGGGACGATCGGAGTAACCAGCGACTTGGGAAATGGCAGTGTGTTTACGTTTACTATCGAATTTCCGATTGACGAGTCAGTGTCTCAAGAGGATCCGGAATTCGCGCTTTTGAAGAGTCAACGCATCTTGATCGTCGGAGCTTGCGAAGGTTCGGCTCAAACACTTCGGGAGGTAGCGAATCTGGGGGATGTTGATGTGGTAGAAGCATCCAGTGGCGAGGAAGCGCTTTCTTTGGCGAGTCAGCAAGAGTTAGGGATTGATGCGATTTGGATAGATTATCAATTGCAGGATATGGATGGTGACGAGTTTCTCGTCGCTCTAAGGCGTTGTGAAATTGCTTCGGGAATACCGGTTGTCGTTATGGCGACGGTGGTGAGACGAGATGTACTTAGCCGCTTCCGTGGAGGAAGGTTGAGGGAGTCGATTTCCAAGCCGATCAGGCGATTGAACCTCTACAGAACGACGGCTCGATTACTTGGCTTGGAGCCTGTCGAAAAGCCTGTTCCAAATAAAGTGGAATCGGTTGAAGTTAAAGCGATTTCAATTGTTAAAGATATCAGGATATTGGTTACGGATGATAATCCGGTCAATATTAAGGTTGCGATGTTCTTGCTCAAAAAACTGGGGTACAAAGCTGATCGGGCAAGTAATGGCTTAGAGGCCGTTCGAGCGCATAGAAAGAATCCGTACGATATTTTGTTGATGGACGTTCAGATGCCTGTGATGGATGGGATTGAGGCGACTAAAGAAATTCGAGATGATTCTTCTGACGAAAAGCAGCCAAGTATCATCGCGATGACTGCTGGCGTAACGGAAATTGATCGCAATAAATGCCAGGAGTCCGGAATGGATGGCTTCATTTGCAAGCCGATGAAAATCGACGATCTTCGCGAGGCTTTAGAAGAAGCGATCCAAGCCGGTAGCAAATCTATTGGATTGAATTAGCGGCTGTCTTTCCCTTAGGGTTATAGCTGTGGGCAAATAATTCTAGAATTCCTTGCCGTTGTGTTTCGCCTGTTACCCAGTTATTTTTGAACCCATTTTCCGCTGGGTTCTTGTATCCACACTTTTGGGGTGGATTTATTGCGGATGACCTCGGCTCGGCCCTGACCGACAACGGAAACCGATAGTCCAAGCCGTTTTCCGAGAATTGCGTAGAGTGCTTTCCTGTCGGCATTTTCATCGTTCATCAGCTTGGTTTGAGCGGGTGAGAGCATTGCGCGCTGCGCGAGTAATCCCTTGTTGTCTTCGCCGACGAGAGCATTGATTTTCAATTCATCCACAGCACTGATGCGCTGGAGAATGCGTTGTTTGATGCCGTTTTCCTCAGCCTGGGCATTTGCACTCTGCGGTAGAAGGGCGAGCGCGGCGAAAGTAACGATAAGGGAAAGGGTTAAATGGATAGTTTTCATTGGATTTCTATAACGTTGTATCACTAGAAAGAGAGGGAGGTGGATGCGGCGTCGATATCGCCGAATACGTCGGAAAGTTCTTCTTGAAGTTGAACCTTTAGGTTGACGTCGAGAGTCATGTAAATGGGCTCGAACGAACTGTGCGTCTTGATGCTGATGCAGCCGCTTAGGCAGATCAGGGCTGGTAGGACCAGGAGTGATATCGAGAGAGATTTCAAGTCAGTCTTCATTTTCTGGCGGTTGGACGTATAGGGTCGGGATTGTATTCAATGGAATTTGGTTAATGTAAAAAAAATGGGGCCTCAATTGCGAGGCGAATTTTGATGGGGCAGGTTTCTGTGATCATTCTATCTCCGGGACGACGCCAAGGGAGTTGAGGCGCATTAGAAAATTGAGGAGTTCGGCGACGGTTCCATTGACGTTTGTGGTGATGTTGAGGGGGATCTTGGCGGCGCCTGTATCAGCGAGGCCTGCTAGTTGGATACGCATGGGAGTGCCGGGTAGATCCTTGCTGAAGAGATCCATGCGTAGTTCATGGATGTTCAAGTTCCCGAGGGCGTCCTCGAGGAGAGCATTAGGTTCGAGTCCTAGGCGCTCTAGCAATTTGTCGGAGAACGCTTTTTTAGGAGCGGTTGGGTCGCCCGTTTGGGTAAAGAAGCCTTGAGCGTCGTAGACGAACCGAGCATCGCTCTCGGGGTCGAGCTGCAGGTAGCCCTCGCCGAGGACGGGCAAGCCATCGACGATGCTGATGGGCAACGCTCCATCGAGGCGACCAGTAACTTCTCCTTCGAAGAAATCGAGCATGGTCATGACCGGGGCGATTGATATTTGTTTAAATCGGAGTGTGATCGCCGTCTGAGGATCGTCGAGATCGATGGTGAATGGATCGAGGGCGAGCGTGCCGTCGAATGACTGCATTTGGGCTTTCTCAACATGGAGCTGATTGCTTTCGTCGACCTCGAAATGGAGAAGTAAGTCTGTAGCTTTTATGTCGCCAAAACTGAGCGCCCCGATGTTCAGAACTTGAGAAGGACGAGTGATTTGATCCGCGATAGATTTGAATTCGATGCTCGTTTGTATGGAATCGATTAATACGTCCTCGGCCGGATAGAGAATCGAACCTTCGGAAAGCTTGAGAACTGCGGGAGTTTCTAACTGATCGCTCTCGAGGTTTATCGAGCCGTCAATGTCGAGGTCGGCGGAAACGATAGCTCCGCTGAGTGATGGAGCGTAGCGAGAGAGAATGTCCGAGCTTTCAAGATGGATTCCGTTTATCGAATAATCGCCTTGCGAGGAAAATGTAGGTTCCGAGAAATCGAATGATTGATTCGATCGGATCGAAACGCTCTCGCCCTCGAAGAGCAATTCTCCAGTCGTTTGCACACCCGCTTCGCGGGAGTCGGCAGAGAGTTGGCTGTCTATCGAGATTTGCTGAACGGCTTCGGCTCCAATGTTGGCGATTCCTATTCCTAGTGTCAACTTGGCTTGGAGTTGGGAATCCGAATGATCGGACTGGAGTGACCCTGAGAACCATTGCATCGAGGCAGTTCCAGGTATTGTGAATTCGGCGCCTTGAAAATCGACTTTGTGGTCGATTGACTCCGCGATCAGGTGAATAAGCGAGTCGAGGTTGTCTTTGTTTGAGATAATATCGGTAATCGATATCGGTTTGCTGGCCAATGTTGCGTTTAGGGAAATTCCTTGGAATACGACTGACGGAAGCTGAGCGTTTAGATTTGTCCCGTTGAAAGAGAGTTCTACTGCCGCGAGGTTTTCTTCGGGCCAGTGACGTGCTTTGATATCGAGGCCGCCGCTACCGTTGAGGACAAGCGATGGAGTGCTTACCAATGGATGTTCTTCGAAAGATTGTATGGATAGATTCGCGACTAGCGGAATGGCGTTAGGCTCGATCGAGCCAATGAGTTTCCACGATCCCGAGACAGGTGATTCTGGACTGGATGAACTTATAGCGGCGGCTTCTAGTTTACTGGAAAACTCGATGGAAGGGTTGTCTGTTTCAAGGTTTTCGAGGCTCACACTTAGTGCGTCCAATTGTATCCAGGGGTAGGATTTAGCAGCGAGTTTGCTCGCCGTTAGTGTTGCCTTCTCGAGGTTGCCGATAAGTGATAATTGAAACGGAGCGAACTCAACGGCGTTGATTGCGAGCTCATGGGATTTTCCTTGGACTGCTAGGCTGTTTAGCGTGAAGTCTTCGTTCAGCTGAGCTTCGATATCTGCAGATAGTGCTCCGTGATCCTCATTGGTGGATTGCCACTGGGATTCGGGCACCTTTATTGAAATTGATTGTAACGAAGGCGCTGCGATTTGGATGATGGATTTTTGGATCTCGTATGTGGCGAACTGGGCCTGTTTTAGGTGGATGTTCGACTTTACGTTTCGGATATCGTTGGAATCGAAAATCAACGTTGAATCGATGGAGTCGATTTCGATGCCTAGGCTTGGCTCGTCGTAGCGTGCAGGGCCAAGTTCTATGTCGATGTTGATTGGTTGCGGCTCGATGCCTATGAATGCGCCTTGGGCTTTAATGGAGCCGGATGATAAATCGATCGAACTGTCGGGTTTTAGTTCGAGGATTTCGTTGAGCTGAAAGTTGTACGTTGCGAGCGAAGACATTAAATTAGTCGATGATGCGGTCGCGGCAAAATCGATTTGATCGGCGATTCGGATATCCATTTCCACCGATTCCAATTCAGAGCGCCCTGTTACCGTTCCTTGAATTTCGGATACGCCAATTTTGGAAAGCGATAGTTCGGTATTGAATGAGATTTCGCCACTGCCGGTAAGCAGTTCGATTGTAGCCTCCGCTATATCCAAGGAATTCAATGGAAAGGGTATGCCGTTTTTTATTAGAGCGTCTAGTTCTTGTAGATCGAAGGTTGATGGACCGGTGAGGTCGTAGCGAAGCGTAACGCCGGAAATGCGTAAGCTCTGCAGACTCTCTTTATTCCAGGCTTCTGCTAGATTGAATTGGGCGTCGAGCGAGTCGACATGAAGTTCGAAGGAATCGGTACTGAGGCGTATGTCTTCTATTACGCAGTTGGTTTGGTCTAGGCGTGAAATGCGTAATTCCGAATTTGGAAATCCGCTTTGTTCGAGAGCTTTGGTGGTCACGAAAGTAGCGATCTCTAATCGACCGAGGTAGGCGCCAAGCAGGATTCCAGCAAAGCAAGCGAGAGCTGCTCCTACTAGACGAACGATCCCGAGAAATCGTCTTTTTTTGCGTTTGGAATCCATGAAAAGGTTATGCTCCTAATTTCTTAGAAAAAGGACAATTAGCTGGGAGGTGAGAATATTTGCGAGATTTTTGGGAATAAGCTTTTGAGCTGTGCGCTCTTAGACATCGAAAACAGAAATTCGTGTTTAGCTTTCGTATGAAACTCCCGGGAAGCGGTGGCTAGAATCGTCGAATCTCAAACTAAGATTATAGTTATGACAAATTCATTGAAACGACTTATTACGAGTACACCTCAAGTGTTCGCGCTTTTTGCGGCGATCGCTTTCATTTCCGGAGCCGATGGTTCGGGATCCTATAGCTCTGGGAAAAAGGAGAGAACGTTCGATATCGAGATCATCGCTGAAGGGTTGAACAATCCTACGGCGATCGCGACGAACTCGTCTCGTTCTTTGTACTATTCCGAGGTGCCTGAGCCAGGCGAACCTGGAGGAGAAAATACGGTGAAGCGATTTGATCTTCGCTCGAAGAACTCAACGCTTATCAGCCAAGGCGAACCGTACCCCATTAACATCGCGCTGGATCGCCGCGGTAACGTGTATTGGACCTGTAGAACTGCAGGCGTGATCTTGAAATACAGTCGGTATGGAGGCACGAAAGCGCCGTTTTACCCGGTGGGTTTCGATCCGGATGTGACGCTTCTCGAGGATCGTTTGATGAAGCCCAGTGGCATTTCGGTCGATCGTTACGGCGATGTTCTTTTTACCGAAGTTCCGGATCTAGGTGATGAGGGATTAAGTATGGTTTCGGCAACGGATGGCAGTAATGTTAGCATTGTTTCAGATGGAGAGCCTGCTCCGACAGACGTCGTTATTTCTTACAATGGCTCGGTTTACTGGACCTGCAAAGAGGTGGGAGTAATCCGCAAGCGATCTCCAGGTGGGGTTGTTAGCACACTGCTCGATGGTTTGGAAAAGCCAACTGGAATAGCCTTAGATAGAACGGGCCGATACTTGTACTTTACCGAAATCCCGACTCCTGGCGTATTTGGTGGCGATGTGGGTCCTGGAGGGGATGGTAGCAATCGCGTTATGGAATACGATTTGTGGAAGAAAAAGTCGACTCAAGTGGCGTTCGGATTTCCAACGCCGACAGATGTTGCTGTCGCTCCCAATGGTAAAATTTATTGGACGTGCACCAAAGTGGGCGTAATCGCTTGCGCAACTCCTCAAGGAGGAAAACGCAGCCGTTGGGGTTGGTAGGATTTTCGGCCCTTATTTGAATTATTCTCTGGGCTCGCGTAATCGGAGCCCGGAGTTATTCGTTAGTCAGTAAGTTGCTATTATGCCCCTAGGTTTTCAGGAAATTGTCGATGCGTACTATCAGAACCTTTATCGGTTCGCGCTGAGTCTGAGTAAATCGCCCGATCGAGCGTGGGATTTGACTCAAGAGACCTTCCTTATCTGGGCTCGCAAGGGGTCGAGCATTCGATCCGAGAAGGCGACCAAATCCTGGCTTTATACGACGCTTTATCGCGAATTTCTAAAGCTAGCCAAACGCGGGGCGCGAATAGTCGCTCTCGAGGATCAGTCGATGGATTATGAATCGCTGACAGATACTGAAGCGGAGTTGCCGAATTTTGATGCGGAGAACGTAATGGAATTATTAATGGAGTTGAAAATCGAATACCGACAAGTGGTGACCTTGTTTTATTTGGAATCGTATTCCTACAAGGAGATTTCTCAAATCCTCGATGTGCCTATTGGCACGGTCATGTCGCGCTTAGCTCGCGGCAAAGATGTGCTTCGACGCAAACTGCGAAACGACGGGTCCTCAAACAATCTGATAGCATACCCCAAGACGGAAAGGGTTTCTGGCGATGAATGAATCTGAAGCAAAATTGATACTGGCCAATTACACGCTAGGGGATGCGCCGCTGGACGATGCGCGTTTCGACGAGGCTATGAAAGTGGCTGAATCGGATCCAGAGCTTATGAGCTGGTGGGAACGAGCGAAAGAGCGAGACAGCGAGATCCAAGGCAAACTGCTCCAGTTTGAACCACCGAGCGATTTGAAGGCTGCTTTGTATGCTAGCGTGGAAGGCGTGTCGAAAGGCAAGGCGCGGCGCTGGAGTTTTATGAGGTATTTGGCCATAGCCGCTAGTTTGCTTTTGGCGTTCAATCTCTATTACAAGTATGGCATCGATCGGAGCGACGAGTACACTGGGCCGCTAGTCGAGCGGGCTTTTAATTACTCCTTCGATGGCCCGCGATTGAGTTACTTTAACAAAGACACGACCAAGATAACCGATTGGCTTGAGGAACAGAATTTCGAACTGCCGAAGGAGCTGCCAAAGCGCTTTTTGGCTCAAAAAGGAATCGGGTGCCGCCCGCTAAATTGGTCGGATAGCAAGGTTGCTATCATCTGCATCGACGCCGAGGTCGTGTATCACTTGTTCATCGCTCGTGGCGAAGAATTCGAGAACGTCGATCTGAAGAAGAGCTTTGAATTCGAGCCGAAAAAAGCTGGTTGGACTGTCAGCAAATGGGAGTCTGGCGGACATGTGTTCGTCCTGACAGCCAAAGCGAGCCAAGAGAGCCTGGAGTCGATGCTAGCGGAGTATACTCCGTAGGTGGCGTCGGATTGAGGGTGTTTTAACAGGATGCGCTCGCGCCTCGTTTGCTTCATGATGGTATTTCGGTTTTTGTGAGGCTAGGTGGATCGCTGAACTGGACAATCGGTCGAATTAGCGCGTTAACGGTTTGATCGAAAATAAACCACAGTCTGAAAACGAAGAAGAGCCCGATCGGTTCATCGCGCCCGAGCTTGATAAGGCTCGATTGGATAAAGCGGTGAAACGCCACTTCGACTTGCCTTGGATAAAAGCTCGAACGTGGATTGATACGGGTAAGATCTTTCTCAATGGAACGCGCATTACGGCTCGCGAATTCGTCGTTGCCGCGGGGGACCGTATCGAGTTGCGGATGAGCGCTCCGAAAACTGCGCCGAAGTCGGCTCTCGATCCCAAAGAGATCGTAATGTTCGACGAGGATATTGTGGTTGTTAATAAGCCTGCTGGGATGATGACCGTTCCCCACCATTCGAGCGATGAAACGGAGACTTTGGACCGATTGACTCTTGATCAATTGCGTGCGTCCGATCCAAAGGGACGACGCAATAAAGTAAGCTTGGGAGTGGTTCACCGGATCGATAAGGAAACGAGCGGCCTGGTGGTTTTCGCCCGGACGTTCACTGCTCAAAAAGCGCTGTCGGAGCAATTTAGAGCGCATAGCATCGAGCGGAAATACTATGCGATCGTGCACGGCAAAATTAAGGCGCAGACGATTCGATCGAGACTGGCTAGAGATGCGGGCACCGGTATTCGCGGTTCAGTTCCGGAAGGGCGTTTAAGCTCGGAAGGTGAGGAACTAGGGCGGTTGGCCGTAACTCATGTCGAAGTCGTTGAGCGTTTGGATGGGGCGAGCTTGGTGGCTTGTCGCATCGAAACCGGAAGGACGCATCAGATCCGCATTCAATTGAGCGAAGCCGGGCATCCCATCGTTGGCGAGAAGGTCTATATTCGAGGTTTTACAGGACCAATTATTCCAGGCTATCGAGTCATGCTGCACGCTGCCGAGTTGGGCTTTATTCATCCTACGTCTGGCGAAACGGTGAATTGGGTTCAGCCATTACCGAAGGACTTCAAGCAACGTCTGAAATCGCTTCAGCCGCGAGTGAAGCCAGTGCCGAAGCAGGGCTAACGTTTGAAAAAGCTTAGTTGCCCACGAATTACACGGATTTTCACGAATGAATACTCAATCATGCTTAATATGATTCGTGAAAATTCGTGTGATTGCCTTGCCATCTCCACTTCGCTTCGTCGTGGGCAAAAACAGCAATCTAGTGATGCCACTTATTGGGATAATTATTTCTGATAAATCGTTGCCAGAATAGGGGAATTTCACCAAGGATGCGTTTATGTCCTTTACGCTACCCGTTGGAGCTAGTGCTCCTGAGTTTTATCTTCCAGCGACCGATGGTCGGAATTATTCGTTGAGCGACTTTGCGTCGTCCGATTTTTTGGTCGTATTTTTTACCTGTAATCATTGCCCTTTCGTGACGGGCTCGGATGAGGTTACGAGGCAGACTGCCGATCGATTCAAGGAAAGCGGCGCTTCGTTTGTCGCGATCAACGCTAACAGCAAGAAGACGTATCCAGAGGACGATTTTCCTCACATGGTTACGCGAATGGAAGAGCACGGTTTTCCATGGACTTACTTGCACGACGAGTCGCAGGACGTTGCATTGGCATACGGGGCATTGCGCACACCACATTTCTACGTTTTCGACAAGGCGCGAAAACTCATCTACACCGGACGTGGCATTGATACGCCACGCGACGGTAGTGCATTGACCGTCAATGATCTCGAACGTGTTCTCGAAGAAGCAACAAGCGGTCAGCCGATAAGCATTTCCGAAACGAACCCGATTGGCTGCAACGTGAAGTGGGACGGGAAAGACGCTCACTGGATGCCAGCCGACGCTTGCGATTTAGTGTGAGTGTTAGACAGTTGGAAGAGTGTATTCTTTCGATGAAAGATTCGTGTTTGGAAATAGGATACGATTTTCTTGAGATTCTAGTTGTGAAGAAGTATTTCCAATTTGTGTTGTCTGCGTAAGGAATCCCATGAGTCAAAACCGAAATAAATCATTCTCTTGTCTTTCGAAACTCTGCGTATTCAGGTTTTTATGTGGTGGGGTTGCCGCGATTATTATTACACTATTTGTAACAGTGGGGGAGTGGCTAGAGAACCCTAGCGGCATTTTTCACGGACCTGATGGGACGAATTGGGAATTCGTCTTTCAAACAGCTATAAGTTGGTTGGTTCCTACATTTATTTGCGCGACAATCGTTGCCCTGATTGTTCGGTTGATTGGCATTTTAATAAAATGCCATTGATTCTTCTCACAACTCGTATTTCCGCGCCCGTAGAGCGAGTGTTCGACTTGGCCCGAAGTATTGATGCTCATATGGCTTCGACTTGGCAGTCTAGCGAAAGGGCAGTCGAGGGAAGGACGAGCGGTTTAATCGAAGAAGGAGAAACGGTTACTTGGGAAGCGCTTCACTTAGGAGTTAAACAACGTCTGAAGGTTAAGATCACGAAGATGGATCGCCCACACGCGTTTGAGGATGAAATGGTTTCGGGAGCCTTTGCTTCGATGCATCACGAACACCGATTTGAAGAAAGGAATGGCGAAACGGAAATGACCGATCAATTCGAGTTTCGGGCCCCGTTTGGACCTTTGGGGCGAATTGCGGAAGCCATATTTCTGACGAGCTACATGGAGTCCCTTCTCAAGAAGCGAAATGAAGTACTGAAGGAATTGGCCGAGTCAGACCTTTGGAGCAAATTTCTAAATGGTTAAGTAGCAAAATTAGCCGCAACTTTTCTCTTAATGAATGGGTAGCTAACTTTAGAATCATGAATAAATCGGAATTAGTGGTATTGGCTGAGGAAATTGCTGAAGAAGCGCATCTTGGTCAGTTCAGACGAGGAGGGAAGATCCCTTATATCGAACACCCTAAGGCCGTTGCGGGTCGAGTGGGTCCAGATTTTGATGCTCAGATTGTGGCATGGCTTCATGATGTAATTGAAGATACTGAGATTACGGCTGATCTACTGAGAGAGAAAGGATTCCCCAATGAGTGTATCGATGCAGTGGTTCTTTTGACAAAAACCAAGGAAACTGAATACGAAACGTATTTGGAGAGTGTTGCGGATTCATCATTGGCCAGGAAGGTGAAGATTGCGGATATGATATCCAACCTAGCTGACAATCCTTCCAGGAACCAGTTGAAGAAGTATTCGAAAGGCTTGGTTCGACTAACTCGAGATCTGTGATCGCTCGCTATCTTTTGGAAGCTTCGGGTCTTACTGAAGTGTAAATTGCTTCGCACAGCGTATCCAAAAAACCTCGGGAATGAATTCCGAGGTTTAGTTGATTGCGATTTTCCTTACCGGTTCGCTAGGTCAGAGTTTTACGCAATTTTTTAAGTGCTTGCCCGAATGCGTCTTCGGCGGTGTCGGCGAAATGATCGGCTATGTCGCCGCGCATCGAAATATCGATTCCTGAACGGTATCCATGAAATACGCCGAGTTTGATTTCTTTGCCATCTGCATCGTAGTAGGTGGCGGAAACGGTGATTTCGTACATATTCCCAATGCTGCGTCTCCAATGGAGTATGTTGAGATTAAGGTAGTCTCGTGCTCCTTTGTCGCCTTCGTCATTGTAGCGAAGCTCGAATCCTTTTAGTTTTTGATGGCGGGCGGCATCGTAGAATGCTCGCTCAAGCAAGTCTTCTCGTATCAATTCGGCGTCTAGGTCAAATGATGCGCGAAAGTCGTCAATGTTGACGATAAGGCTATTTTCGATGGCTTCCTTTTTAGGCGATGCTGATAGCGCGATTGGCAAAGCGACCATGGCGGTTGCGAGGCAAGCGATCAGGTTTCTTATTGGGATGTATCCCCGTAATTTATCATATTTCATGTTTCCTCCTCTTCATTTTCGAACCGAGCTACGATTCGTTTTAGTCTACTAACTAATACGTTTCGGAGAAAAATATGGATTCAAACAATCGTTTGAAATTATCATTTCGACTGTATGGTAAACCAAGGAAAACGTTGCCGAGGAATTTGGTAGAGATTAGGCATTTACCTTTTATGAGCCCTTTTACAAATACCCTTCTGGCTTCGGTAATTCTGTCGTTCGTGTCTACCGCTTTGATTGCCGAGGATTCTGTCCTTGAATTAAAAAATCGACGGGAACTCTTTGTGGATGATTTTCTGATCGAATCGCTGGACGGGCTTGAGTTGCGACTCCATGAGCCCTTGCTAGAGGGCCGGGCGTTTGCGTTCGACAAACCTTGGGAAGGACGTTTTTCGGCTTATCCGACGATCATTAAGGATGGCGATCTGTATCGGATGTACTATCGAGGTCTGCCGAATGTGAAAGAAGGCACGGTGGCTGTAACGTGTTACGCAGAGTCGACTGATGGGGTGAGTTGGACGAAACCCAATTTGGGAATTTTCGAAGTTAATGGTACAAAGGAGAACAACGTCGTTTTGGCGATTCATAACAAATACTCGCGCAGTTTCAGTCCGATGTTGGATACGCGACCTGGGGTTCCGGCCGAGCTCCGGTTTAAGGCGATTACCGGAGTTGAGGGTAAAGGATTGGCGGCATTTGTATCGCCTGATGGAATACATTGGAAGCTGTGGCGTGAGGAGTTCATTTTTACGCAGGGCTTATTCGATTCGCATAACGTTGCATTCTGGTCGGCTAGCGAGGGGCAGTATGTGTGTTATTTTCGAACGTGGACCGGAGAAGGGTTTAATGGATTTCGCACGATAAGTCGCACGACCTCGCAGGATTTTTTAAATTGGACGGATCCGGTGGCGATGGATTTCGGCGATACGCCGATGGAGCATTTGTATACGAACGGTACACAGCCGTATTTTCGAGCGCCTCATATCTATCTTGCTTTGGCAAAGCGCTTTTTCCCCAAGAAGGCAGCTTTGGATGAAAGCGTTTCGAGCGGATTGGTTGACAATCCAAAATACGCGATCGCTTCTAGCGACTCGATTTTTATGAGTACGCGTGGCGGCAGGTATTACGATCGTTCGTTTATGGAAGCGTTTATTCGCCCAGGGGACACACCATTGGATTGGGTTGCTCGAGATAATACGCCTGCTCTTGGGTTGGCTGAAGGCGATGGTCGGAAGCTGTATATTTATAGGATGTCGCACTACGCGCAGCCTTCGGCTCATTTGGATCGGTATTCGTTGAGACTTGATGGATTTGTTTCAGTGCATGCGTCGTATGATGGGGGAGAGTTGCTTTCGAAAGGATTTCGATTCGAAGGCGAGAAATTGGAAATCAACTACGAAAGTTCAGCTGCCGGAGAATTGAGGGTCGAATTGCAGGATTTGGAAGGGAAACCAATTCCTGGATTCTCCTTGGAACAGTGTACCCCCATTTTCGGAAACGAGATAGAGCGGGTTGTGAAATGGAATGACGGTTCCGATGTTGCGGATCTTGCCGGGCTAGCGATTAGGATGCGAATTGTTATGAGCGATGCGGATCTGTATTCGTTTCGGTTCAGGTGAACGGTCTAAGAGACTGTTAATTAAATCTGAAAGAACACCACAATTCAAACCCAATACGGTGAATTCATTTTGTAGGTCGTCTCGCTGAGGCGGCATCTCATCCTAATAGGCGGGTCAGCGACCCTCCCTACAGTTTATCTGCTAGAAGCAATTGGACTTATTTAACAGTCTTAAATATCTGGGGATTTTATTTTGTTGCTCAATATCGCGAGCCGGGACGTCTCGCACCATCTTCCGAGGTTGATGGGTGGATCGAGACCTCCGGTCTCGATTTATTGGCTTGCGGAAGTGAATGTACGCGGAAGTTCTGGGAATCGGGCTTGTGCTATCCTTTAAAATTGGAATATTTGTTTCCTTATCGAACTTACCCCTTGTTGTTTATGAATACGTTTTCTCGTTTTTCCCTAACTTGTTCTCTAGCCGGCTTGGCGTCGGCTAATGTTTTTGCTGTCGATCGGATCCCGGCTTTGAGTCCGGAGGAGTCGATGAAAACGATAGAGGTTCCTGCCGGTTTTCATCTGGAACTGGTCGCGAGCGAGCCGATGGTCCAAGAGCCAGCGAGTTTTGTTTTCGATGGAAATGGAGCGATGTACGTGTGCGAATGGCGGACTTACATGCAGGACGAACATGGGTCGAACGCGAAGGATAAAGTATCTCGTGTGGTCAAATTAGTGGATACGGATGGCGATGGTAAGATGGACCGGCGTACGGTCTTTATCGACAATGTCCTGCTTCCTCGGACTGTCTTGCCATTGCACGATCGTGTGTTGGTGAATTTTACTGACGAGAATTCCGTTTGGTCTTATTTCGACGATAACAAGGATGGGGTGGCTGACCGACGCGAACTTGCTTATGAAGGCAAACCTCATAAAGGGAATATCGAGCATCAGTCCACGGGATTGATGTGGAATTTGGATAATCGAATCGATTCGAATTATTTCCGATTCAAGTATGAAGATGGTAAGCTGATTTCGTCTCTGCATTCTGAGCCTCGCGTTTCGCAATGGGGCATTGCTCGCGATGACGATGGGCGAATTTACGGAACGTGGGCCGGTGGGGCGAATCCGGCGCATTCTTTTCAATTTCCCGCGGGCTATCCGATTGTTTCGATCGACGAGCATGGGCCGGACTATCAGACGCCTTATTCGATTTGCGAAACGGAGGATCAGTCTTCCGGTGGATACGATGTCGATAATAGGCGTGTCTTGACCAATTTTTCCGCCAGTTCGGGTCAGACGATTATTCGCTCGGGAATAATGGGGCGCTACGAAGGGATTATGACGACCTGCGAGCCGGTTGGTCGATTTATTCGCGGTAGTCGCTTCGATTGGTCTAGTGGGAAAGGCATTGCTTATAATGTGACTCCCGAGGCTGAGTTTATCCGTTCTACGGATACGTATTTCAGACCGGTCTGGAGTGAGTCGGGTCCGGATGGAACGCTGTACTTCTCCGATATGTATCGCGGGATTATTCAAGAAAAGAACTGGTTTCCGACCGAGGGCAATCATCCTTGGGTAAAGCGCTATCACCGCATAAGGGATTGGGGAATGCTGGACGTGACGCGTCATGGACGAATCTATCGTTTGGTTCCGGATGCCGGCAAGGTTTTCGAACGGCCGCGTATGCTGGATCAATCGAGCTCGGAGCTTGTGGCGTATTTGGATCATGAGAATGGATGGTGGCGCGACCAGGCTCAGATGCAGATTGTTTTACGCGGCGACGATTCAGTGATCCCCGCTTTGAAGAAAATGGCTCGATCAGGAAAATCAGACAACGCTCGTATCAATGCCTTGTGGACTTTGGAGGGGCTTGGGCAGGTGAATGCGAAATTGGTATTGAGCGCTCTCAATCACGAATCAAGTCGAGTGCAAATGACGGGGGTCCGTTTATCTGAGCCTTCGTTGAAAGAGGGGAACTCGGCGATTTCGAAGGCAATCAACGATCATTTGGCTCAGGATAAATCGGATCCACAGCTTGTGATTCAGATTTATAATTCGTTTGGGAAGGTGGGAACGAAGCAGAGTATTGCCCAACAGAAAGCGATATTTAGATCGAATGAGGATCATCCCATTTTCGTTGGGCTTGCTAATGCGGAAAAAGCAAAGGAAGAGCGAGCTGCATTAAGCGCTACGTCCAAGCGTGGGGAGACCGTCTATAAGTCGATCTGCATGACGTGTCATGGCGATCGTGGTCTTGGTATTTACGAAGGAGATACATTGCTGGCTCCGCCGCTCGCGGAGAGTCCGCTTTTTATGCACGGTAGCGAACAAGCTCCGCTCATCGCGCGAATTCTGATAAACGGCATGACTGGACCTATTCGTGGAAGGCACTATGGCGAAGGCGTGATGATCCCGTTTGGGCAGGCTTATGACGATCAGCAGTTGGCGGATGTTATCAACTACATTGGCTACAGGTGGAATCGACGATCTTGGGGCGACCCGGTAACTTCGGAGACGATTGTCGAAGCGCGCAAGGCGACAACCGATCGAACTGAGATGTGGACCGATGCTGAAATGCGCGAAGAAGCTGAAAAGCTAGGACTACGCTATTCGTTCAAAAAGCGGTAGATTGTAGGGCCACCAGATTCTTGATCTGCTTGATATGGCCGCTCGGAGATCGACCGCTACCATTCGAGTGTCTAGGGCTGGGGCTTTAAAAGGCGAAGACTGTGACAATGGGGGGATTTCCCTGTTGCAATGAAGGAATCGAATGACGAAATGGAGGGATGATACCTCGTGTTTTACCTCTGTTTTTCGCTTTGGTCTTTCTCACTGCATTGAATGCAGCGGATAAAGAACGTCCGAATATTTTATTCTGTATTATGGATGACGCGTCCTACATGCATATGAGTGCTTATGGGTGCGAATGGATGAATACGCCGGCTTTCGATCGTCTGGCGGAAGAGGGCATCCTTTTTCAAAACGCCTATACGCCGAATGCTAAATGCGCACCGTCTCGTTCGAGCATTCTTACTGGTCGCAATTCGTGGCAACTAGAGGAAGCGGCGAATCATGTGGTCAAATTTCCTACGAAATTCAAAACGTTTCCTGAAGTCCTTCGAGAGAGTGGCTATCAGGCAGGCAAGACCGGCAAAGGCTGGGGTCCGGGGACAGCAGTTAACGTAGATGGATCGCCGCGTGAGTTGATTGCAAAACCTTACCAAAGCGAGCAGCTTGTTAAAAGGCCTGCGAATGGAATGTCTGGCGAGGACTACGCAGGCAATTTCGATGTTTTCTTGAAAGAGGTAGACGCGGACGAACCTTGGTTTTTTTGGTATGGAGCGAAAGAGCCGCATCGACGTTATGAATACGGAAGCGGACAGAAGTTGGGTGGTAAGAGCATCGATGATATTGATGAGGTTCCTGGTTTTTGGCCTGACAATGAAGTGATCCGGAATGACATGCTTGATTATGGTTTGGAGATCGAACATGCGGATCGCCATTTAGGGCGCATGATTGCGTCGCTCGAAGAGCGTGGTTTGTTGGAAAATACGCTTGTAGTGATGACTTCGGATAATGGTATGCCATTCCCACGCGGGAAGGCTCAGGAATACGAGTACTCGAATCATATGCCGCTCGCTATGATGTGGCCAGCGGGGATTCGCAATCCGGGACGTGTTGTCGAGGACATGGTGAGCTTTATTGATTTGGCTCCGACGTTTCTCGATGTAGCCGGTATTCGTTTTTCGGATTCGGGAATGTCAGATTCGCCGGGAAGAAGCTTATCGGATATTTTCAATTCGAAGAAAAGCGGCCAGGTGAATCCGAAACGAGATTATGTGATGATCGGGAAAGAGCGTCACGACTACAGTCGGCCCGGCAATCAAGGATTTCCAATTCGCGGAATCGTTGGCAAAGATTTTCTGTACCTTCATAATTACAAGATCGATCTCTGGCCTGCGGGCAACCCGGAGCTCGGATATCTTGATGTAGATGGATCGCCGACAAAGACGCAGATCTTGGAATTGTATCGATCAGGCGCAGATGCTTCCTATTGGCAGCTGTCGTTTGGGAAGCGGACGTCGGACGAAGAGTTTTTCAATATAGCGAACGATCCGGAGTGTTTGAATAATTTGGCGAACGACGAGCGCTTGAGCGACTTGAAGCGTCAGATGAAGACGCGAATGGAGGACACTCTGAAAGAGCAGAAGGATCCGCGCATCCTTGGAAATGGAGATGTGTTCGATGGTTACGGTTTCTCGCAGGAGCATGGATGGAATTTCTACGAACGTTTCATGAAGGGAGAGTTCACCCCGAAAAAGACGGGCTGGGTGAATCCTTCCGACTACGAGCCAGCTCCGATTGAGTGATTGGACGTTTTGTGTAGGGCTGGCGCTTGCGTGCAATCAAAGTAGCCCAGTGGTTCATTTGGGGGGGTGCCTCTGGTAGAGGCCGCTCGTCTCGAGCAGCCCTACCTTCTTGCTGTTGCTAAATGGGAACCAATAGGTAGGAACCCGCCCCTGCGCACATCCTTTTCAACGGACGGGTTGACTTAGTCTGCTTTGGCGTTTGATTTCGGGTATGAGCAAGACGTTTATCGAAAAACGGGTAATCCAGGCGGGCAGGGAGTTGTGCGAACGGCGTATCGATCAGAAGGGTACGATGATTACGGCGGATGATATTCACTCTTTAAAGGTTAAGACGTTCCCGCCCATTATGCAGTCGGTTTATATCACTCTAGGCACAGTTATTTTCGTATTGGGATTGTGGGTGCAATTGGAACGGGGAAATATGGCAATTTCGTTGGGTTTGGTTTTGGTTGGATTTTTGAATGTAGCGTTTGGCTTTAATGGTCGCCCAAGAGCAGTTTCGACTATCGAAGGATTGGATTTGATGGCCTTGACGGCTGAGATTGTGAGTGCCTTCGTGGAGCAGCGGAGTGAGGATTCTGGAGGTCGCGGCTAGAAATTCCTTTGCATGGCGTGCGAATATTCTTAGAAGCTAGTGAGATAGTAGCGAACTTGGTTTAGGCAAAGCGCAGTTTATCCATATGAAAGTAGTAGCGATTGAAGTAGCGGAGGCCATAGAGAACGAGATTGCCAATTTCCTTAAGGATTGGGGCGGTGGATATGTAATGCGTTTCACGCGCTTTATCGATTTAGGGGGCAAGCAGACTGAATTGTATTTGTACCCGCCGGAAGTTGGAGCTTCGCCTTGGTGCACGATTAACGTCAGATCGGTTTTCAAAAGCGACGAAGGCGAATGCATGCTTTACTCGATTAACATACCGGTCGCGGGCAAGCGATTTGAAGATGTTTTGGTTTCGCCAGAAATTTGGAAGTTGCCGGCCCTAACTGACAAGATCCTGAAATTTCTGAAGACGGATCTTCTATTGAAGATCAACGAAGGTGGGGCCACTTTGGAAGGTGGAAGCAATGCTCTAGAATCGAGCGAGGCGGCACCTCAAGGGGAGGCTGCGTTAGCTGATTCGACCGAGGAGGAAGATGAACTTGAAGATCTCGACACTGAAGGAATTCTCGCGTCCGACGATGACGATGGGGGAGCCGGCTTCGATCCGATGGATATTATAGCTGCCGCTCAGGCGAATGCCGAGAAGGGCGATTCGGATGACGCTTTTGATCCGGCATCAGTTATTCAGGCTGCAAACGAGGAATCTTCCGAGGGAGTTCCCGCAGACGATTCGGAAGTGACTGAATCGGGATTCAATCCTGACGACGTTATCAAAGATTGATTTTCGTCGGTTTGCGTTTGGATCTAGGTCGGACTGACTAAGCGGCGACCGAAGCGAGAACTGATTCGAGCGTCTCTTCGACGTATTCTTGAGCTTCTTCGAGGTGAGCGCCATTGAGCCCTAGTTGTTGGAGGTAGGTTTCGGCCGATTCCCAGTATTGGGATTCGCCTGGTAGTGCTTTGCCAAGATTCTCGGTGATCAAAGCAGCTAGATTGAGCATCGCGGCGTCTTTTGACTGAGTTGCAGCTTCCGGCGTGTATTGGTTCTGGATCGCATCAATGGTCTCGGCTGGAAAATTCCAGGTTGAGAGAAGGAAACCAGCAGCTTGTGGATTGTTGAGCCCAAAGTGCTCCTCTTCCCATTCGACTAGTTCGGAACCCGCGTTCGCCGTGAAATTGACCGGATTTTCTCGTTTGCTCACGCAGGTGTTGATGACGAGTTTTCCAAATGAGCGGAGGAGGCCGAGCGTATAGGCTTCTTGTTCGTCCATGCCTAGTTTCTGTGCCAAGCTCTCCATGGCTAGCCCGCAGCAAAGGGCGTTTTCCCAAAGGAGCGAACCCTCGACACTGTAGGTGGCGTTGCGTTGAGAAAAGACTTCCGAGACGGCAGCCACGCCGACGAGTTTGAAAACGGCCCGGAAACCAACTCTGTTGATCGCATCGTCGAGAGTGTCGATGGGAATGCCGTGACCATATAGGGCGCTGTTGCTGAGTCGAAGCACTTGCGCAGTCAACGAAGCATCGGTGTTGACCAGGTCGGTAATATCATCCAGCCCAGTGCTCGTGTCTCGGAGCAATTTGCCGAGTTTTCCGAATACTTGTGGAGACGGCGGCAAGTCGTTTGCGGCGCGTTTAAGATCAGCAGGCGTTATAGGTATCATTGACTAGTTAAAAAAATGGTAATTTCGATCTGCATAATGAATCGGAGAATTAGGAGGTAACTCGAATGATAAATCGTCCTTTTAAAAGCATTTGATAAATGGTTTAGATTTTCAGGGTTTTCATTCTCTCGTTTACAGGAATCGAAAGAAGCGTCAGAGGTTTTGAGTATGCTGCAGCTAGCTAGGATTGATTCGATGGAAATTGAAAATGATTGGAGTCGGAATTGAGCGGTTTCGGGAAGCTATTTCGGGTTTTGTCGGCGATCAATGGCTGGAGTTTGGTTATTGTAGGAGGGCTTTCGTTGATGGCGTCATTGGCTTTTGGCGCGTGGGCCGGGGCCGCTATCTCCCTCGCAGCGGCATTTCATGGAATCGTTGAGCTGGTTCTGAGAAAACGGGCACAGATAGGAAATCAAGGCGATGCGGTACGATGGATGGCCCTAAATCAGCTTGGATTGGCGGCTAGCCTTAGCGTGTATTTCGCCTATCAAGTCATGATTCTTGACTCTGATGCGCTGTCTCTGGCTCTGATGCAGCCACCTTTGTCCGACCTTCTATCGCTTTATCCCGAGCCTACGCGAAGCCAACTTGTGGATACGCTGCCGCTTTTGATTGGAGCGTTTTATGCTTTAGTGGCGGGAGTGTCGTGGGTTGCTTGTGGCGCTACGGCAATCTTCTATTGGAAACAGCGTTGATTGGTCTGGCTGGGCGGGTTTGTAGGCGTCAACTTAACTGAAATCGTCTGAATACCACTCGAATCCCTCGAGTAGCTACGCCGAGACTTCGGCAGTGGAACCTGCAATGGTTCGGACTTGAGTTGACGTGTATTCGCCGTAGCTAGGCTACTCGTAGTTCCATTTACTGATCCAGGGATCGTTGGTGGATTTCTGGAATTCTTTGAGCTTTTTCTTAAGCGATTCGAGGACATCGGCGTACTCGGGATTGCTGGCGAGATTGACTGCTTCGTAGCGGTTTTCCTTAACGTTGTAGAGCTCGAAGGGAGGTCGGTTTACGTAGGAGCCGACGTTCATGTAACCGTAGAGGGCGTCGTCGCCTTTTTCCAGTTGAGCTTGCCAAGTGGAGGAAGCCCAAAGATCGGAGGCAAAGGGATAGGGAAGTCCGGAAGCGATGTTCCAGATCAATTTGTAGTCCCCGTCCCAGACGGCCCGCATCGGATAGTACATGGTGATTTCGTGAAAGGTATGCGAAGCGAACATTGTCTTGTGATGCTTTGCTTTGGCATTTCCTAGGATGTCGATCCAGGACTGGCCGTGGTAGCGCTCGAATGGACGGTGGCCGCGATTGTCGCGTTCGACGTAGTCTTTGTCGGACCAGTAGTCGTTAGATTCGAGGAAGTCCGTGGGTCGGTTCTTTTTCGAGTCTAAGGCCTGGGCGAAGTCGATGAGCGAGGGAGCGATGTCGACGTGGCTGATCATCGCGTCTGATTCGATTCCGCGCTTTTTTTGATAGGGATCGCGGACGATGAATGGCACGTGCAGTCCCGCTTCGAAAACTGTGGTCTTCGCCCCAGCGAAAGCCATACCGTGGTCGGCGGTGAAGACGATGAGCGTTTTGTCGTAGAGTCCGGCTTCCTTGAGGGTCTCGACTAGTTTGGCTACGCCTTGGTCGATGCGAGCTCCGCTTTGATAGTATTGGGCGAGCTCGCTACGGGACTCGGGGGTATCGGGGAGAAAGGATGGCACGGGCACGGTTTTCGGATCGTAGAAGACTTCGTCGATCCCTTCGTAGGCAGCTTTTTTGGGCAAGTTGCCGAACATGTTGGGTTTGAGCTTTCCGGGATAGGTCTCGTCATTGCCACCGCCGCGATGCGGATCGCTTGTTGCGAAATAGAGGAAGAAGGGGCGCGGGTCGTCGTCGGTTATGAAATCTTTGGCAACTTCCGCCATTTGGACTGCGTTGCGCGAGTTGCCTTTCAAATAGGTTTCGAAGCGGTAGACTTCTTCGGGAGCGACGTGGTATTTCCCGATTTGCCCTGTGCGGTAGCCGGCGCGGGTGAGGGCTAGGGGTAGGGAAAGGCTGACGACGTTGTGAAAACTCGAGAACTTGTGGTAGGCGTGCTGGTGGCCGAATTGCCCGTTGAAGTGATTGTGCAGACCGGAGAGAATGACGGATCGGCTCGCGGAACAGCTAGCAGTGGTTGCGTAAGCCCTACGGAAAAGCATTCCGTCTTCGGCGAGTTTATCGACCGCGGGCGAATGCGCGACGGGATCGCCGTAGCAACCTAGAGTCGGGCTTTGGTCGTCGGTGACGATGAAGATGATATTGCGTTCGGCAGCATGGGCGGAAGCGATTGCCAAGACGATGAGGGGAAGAAGAAGGCGCAGCATAGGAAAGGGGGATTATCGGATCTAGTTTGCTCGGAGTCCAGTCGCGATCGGTGAAAATCGTTGCATAGAGGTGACGTGATTTATCGAGGCGATAAAAATTGCGTTGATGTGCAACTTGACTGCGTCGAGAGGTGTATTCTTGGGCATGGAACAAGCGATTGACCGAGATACCAGAATGTGGGCGACCTTTTGCCACCTTGCGGGTTTGCTAAGTTTAACAGGCATTCCCTTTGCGGGGCTGCTTGGGCCATTGGTTTTGTGGCTGGTGAAAAAAGACGAAAGTTCTTTCATCGACGACCAAGGGCGGGAGGCGGTCAATTTTCAGATAAGCATGGGTATCTACACGATCGTGGCGGCATTCTTGTGTATCATTTTGATAGGTATTCCGATTCTCGCTGGGCTCGCATTGGCGGAGGTCATCTTCATCATTCTGGCGTGCGTGCGGTCTAACGAAGGCGAGCAGTACCGTTATCCGCTTACGATTAGAATTCTGTAGTGGCCAGTTTTCGGGCGAGGGCTGAGCACATACGCGTCAACTTAAGCCCAGGAGGTCGATTGCCGTTGCAGGTTCCACGCGAGTCCCTCGCTTAGCTACGTCGCAAGGCGGCGTGGTTTCAGTCGAATTTCAGTTGAGCTGACGCGTATGGGCCGTGGCCTGTCGAATCGCCTCGACCCTTGACGGGCTTGCTGTCCAAGCCTTTCGGCTCAACGAGCTTTAGAGCGCTTGCAATTGTCCGAAATCGCTTCAATGGATAGTGTTATGAGCTTTCAGCCTTCGGAAGAAACCTTGGAGAAATACGCGGATGTGATGATCAACTTCGCCTTGAATAGTGGCGAGGGCGTCAAGCCGGGCGAAGTGGTGCAGATTCGCGTGCCGGAGGTTGCGAAGCCTCTTTTGGTAACTTTGCGCCGAGCGGTTTTGAAGGCGGGTGCTCATCCGATTATTTTCTACACTCCCGATGATTTCGCTCGGGAGCATTACGAGCTAGCTAGCGATGAACAGCTGAATTTCTTCCCAGAGAAATATCTGAAAGGGCTCGTGGACGAGGTTGATCACACGGTGGTTGTCCTCGCGGAAACGGACAAGAAGGAGCTCGATGGTATTGATAGCGGCAAGATAATGGCAGCCCAGAAAGCACTGAAGCCATACATGGATTGGCGACGAACCAAGGAAGGCGAGGGAAAGTATACCTGGACGCTTTGTATGTACGGAACGCAGGCCATGGCCGACGAAGTGGGAATGAGTTTGGAAGATTATTGGGCGGAGATCTCGAATGCGTGTTATCTCGATGATCCGGATCCTGCCGGGAAGTGGAAGGCCTTGTACGAGAAACTGTACGCGATCAAAGACAAGCTGGATGCCATGCCGATCGAGAAGCTTCATGTAGAGGCAGCGGATACCGATCTGTGGGTGGCGATCGGCGAGAATCGGAAATGGTTGGGTGGATCGGGACGCAATATTCCGAGTTTCGAATTATTTATTTCTCCGGATTGGCGCGGAACGGAAGGGCGAATCCGTTTCACCGAGCCGCTCTATCGATATGGTAATTTGATAAAAGACGCGTGTCTGGAATTTAAGGACGGAAGAGTAGTAAAGGCTACAGCCTCCGAGGGAGAAGCGATTTTTAAAGAGATGATCGCAGTTGAGAATGCTGACAAAGTCGGCGAGTTTTCCCTAACGGATCGCCGTTTCTCGCGTATAACGAAATTCATGGGCGAAACGCTTTTCGACGAGAATGTTGGCGGTGAAAATGGCAATACGCATATCGCAGTTGGCGCTGCGTACCGTGATTCTTTTACCGGCGATCAAACCAGCGTTTCCGAAAAAGAGTGGGAGACGATGGGCTATAACAATTCCGTGGTTCATACCGATATCGTCGCCACATCGAACCGAGTCGTCACGGCCTATTTGAAGGATGGTTCGAGCCAGATTATTTATCGCGACGGCGAGTATCAGGTTTGAGAGCGATTCGTGGGTGGTTGTTCTTTCCGCTTGACGAGCATCTGATCGCTCTACTTGTTCGTCGCTCAACTTGGGGACGATCTATCCGATAGTCTTCGAATCAATATTCAGAAATGAACAATCGTAATTTCAACAACGTGCTTTCGCTAGCGAGCCTCGTCACAGTCAATGTGGCAGTGGTCCTCGTGGTCGTATCGACCGCGTCGTTGGGGAAATAACGAAAACGTTCTAAACGAATTTCGAAAAAACCCGCCGACGCGAATCGGCGGGTTTTTTGTGTTTAGAACCCTTCGATTTCAAGTCGGCGCCAACCGAATAAAAAAACGATCATGAAATATACAGGCGCTGAAATTATCATTAAACTTCTGGAGCGACACGGCATCCGGCAGATTGCAGGCATCCCAGGCGGAGCCAATCTACCGATGTACGATGCCCTTTCGCAATCGAAGTCGATTCACCATATCCTAGCTCGTCATGAGCAAGGCGCGGGCTTTATCGCTCAGGGCCAGGCTCGGGTAACGGGTCACCCGGCGGTATTCTTCGCGACCTCGGGACCGGGGGCGACGAATGCTATTTCCGCGGTTGCGGATGCGAAGTTGGATTCGATTCCGATTATATGCATTACGGGACAGGTTCCTCAGGATATGATCGGTACAGACGCGTTTCAGGAGATCGATACGTACGGTTTAAGCGTTCCGATAACGAAGCATAACTATTTCGCTCGTTCGGCTAAGGAGCTTTTCGAGATCATTCCGGATGCGTTTCGCGTTGCCATGTCTGGACGTCCGGGTCCGATTTGGATCGATGTTCCGAAGGATGTTCAAATGGAACTGATCGAGTTCGGGGAGTGGCCCGAGAATGGAGCTATGGATCCATCGCCTGCTATTGATATGCAGAGTATCCAGGATGCGGCGACGATGATTAACGAAGCTAAACGTCCTATTGTTTACGTTGGCGGTGGAGCGATTCACTCAGGAGCATCGGAATCGGTTCGGGCATTGATTGAGAAAATGAACGCTCCGGCGGTTATGACTTTGATGGGTTTAGGGGCATTACCCACGCGGCATCCCTTGTCACTCGGTATGTTGGGCATGCATGCCGCGCCGTTCACGAATCACGCTTTGGAAGAGTGCGATACATTGATTGCTCTCGGCGCTCGTTTCGATGATCGAGCGACCGGGAAGGTAGCTCAATTCTGTCCAGATGCGAAGATCGTTCATATCGATATCGATGCGAGCGAATTGAATAAGATCAAGAACGCAAAGATCGGGATTATTGCGGATTTGAATGACGCGATCGAGGCCCTTTCTCCGCACATCGATCCGAAAGAAGCTAGCGTTTGGAGCGATCGCATCGAACAGTTAAAACAAGAGTACCCTATGTATATGCCTGATTTGGATGACCCCACTTCGGCGTATGGTATTATTGATCACGTTGCTGGGATGTTGGAAGGTGAGACGTACATCACGACTGACGTAGGACAGCATCAAATGCGGGTTGCTCAGGCCTATCCGTTTGAGCGTCCGAGACAGTGGCTGACTTCCGGTGGTTTAGGAACTATGGGTTTCGGCTTGCCAGCTGCAATTGGCGCTGCCTTGGAGAAACCCGAAGCGACGGTTGTTTGCTTCACGGGAGACGGTAGTATTCTGATGAATATCCAAGAACTGATTACAGCGGTTGAGGAAAACTTGAACGTCAATATTTTCGTTTGTAACAACAACTCGTTGGGATTGGTTCATCAGCAGCAGGATTTGTTCTACGAGAAACGAATCTTCGCTGCCAATTATAGTCGGGCAGTTGACTTCGTGAAAATAGCGGAAGGGTTTCAGATGGAATCTTACGATTTGGGAACGTGCACGGATCCGATGAGCTCGATTGCAAAAGTTTTGGCTAAGCCTGGGCCTGCCCTAATCAATGTTCCGATCGATGTTCATCATAAGGTATTTCCAATGGTTCCGCCTGGAGGCGCGAATTCGGAGATGATCTTGCGGGATATGGCTACGGCGTAAATTGAATTGGAGAAACGTTATGAAAACGAATACAATATTAGAACTCACAGTTAATAATCACTCCGGAGTGATGATGCATGTGTGCAGCTTGTTCGCCCGTCGCGTATTTAATGTCGACGGCATCCTGTGTTTGCCGACTGGCGATGCATTGAAAAGTCGTTTGTGGTTACGCGTGAAAGAAGATCTGCGACTGGAGCAAATGATTCTTCAATTGCAGAAGCTCGAGGATGTATTGGCTGTGCGGAGACACGGTGCAAGTCATGCAGTATTCGAACGAGTAGGAGACTACTTCGGGAATGAGGGGGCTGAGTAATAGGGTGATGGTAGAGGAAGGTGGCACGGGGCGTCCCGACGCACGATTTTGTTTGGGCAAAAAATAAGCCCAACCTTTGCAGGTTGGGCTTGGTGTTGAAAATCGTTTTGGAAGTTCGTCTTATTCGACTACGGTCGCTTTGATGATCTTCTGCACTTCTATGGGCTTGTCGCCTCCGTCGGTGGCAACGCCTTCAATGGTTTGGACGATATCGTAGCCTTCGACTACTTCGCCGAAAATCGTGTGGCGCATATTTAACCAAGGAGTCTTGGCAGTAGTGATGAAAAATTGGCTGCCGTTGGTGCCTGGGCCGGAATTCGCCATTGCGAGGACGCCGGTCTTGTCGAATCGAAGGTCGGAGGTGCACTCGTCGTCGAAGTTCTTGCTCCAGATGGATTCGCCGCCGCGGCCAGTGCCGGTCGGGTCGCCGCATTGGACCATGAATTCTGGGATAACGCGGTGGAAAACGATACCGTCGTAGTAGCCGTTCTCGATGTGAGTGGTGAAGTTTTCACAAGCTTTCGGAGCGAATTCCGGATAGAGCTTGAACTCGATTGTTCCTTGGTTCGTTTCGAATTTTACGCGGGTTTTGCTCATAGGGGGGTCGTTCTGGAGCTGGGGAAAGTTCGTGGCAAGGAGAAAAGGGGACCGAGGGAGAAAGAAAGAGGGAGGGATAGAGAGACGGAGTGAGGGGAAACGGAGAGACGCTGTGCCTCTGCCTACACATCTCTATGTCTCTCTTTCTCCTCATCTCTCTATCACTTCTCACCCTCTCTCAATCGGGCGAACCTTTTAAATTACAACGTTGTAACCTTAAGGGTAAAGGGTGTTTCGTTGGCTTTTCTCAAGACCCGTCTTTTGCGTGGCAATTGAGGCGAATTTGGGGGTTGTCAACTGGGTCAAAGCTTCCTTCACTGCGCGGCTTATGGGCAAAGACTGGCTAGATGGAGTGAAGGACGAGTACGATGTCGTGGTAATCGGCAGCGGACTTGGTGGCCTCACTAGCGCAAATGTCTTGGCGAAATGTGGACATTCGGTGCTGTTGCTGGAGCATCATTATCAGTACGGCGGTTTGGCTACCTGGTTCAAACGTCCGGGGCGTCACATCTTCGATATTTCGCTTCATGGATTTCCGTATGGCATGGTCAAGTCGTGCCGCAAGTATTGGACGAAGGAGATTGCCGATTCGATTCATCAGTTGAAGGACGTGCGGTTCATCAATCCTCAATTCGATGTGTGGACGACTTTTGACCGGGAAGATTTTACGAATATCCTGGTCGAGAAATTCGAAGTGGCTCGCGAGCAAGTGGAGGCGTTTTACGTACACCTGCGTCAGATGAATTTCTACGACGACGATCAACGGACTACTGGCGATCTGTTGAACGAGTTTTTCCCTGGCCGCGACGATATCCACCGTCTTCTGCTTGAACCTATTGCTTATGCGAATGGTTCCACTCTGAACGATCCTGCGATTACCTTCGGAATTGTATTCTCGAATTTCATGAGCAAGGGCGTCTTCACTTTCCAGGGCGGTACCGATGTTCTGGTCGGAAAAATGATCGAGGAGATGGAGAAGAACGGCGTCGAACATCGCCGCAATGTTCTGGTCGAGCAGGTTTTGACGGACTCCAGTGGCGACATTCCTGCAGTCATGGGCGTAGTCGTCGCGGGCAGAACGCGCGATAGCGAACCAGACAATCGGAGGACTATTCGCTGCAAGGCGATTGTATCCAATGCGAACGTTATCACCACGGTAAAGAAGCTGGTCGGCGAGGAGCGATTTTCGAAGGAGTACATCGACGAGGTTAATGCCGTTCGCGTGAATAGTAGTTCTTGCCAGGTTTACATGGGCATCAGGGAAGGCGAAAGCATCCCGAATATTGGTGATCTCGTTTTCACTTCCGATGCAGAGCATTTTTCCAGTGAAGAGCTGGTGGATTTCCGGACGACGAGCCGTACGTTCTCAGTTTACTATCCGGAGACGCGTCCCGGTTCCGGCCGCTACACGATCGTCGCGTCATTGAATGGCAAGTATGGCGACTGGACAAAGTTGAGCGACGAGGAATACGAAGAGCACAAGCAGCGCATGATCGAGGAATCCTTGGTTTCACTCGAGCGCTATATCCCTGACGTGCGCAGCAAGATCGATCATCTGGAAGCGGCTACTCCGAGAACGATTCACTATTATACGCGTCATCCTGGCGGCACCTCATTCGGTACTAAATTCGAAGGATTGAAATGTTCGATGGAGCTACCGAATCAAATTAGCGGACTCTACCATGCCGGATCGGTTGGCATTATTATGTCAGGCTGGTTGGGAACGATGAACTACGGAGTTATCACTTCGAATAAAGTAGATAAGCAATTGGTTGCGGCGAAACGCGATCAAGGCGAAACGAAAGCGCACGTCGCTTAAGTTCTAGCGAAACGTTTATGGCAACTGACGAAATCCTCCAAGCGATCCCGCATCGCCCGCCGTTTCTCTTCGTCGACGAAGTCGTCGAGCAAAGCGAAGAATCTCTCACCGCGAAGCGTCACGTAAGTCCTGACGAATCTTTTTTCCAAGGGCACTACCCAGGCAATCCGATAATGCCGGGCGTATTGATTTCCGAGGCAGTGTTTCAGACCGGAGCAATCTTCCTCAATCGTTTGCTAGCAGCAGAGCTCGAAGCGGATCCGGAAATGGTCCCAGTGCTGACCAAGATTTCCGATGCGCGTTTCAAGAGCATTGTGCGTCCGGGAGACGACCTTTACATAACGGTAACGCTCAAAGAAAAGATGGGCCGATTCATCTTCATGAACGGTTCGGTGAAGAACGGAGATGGCAAGCGCGTCATGACAGTCACCTTTAGCGTGGCCTTGGCGAAGGCGCCGCCGCAAGTTTAGAGCAATGAGCTTTCTCGGTCTAGAAAACAAAACGATTTTGGTCATGGGTGTGGCCAATCGCAAAAGCGTCGCCTGGTTCGCGGCGAAAACGCTCGAATCGGAAGGGGCGAAAGTAGTCTATTCCGTTCGCTCCGAAACGCGCAAGGAAACGACAGAAAAGCTTTTGCGCGACAAACCGGTCTATGTGTGCGACGTGGAGAACGTTAATGAGATCGCTCAACTCGCCGAAGACGTAAGCCGCGATCACGGAACGATCCATGGAATCGTCCACTCGATCGCCTTCGCGAACTACGCGGATGGCTTTAAACCTTTTCACGAAACCAAGCGCGAGGACTACCTGCAGGCGACTGCGATATCCAGTTTTTCGATCGTTGAAGTAGCGAACGCGTTCAAGCCTCACCTGGACGAATGCGCGTCGGTGGTCGCTATCAGTATTTCCTCACTCACGATTACGGCAGAGAATTATGGATACATGTCGCCAATTAAAGCGGCGCTTGATTCATCGATTCGTTATTTGGCCAAATCATTCAGCGCGGATAGCCAAGTACGCTTCAATACCGTAAATCCCGGCACATTAAAAACCAGTGCCTCGGCAGGAATCCCTGGTTATTTGGAAAGCTATTTGTTTAGCGAAAAACTCACTTTTAGAAAGCGTTCTTTGGATACTCAAGAAGTCGCCAATGCAGTCGTATTTCTTCTGAGCGATCGCTCGAGCGGAATGAATGGAACAGGCCTAGTGCTCGACGCCGGAATGGGGATCAACTATTTCGACGGTGAAGTGGTCAAACTAGCCATGAGAATGGAAGGGAAGAAGGGGAAGGGATGAAATTGGAGGTATGAAGTATGAATATATCGTGATGACGAAAATTTTCATAATTCATACTTCATAATTCATCCCTCAAATACCGTGCGTATACAATCTACAGTTATCGATTCATTAGCTTATGTGGCTCCTCCCGAGGTTTGGACGAGCACGTATGTCGAAGAACAGCTTCGCCCACTCTACGAGCGTTTGCATTTGCCTGAAGGTCGTCTGGAGTTGATGACTGGAATTCGTGAGCGCCGTTTTTGGAGTCACGATATTCGTCCTTCCGAGGCAAGCGCGGAAGCGGGGCGGAAAGCAATCGAACGCAGCGGGATCGCTCCGGACGATATCGAAGTGTGTATCCATAGTTCCGTTAGTCGTGATATGCTTGAGCCCGCTACGGCGTCGTTCGCGCACCGATTGATGGGATTGAGCGAGAACGTGCAGGTGCTTGACGTTTCCAATGCATGTTTGGGTTTTCTGAATTCACTGACAATGCTTTCGGCCATGATCGATTCGGGTCAGGTGAAAAGCGGCATCGTCGTTTCCGGCGAAAATGGGCGGCCATTGCTTGAGCGTACGATTCAGCTGTTGCTGGAAGGCGATCTTACTCGCAAAACGATTAAGCCTTATTTTGCGAATTTGACGATTGGGGCTGGTGCGGTAGCAGCAGTGGTTTGCCATGAATCCTTATCGCCGAATGGGCATCGATTATTGGGCGGCGCTTGTTTGACGGATACGTCGGCAAACGATCTTTGCCAGGGCGGTTCAAGCACGACGGGA
>JBNMOQ010000031.1:0-30905 GCA_051275055.1 Candidatus Pelagisphaera sp.
GTTTCGCTGTGTTACATGAAGGGCAACGAAGGTTCTCCCTATCGTCAGACAGATTTGCTTCTGATTTCGCCTCGGAAATCTTCAGAAATTTCCGCCTACGACTTTTCAGACAAATCGCTGGTCGAGCGATTTTCGAACACCCCCCCCAGGATAGAAAGATCAAACCGAAACCATTGAATCTACAATTGACAAAACATGCCGTTGCTCCGTTCTTGGGGTTGTTGCTTGCCGCTTGCGCGAGCATCGACTCTCAGGACACCGAACAATATATCTTTCTAGAGGAAGCGGAGACTTTATTCATCGAGTTCAAACACTCCGGAAATCCACTCTACGAAGCGAGCATGCCTGACCTTGCGGATAACATGGAGGAAAGCCGACGGGACGACTTTACGCAAGTGATGCAAGAGCTGCTCCACGATTACCAGCTTCCGCTACAAACTTATATATTAGAAGAACGGGAAGAGCCTGGCGATGGTCCCATTCTCGAAATCTACGCCCTGCGGTTCGAACAGGATCGAACCGGCGATTTGATCGCCACTATTCGAGCCAGGCTAACAAAGCATGGAGAATTGAATACACTAGGAACCTACAGCCAACGTAACACTCCCCCGGCAGGCATGAACCGCCAGCGAATGGATAAGGCCTTCCGCGATGTGATCCGCAAGCCCCTGCGAATAATGATGGATGACTTGTATAGGCACTTCCCAACCCCGGAGGAAAAAAAGAGAGTCAACGCGCCCCTGATCGGAATCGGAGAAAACTAGCTTCGTTTAGGCCTATTACGCATTTTCCAATCGTTCCTCATTGTCGAGAGAGGAACAGTCAATAGGATCAATTTCCAATTCCTGATGCAATTTTGAAGCCAAATCGTTGTTCCAATTATTGAATACATATATCTGGATTCGATTTAGCCATATCCATGGCTTCGTTAATTGAGGCTCCCTTGCAATGAACATCGCCCCTCTTTTGACCGAGCGCTTGAGTAAGACTCTAGTTGTTAAAAAATGACGATTTAAATACACTTCGCAGGCTTAAACCACAACACATCGACTAAAAGACGAGGCCAACCTCTAGCTTCGCCCTTTTGCTCTTTTTGACATTCTCTAAATAATGCTGTGCAATTTCCGGATGATTGACCTTCCGGACGTTTTTAGGCTTAAATAGGTATCCATCATGAAACAGAGATTGGCACTCACGCAATAATCGCAATGCCGTCCAATCTATGATTTCAGCTCTGCCTTTCCCCCAACCAACCAACCAACCAACCAACCAACCAACCAACCAACCAACCAACCAACCAACCAACCAACCAACCAACCTTCGCGAAGGCAGCGTTAAACAAAGTCAAAGTCGATCAGAGAACAATCTCGTCCTCTAAAACGAAACCACCCATGAGAACTACCACCCGCCGCTCCTTTCTGCGCTCCGCCTCCGCTACGCTTGCTCTCCCGTTCTTGCCTTCGTTCGCATCTGGAAAGACGGCAGTCAAGGCCCCTAAACGCCTCGTCTGCGTGGGCACGCAGCTCGGTTGGTACAAGCCCGACTTTTTCGCAAATAGCCCTGGCGCCCGGCTCATCAAGCCTTTCGACGCCGCAGGCGTCGGTGACCAGTTCACTACGATCTCCGGGCTCGATCACGCCGGGCCCACCGGGAATGGACACGCGTTGGTTTACACGCTCTTCACCGGTCAGGTGCCTGGAAGTATTTCCTTGGACCAGTTAGTCGCGCCGGAACTGGGGGCCGATACCCGATATGAATCACTTCAACTGTGTGCGGGCGAGCTGCGAAACAATTCTCCCATGTCTCTAAACGCGAACGGTATTCCCTTGCCGCCGATCATTCGGCCGAGCGTGGCCTTTACGAAGCTCTTTGGGAGCAAGGGCGCTGACCTAAAACACCAGCAGTACATCCTCGACTCCGGACGCAGCATTCTCGACGAGGTCACCGGCGACGCCAAACACCTGAGCAACCAGATCAACCACGAGGACCGTGACAAGCTCGATGAATACTTCACCAGCGTTCGTGACGTAGAGCGGAAACTCGAGCGCCGCCGCGATTGGCTGGACAAACCGTTCGCTCCCCCGACGCCAGGATTCTCACTGCCACCCGAGGAGAACGTCGCGGAATCCATGATGCTGATCAATGAAGACTTGATGTGGGATCTGATGGCCTTGGCGATTAAGAACGATACCTGCCGTGTTTTCTCCCTGACCATTCCACTAGGAGGCGCAGCGCTGATGCTCAACGGCTCGTTGATGCCGTCAAGCTATCACAACCTTTCCCATCACGGAACCAAGAAGGAGAAGATAGACCCACTCGTAGCGATCGAGACCGCTCACATGAACGGTGCCGCTCGTTTTATGAAAACGTTGAAGGAAACGTCCGATGTCGACGGCGGCAACATACTCGACAACACGACCTTGCTCATCGGCAGCGCGATGGCGGATGCAGCGAAACACCGCCGGGTAGATTATCCGTTGATGGTCGCTGGAGGTGGCTACCGGCACCAGCGCCACCTCGACTGTGGGGAAGGGCATGTGAACAAAAACGAGATGGCCTGCGATCTCTACGTGAGCGTTCTCCAGCACATGGGATTCGAGCGCGATTCTTTCGCAACGAGCAAATCGAACCTCAACGGGGCACTCCTATGAGACCTGCCAACAGCAACAACTGGACCCGAGGCATCCACCACGGGCTAGTGCTTCTTCTGAGCCTCTCAATGGTGGCAACTGCAACTGCCGAAACACCCGCGCCTGTCTCGACCTTCACCGAAACGTATTGTATCCAGTGCCACGGTACAGATAAGCAAAAGGGGGATTTTCGCATCGACACCTTATCCTGGGATCTGACCGGGTCCGCCTCCCGCGAGCAATGGGATCTCGTTTACGAATACGTGGCCGATGGCGATATGCCAGAGGAAAAAGCGAAGAAGCATCCTAGCGATACCACGAGGAAAATCTTTCTCGAGTCGCTAGACAGTGCATTTTCCGTAGCCGACGAAAACGCTCAACCCGGCGGCACTCCCTTGCGCCGATTAAATCGTACCGAGTATCTCAATACTGTGCGTGATCTCTTCGGTTTCAACGGTATTGAGCTGCCGCTTTCATTCCCCGCAGACGTGCCTGGCGCTGAATTCGATACCATGCCTGAGGGGCTTTTTCTCTCCCCGGCCGTGATGGAAGCCTACCATGAAACGGCGACCGATATCGCCGATCGCTTTGTGCCCTTGCCGAACGGACCGACTTACAATGCGAAGTATACGACTGATGCCATCGGCGGAGATGTAATCCGTACTTGGTACGGGCCACCTGTAGAGGATGGCCGTGGCCCATTCAGGAACAAATTGCAGACTAAAGAATATATAATGTTCACGGGCAGCAATAACTCAGGATGGATGGGGGCGGTGTGGGACCCACTCCTCGTTGCGCCACGTTCTGGCGTCTACCGGGTACGTCTCCTCGCCAACGCGCAAGCGAATACTGGCTCAGATGGAAAACCACTCCGGCTGGGATTCTACGTATTCGATCCAAGCAATGCCGGCGAATTACCCAAACGCTTTCGTCGAGAATGGGCCACCCGCGTCGCCGAGGTCGATGTTCCGGTTGGCAAACCCACCTGGATCGAGTGTGATGTACCGCTCGAGGCAGGCGAAACCTTTCACATCTATTGCGAGAACCGCTTTCCCGAAGGTCGTTTCCCGGGTGAAAAGGACCTCATCACTAAGAAGGAATCCATCGATTTGACCAAAGAGGCGATGCTGGATCCTGCACCAACCATTGAGCTGCGAGGGATGGAGGTTGAGGGTCCGATTGACGCTTTGCCTCGTATGAAGAATTTCTTCGGAACCTGGCCCCCTAAATTGGATCGAGCTGAGCTCGAATCGAAACTTCTGCCGTTCGCAACTCAGGCATTTCGCCGTCCTCTAACCAATAACGAGAAGGAAAAACTGATCACTGCTGTCCTCGAGCATGGCAAGCAGACAAAACAATCTGAATACGCCTGGCACTATGCGATTCGCAGGATTCTTTGTTCCCCGGCATTTTTATACCGCGAAGCGGGAAGCTCGGAATCGCTAAGCCAGTATGCTCTCGCATCTCGACTTTCCTATTTTCTCTGGAGCAGCTTGCCGGATGATGAACTGATCAGACTTGCCGCGGCTGAAAAGCTCACTGATCCCGTTGTTCTTGCAGCCCAAACGCAGCGCCTGATCGCCCATCCGAAAGCGCATCAGTTCGTCAAGCATTTCGCCGGTCAGTGGCTGGGCAATCGAAGTGTTGAATCAATCAATGTCTGCGACATTCGTTACGAATGGGATAACAACGTGCGCTACGGTTTCGTGCGCTCCACGGAGGAATTCTTCGAGGAGGTCCTCCGGAAAAATCTGCCAATCTCTACCTTTATCGATTCGGATTTCACCTATGCAAACAGCGCTATGCAAGCGGTCTGGGGAATGGAAGGCACCGGCGACCTTGAATCGGTAGCCGCCCTTCAGAGGCATAGCCAGGTCTGGCCAGAGCCGGAACGTCTCAACTTGAACAACCTGCCCGAAGGCACCCCCGAACATGTCAGTCAACGTGGTGGCGTGCTCGGTTTGCCCGGCGTCATGGCGGTGACCGGCGATGGAGTAGAGTCCTCGCCCATATTGCGCGGCGTCTGGGTACTTGGGAATCTTTTTGGCGAGCATCCACCTCCGCCGCCCAAGGACGTTCCTGCCCTCGATATTGATACCAGCAAGGCTACGAGCGTGCGCGGAGTCCTGAAGGCTCACACCGAGCTGGAGAGTTGCGCAAAGTGCCACCGCGACATTGATCCCATCGGGCTCGCCCTCGAGAACTACGACGCCATTGGCAGCTGGCGCACCCGTTACGAAGGCGATAAAACCCTCATCGACGCCAGGACCACAATGCCTAACGGCACCGCCCTCGATGGTCCCGCATCGATCAAACGTTTCCTCAAGGAGCGCCCCGAGATTTTCACCAACTGTCTGATCACCAAGCTGCTTGAATACGGCTCGGGCCGCGAACTCTCCGTTGGCGACAAACGTGTGGTAAAAGAGATCGTCAGCGCCGAGCCCTCTGAGGGCTATCGCTTTAGCGACCTCATCCGCATCGCCGTACAGAGCGAAGTCTTCCGAGCAAAATAGCTGCGATGAACAATAACCAACGTCGTGAATAGATAAACTTAAACCAGTGAAAAGTATCCATCTATGAACTACTTTAATCAGCGTTCAATCGTTACCCTTATCATCGGCCTATGTATAGCCGTTGCGATTCCCTGCAGCGCGCAAAACAAAGCAGGAGCCAAAAAACGAGCGGCTCCCTTCTCCCCGGAAGCCTCTTCCCTGACCGGGAAAAAGGCGGACGACCTACGAGTCGATATGAACGAGGTCGTGAAAGCTTTCAATTTTCAGCCTTTCTACAGAGGCGCAAAACGGAAAGGCACGACGACGACAGGTAACTGGCAATTGCAAGACGATGGCAATGAAGTGATTCTTCGTCCACGAGATGGAGAAGAAAGTTGGAGGCGCTTTTCAGCCTATCTTTGGTCGGATCGGGTCTACAGCGATTTTGTGATCGATTTTGAATTCCAGTTCGAAGCCGGTGGAAACAGTGGATTTTACTTTCGCGTGGCTGATCGGGAGGATCCAGTTGAGACTGGAATCGAGTTCCAGTTCAATGATACCCACGCCAAGGGTGAAGAAATCAATCACCATGACATCGGTGGCCTTCTCAGGGCACACCCCGCAGCCGTTAATGCAGGTAAAAAGGCCGGAGAGTGGAACCGGGCAATTGTTCATGTCGAGGGCGATCGGATGAGGGCCTACCTCAATGGGTTTCAGATTCACGACATAGATCTATCGAAGACGCCGCTTTCTGATCGCCAGACAAAAGGGTTCATCGGTTTTCAAGATCACGGTCTAAATCTCTGGCTCCGGAACATTCGTTTTGCAGCCCTCACCCCCAACGGAAACGAACAATCTGCCTACGCTCCACTAAAGGGAAACGTATCTGACGAGCAACTACGCCCGAATGTTCTCTTGATTTTGGCGGACGACTTCGGTTGGGGCGATACCAGCTCCTACAGTCCGGAATCCCCGATCAAGACACCCAATATCGACCGACTAGCGAAAGACGGTATTCGATTGACCAATGCGCATGCGCCGGCAGCGGCTTGCACGCCAACTCGGTATGGCTTGCTGACGGGGCGGTATCCTTGGCGTTCATACGTCAAAAAGCGGGTGCTCAAATTCTATGCTCCTGCCATGATTACCAAGGATCACGTAACGATCCCGTCTTTCCTGAAATCCCATAACTATCGAACGGCTGGCTTCGGGAAGTGGCACACCGGATTGGATTGGGAACCGCTTGAGGGTGATCCCGTAAACTGGCGATCGCACTGGAATTCCGACGCACGCGATGCAGCAATCACCGTTGGTAAAGGGATTGATCATTCCAGACCCTTCGGAAACGCGCCGACTGACATCGGCTTCGATACCTATTTTGGAACCCCCTCAAATGCCGGACGAATGCCGTTCTTTATCGAGGACAATCGCGTTTTTGGCAATCCGCAGCCGGACAAGACCGGATTGATGAGCGACCCCGATTTGTCGAGAGACACGGTGGACGACATCTATGTTGATAAGGCGATTGGCTTTATAACCGAACATCAGAAGAACCATCAGGATCGTCCCTTTTTCGTCTATCTCCCTCTCAACGCCATTCACGGTGCGGTTCAGGTCCCGAAGCGCTTTGAAGGAAAGACAGGGATGACGATTCGCGAAGACAAGATCCCGTGGGTTAACGAAAGCGTCGGAAAGATGCTGGACGCGCTGGACGATCTGAATCTGGCAGAAGACACGCTGGTCGTTTTTACCTCCGACAACGGTCCGCTCAACAGTCCGATCGCCAGAGAAAACGGGCATCAGCCGACGGGACCTTATCGCGGCGTGAAATCCAATATCTACGAAGGCGGCACCCGAGTTCCATTCCTTGCGCGCTGGCCCGGTCGTATTCCGGCAGGGGTCAGCAGCGACCAACTGGTGTGCTTGACGGACATGCTCGCCACCGTTGCAGAACTGTGCGGAGCCCCTCTTCGCAAGAAAGACCATCCCGACAGCGTCAGCTTGCTCCCCGTGCTGCTTCAGAAGAACGACGCCCCAGTACGGGATAATTTGGTGACGTTGAGCTTCGGCGGATTTCTAACATTACAGAGAGACCAATGGAAAGCGGCTTTTGGAACCAAATGGCACGGTGGATTCTTCTCGGATAAATACGGAGGAAAGCACCCGAAAGATGTCCCCGCAGATAGCCCGGAACTCGGCCAGCTTTTTAATATCTCTAAGGATCCTTTTGAGACCAGTGACGTTTGGGAAAAACATCCCGAAGTGGTCCAGCATCTCCGCCAGGAACTTGCGCGAATCAGGGGACTCGCCGCCGATGATCCCAAGAAGTGGTAACGGAATAGAATGAAAGTATTTGACACAAAAAGACACTGCCTAACCGCCTTCATAGTCCTGGTGTCCTGGATACAGGTTTCCGTAAGTGCCAAACCTAATGTGGTCATTGTCTTAACCGATGATCAGGGCTACGGTGATTTGGCGACTCACGGGAATCCCTGGCTTAAAACACCCCATATTGATGAGCTGGCATCCCAAAGCGTTCGTCTCGACGACTATCATTCTTCACCTTATTGCGTGCCGGCTCGCGCGGCCTTTCTGACGGGGCGCTATGCCGATCGGACGGGTATACACAATGTACTGGCGCCGGATTGGATTGCCCATAGCGATGAACACCTGATGAGCAATTCATTTAAGGAAGCAGGTTATGCTACCGGGATGTTTGGCAAGTGGCATCTAGGCGACAACTACCCCTTTGGTCCGGAGTCCCGTGGATTCGACGAAGTGCTTCGCCACTACGGCGGCGCCATCGGTGTGATCGCGGATTATTGGGACAATTGTTTTCTCGACGATACCTATTATAAGAATGGCAAGCCCACGAAGGTAAGTGGGTATTGTACGGATGTGTTCTTTTCGACGGCCACGCAATTCATTGATAAAGCAGTTGAGCAGGACAAACCGTTCTTTGTCTATTTGCCGACCAATGCGCCGCACGGTCCTAAGATTTGCGCCCCGTCTTACTCGGCTCCCTACAACCAGGGAAAAACCAAGAAAGCGGCGACTTTTTATGGAATGATTGCCAACATCGATGAAAACGTCGGCAAGCTACGCGCTTATCTGAAAGAAAAGAACCTCGATCGAAACACCATTTTCATTTACGCCACGGACAATGGCACTGCGGGTGGGCAAGGTCTTTACAACGCCGGGATGCGGGGTAACAAAGGATCAGCCTACGACGGTGGACACCGCGTTCCTTTCTTCCTTCATTGGCCTGCGGGCGGTTTCGATAAAGAGCGACGCATTGAAACGCTCACCGGGCACATTGATGTGCTTCCTACCCTGCTCGACTTATGCGGTCTGGAAAAACCGAAAGGAATAAAGATGGATGGTACGAATATCCGCCCCCTCTTGGAGAAAGGCGACCACGCGGATTGGCCCGATCGGATGATGATGACCGATTCCCAGAAAAAGAATTTTCCTGCAAAGTGGGCTACGACTGCAGTGATGAGCCAACGCTGGCGTTTAATCGAAGGGAAGGAGCTCTACGACATCGTTGCGGATCAGGGACAAGAATCGAATGTATATGCGGACCATCCAGAAGTCGTGGAACAACTCAGCGATTGGTACGATACGCTGTGGGAGGATATAGAACCGTCCTTTAAGGACGTACCGGTCATCCCGATCGGTCATCCTTCGACGGATACAGTCATGCTAAACTATCATGACTGCATTGATCGTCACATGTTCTGGTTTCAAGACGGAATCCGCAGCCTGACTGCTAAATACCAAGGGCAGGCAGTGAGTTTGATCGATGCTCCTGACAGCCCACGCCCGCCTGCCTTTTGGCCGGTCGACGTTCTGGCTGAAGGTGATTATGCGATTGAGCTGCGGCGCTGGCCGCAGGAAGCAACCTTGCCAATCCATGCCGACATGCCCGAAGGGGAAACGGTCTACGAACGCCCCTCACATCGAACAACACCCGGACAAGGTTTCCCGGCCGTTGAAGCCCGTTTATCCATCGATGGAAAGCAGTTCGAAATAGCAGTGAAGGAAGAATCTCTCGGCGCAACATTTCGAGTGAGGCTAAATCCAGGCACTCAACGCCTTTCCGCAAAGTTTTTCGATAGTCAGGGTAGATCTCTCGATGCCTTCTACGTCTATGTGGAAAAGGTCCAATAGAATAAATTTTTCAAACGGTCTCTACACAAAACCCCAATATCAATACCCCATTGAAATCACTTAACCTTCGTATACTAAGTTTAATTTCGGTCGTGCTTAACCCCTGCGCCGAATTCAAGAATCAAGGAATGTCTCTTTTCTCTTTTTTCAGATGGCGAACAAGGATCATTAAGAAAGAAAAAGATGCCATGGGAGGTTTGAGTCGTTATCATGGCACTCATGTTTTCGTAGCTATAACGATGCTTCTTGCTTTCCCAATTGCAAAGGCCGCGTCACAGACATCATCGAAGCCGAATGTAATCCTTATCTTTTCAGACGACATGGGCTACTCAGATCTACCGAAGTTTGGCAAGTCTGAGATCCCGACTCCGAACATCGATCGTCTCGCAAATGAAGGCACCCTGTTCACCAACGCCTACGTGACGGCCCCTGTTTGCGTTGTTTCGAGGATGGGTTTATTAACTGGTCAGTATCAACAGCGTTTTGGAATGTATGACAACATCTACGGCGAAGACAAAGTCCGACTTTTCCTTGATCAGACTCTATTGCCGTCCGTATTTCAAAAAGCTGGCTATCGCACCGCGTTGGTTGGCAAATGGCATCTCAATGGGAATAAAAGGGATCAGTATTCCAGAGGCAGCCCACTTCAGCGTGGTTTTGATGAGTGTATTAGCTTTCTCGGCGGAGACTCGCCGTTCTGGAAAGGTACGCTCGTCAATCGCGGTGGCGAGCCGTATCCGTCACCTGAGTACCTGACCGATCTATGGGGTAACGAAGCCTGCGAATTCATTAATCGCAACCGGTCTCAACCGTTTTTTCTCTATCTCGCCTTTAACGCGGTGCATTCGCCCATGCATGCGCTCGATGGCGATCAGGATCAATTCTCAGAGGTAGAAGACGAAAACCGTCGCATCTATGACGGCATGCTGCTGGCCATGGATCGAAGCATCGGACGCGTGCTCGAGCGACTGGATAAACATGGAATTGCCGAGAACACGATTGTCGTCTTTCTCAATGACAATGGGGGTGGGGAAAGCACCGAACGATACGCCCCTCATTCTCGAAACTTTGCCAATAACAAACCTCTTCAAGGCCATAAGTTTGATGTCCTGGAAGGAGGCGTGCGCGTGCCTATGATCTTTAGGTGGCCTGGGCAGGTACCTACCGATGAAGTCTATGAAAAAATGGTATCTAGCATGGATGTGTTTCCCACACTGATCGAAGCCGCAGGCTTACAGATACCGGAAGATCAACCAACGGATGGTGTCGACTTGCTTCCCTACATAAAGGGCAAAAACAAATCTAGACCACACGAGTGGCTCTGTTGGCAAAACCGCAGCTGGCTACCTAAGAAGGTGGGCGGTTTTGTGGTCCCGACTCGGAAGGTTCATAATAGTGCCATTCGCAAAGGAAATTGGAAACTGGTCAGGCTGAACGAAAGGCTTGAATCGAACGATCGTCCCCCGGCCTGGCGACTTTACAATCTGGTGACAGATATCGGAGAACAAAAGGATCTTGCCGACAAGCATACGGACATCGTCAAAGAATTGAGTTCTCAATTCGACTCCTGGCGATCTTCTATGCATCCAACCATCGAATAGCTCCAGCACCAATGACCAATCTCTAAATCGTCCAAGCCAACATAATAACCTCATGAGTCCAAATTCGTTTCCCATTCTCGCTATATCTTATCTGGTTTTCGCCCTTGGAAAGGTTTGCCTATCAGATGAGCCAAAGCCCAACGTCATTTTGATCATGACCGATGACCAGGGCTATGGAGAATTATCGAGCCATGGACATGCAATACTGAAAACACCAAACTTGGATCGCTTCCGCGATGAAAGCGTTCGTCTGACGGACTTCCATGTATCCTCCAAATGTTCCCCAACGCGTGGAGCTTTAATGACGGGAAGACATTGCAGGCACGTGGGAGTTCGCGAAGCAGACAATGGCCGAAATATCATAGGCAGAGAATTTTCCACAATAGCCGACATATTCTCAGAAAATGGATACAAAACCGGGATCTTCGGAAAGTGGCACCTGGGTGGGCATTATCCATTCAGGCCACAAGATCGAGGATTCGACGAAGTGGTCATACACACGAACGGAGCGATAGGCACCACTGGCGACCGGTGGGACAACGACTACTACGACGATCTCTTTTGGCACAACGGCAAACTGCAACGGTACAATGGCTACTGCACCGATATCTGGTTTGAAGAGGCGATGGCCTGGATGAAGCAGTCGACAGAGAAGGAACAACCCTTCTTCTGCTACCTTCCAACCAATGCGCCCCACGGGCCTCACATCGTGCCTGACAAATATTCCGAGCCCTATCGCAAAGCCGGGAGAAAGGATGCCAATCGCCTGGGCATGATCAGCAATATCGATGAGAACCTCGGCAATTTAATGGCGTTCCTGAATTCGTCCGGACTTCAGCAAAATACTATCCTAATATTTCTCACCGACAATGGCGCTCCACAGAGAACTGGAGACAATGCTGGTATGCGTGGCGGGAAAGGCAATGGGTACGACGGTGGACATCGCGTGCCGTTCTTAATCCGATGGCCGGATGGATCAATCACAGGCGGGAAAGACGTGGACACCCTCACTGCCCACATCGATGTGCTACCAAGCCTAGTCGAACTCTGCGGGCTTTCGCCTGACGGGACACCCTTCGATGGAATCAGTTTTGCGTCTTTGCTACGGGGAAAAGAAGACAGCCACTTCGATAATCGATTGCTCATCGAATCCTACTCCGGGGTCGTCCTGACAGAAGAGTGGCGTCTCGTAAACAATGAGGAACTGCACAATATTCAAAACGATCCCGCTCAGGAGAAAGACTTGGCGGACGAATACCCGGAATTAGTCAGCAAATTCCGCAAAGCGCTGGATAAAAACAGAGCCGACGATTTTAGTGTCATTCCGAGAATAATTATCGGCTCTAGGTTTCAACCAGAACAAGAATTCACGATCTACCACTGGTATGACCATCATGGATACTATAATAACCTAAAAGTCACCCAGGGCAAATTGATCAACGGAGTAATTCCCATTGAAGTCACGAAGCCTGGAAAATTCGAATTCACACTACGACGCTGGCCCTCCGATCTGGACATACCAATTAGCTCAAAACCGGACAATAATTTAGACGGGTTTAAATTGTTCAACGCATCAGATCCCACTCATCGCTTTAAAGCTATAGATATTCGTTCCGCCAGATTACGAGTTGGGTTGTTTGATAAATCTAGTCCTGTTTCCAAAACGACATCATCCATCGTCTTCAGTTTGGATTTGAAAGCCGGCGAAACTGAAATCGAAACTTGGTTTACCACAGCAAATGGAAAAACGCTTGGAGCGTACTATTTGGATGTTCGACGAATCAATTGAGGAGATTCATTATCAAAACACCAGGGGCTGACCCATGCTCGTCAACCTAAGGTGGCCCATACGAAAAAAACTGGGCATCGCCCCAGGTATCAGTCGATCAAAGACATCGCAGACTGTAGGTCTGCTTCAATCTGAGGTATAAAGCAAAACGGGGATTGAGGCAGACCTACAGCCTGCTGCGATCACACCAATGAATAAACCTGGGGCGTTGCCGCCAGGCTAAGATGAATCCGCACCTTCAGCGCTGTCCTAATCCTAATGGTTCGATGCCTCAATCAACGCCTCGATTGCTTAGGTTGACGCGCATGGGGTTGACCCTGCGATGAAAGCCTTTTTACTGTGCGCGTTTGGACATTATTGGGCTTCCCGGATGCGGACACTGCGGAATTCGATCCGGACTTCCTTGCTTTGCAATCCGATATGACCGCCTTTGCGAAGGAGACCTGGATGAGCCTTCTTTATCTCATCAGAAAAACTGGTCAGATCAACATCCTGAACCACTTGATTATTGATGCTTACCTGACAGTGCGGCCCAACACATCGCACATTCATGCGATGCCAATCGCCCGGCTTTTTAGCCGCATCGAGTGTTGGAGGGGAAACGGTATAGAGCGCACCCATGTGGCGGTGGGGAGTAAGTTTCTCTTGAAGACCCGAGTCGGACATGTCGGCAATCTGAATTTCATTGCCTAGATAGGCGGGGCTCTTTTCGACAAGCGGAGTGCGGAAGAAAACACCGCTATTACAACCTGCCTCGAATCGAAATTCCACTTCTAGTTCAAAATCGTCGAACACGCGGTCGTGTGCGATCCAGCTAGCGTTTCCCTTCTTCCGACCGGTATTGACAAGCAATCCGTTTACGACCTTCCAGTTGGCCGATGTGCCATTGACCCCGCTCCAACCTTCCAAGTCCTTGCCGTTGAACAAGGAAATCCACGGACCACGATCCTCAGCGGCACTCAGATTCAATAATGGCATTAGAGTCATGGCACCTACTGGTACACAGACGTTTCTCACGAAGTTTCGGCGGGATATATAGATATTATTCAGTCTGCTGTTTAAACTACCTTTCATCGAACGAATCCTGTTTATTTATAAATGGCCGTTTTCGGGTTTTCAAGTTAAAGTTAACCCAAACGTTTCATTAATCGACTAAATATCTGATTGTCAGGATCCGCTTCGCGGATACAGGTCGGCTGATGGCCAATAAGGTTTTAAGAGAGTCGAATTGACTCCTAAGTTGGCGAAACCTGCTGTCGCGGCAGCGACACCTATGTCGCCTTTGGCGACCCTGACCATTCCACTTGATAGCAAACTTATCCAAAGCTGTTGTATGCTCACGTTAAGTGATGTTTCAATTTGTTAGTGATAAATATTTAAGTTTTTACAAAATAGCGATTTACGGAATAGGCCACCGATCTTTATGAAACTAAGAGGTTAATGATTTCGTATCCATACCTTGAGCACTCATTAAATAATTGTATAGCAAGTAAAACTTTGGGCACATAATTATACTTCAGTCTTTCAAGAATACCGGCGAGCACCATCCCCACTGATCATTGCGCTGTTTTACTCGCATATAGTAGGAACTACCCTCACCTCCATCATCCTCCCATTCACCTGACCATTTCCATTGGTTCGGCGCTGGCGCGCGATTGAAGCGCCAGGCGGGCGAGGCGATTCCTGACGACAATCCCGAGCGAGCACCTTCCATTAGCGCTCCCAACGACCACTCGACCCGCTTGCCATTAAGATTCGCCCACACCGTTGCATTGCGGGGCATACGCACCTCTAAGCAAACACCCTGCGACATGTTAGTCGAATTATTTGGATTGCCGCCGGTAAATGCCTCAAACCGAACGAACTGATCTCCAGTCTCCAACATTTTGCTGCTGTAGTAATTTCCGGTGTCCTCAGCTTCCAAGGGCGATATCACTTCCTTACCACGGAAGCGTGGTTCCACCGCTTCGATTTCACCGTCCGATATTCCCAGCTCAACCTCCCAATTACAGGTTTTGTGACGAGCGCCCCATCCCAGCTCCAAGTAAATTTTCGTATGAATCAATTCTTCCTTCCTTCCGTCAGAACGTTCGATTTCGTACTGTGAAAAACGCTTCACCAATTCGCCGTCGCGTAAGATGTCGACGCAGTCAATTGCCCCACCGGCTTGTAGCGCGAATTCGATGCGTCTCTTTTCCGTCGCGGCAATCTCCGATCCCATAGGCATGCCATTTACCAAAAACTGCAAATCCATCCGGTCGCCGGTCAACGCAAACATTCGGCGCTTCAATAGCGCGTCCCAGATATCCTCGCGATTGCCTGACTCCGCCCATAGCCCGGTCATTCCATGTCCGTAACTACCGGGATGGGCGCTATGATGATCCGTGCCGCCTGAAAAACCAAACACATGCCCCTGCTTCAATCCATAATGAATCGTACTTTGCCAATCACTCGGACCCATGGAATGCAGGAACGGCTTGATCCCCTCCGACGACTCAGAACAGCCGTGCATAGAAAGCATTTCAACAAAAGGTGCAAACTCCGGACTAAAGCTATCCCAATCGATTCCGCGGGTGCCTTTGAGATATCCAATATGGTGCGGCTGAGCGATGGCATCTCTACCCTGCTCCCGCAATACACGCAGTTGATTGTGTAGATCGTCCAAGTTTTTTGGGTACAAAATCTCTCCATCCAAATCCTTATAGAGCATGTTGCGATCGCCACACTCGCAGAAGTGGACTTCAAAGCCTGGAAACACGACGAAATTTCCTTCATCGTTAAACTGCTTCAACGTCTCCATCATCTTCGGCCAACCTGCCTTGAGCTTAGCGAAACCCTTCTCATGAAAATCAATGATGTACTTAATACGCTCGTTCGGCTCCGGCATATCCGGCCAGTGAGCGTGTCCGGTGACACTCACAAAATCGAGCCTCTCACGGGCGTTGTTCAGGGCATCTTCCAACGATCCATGAGCATAGGAAATACCACAATGATTGTGAACATCTCCAAAAAGAAGGTTTAAATCGGTATAGGAATTCATAGTAAGACGAAACGGTGACTACTCGGGCAAATCCTCTCCCCGCGTCTCCGGCGCGAATCGGATAATGACCAGTCCCAGTAGAAAAAATCCGCTCAACCAAGCGGCCGTTTGATTGGTTGTAAATCCCATGGACTGCTGCATCCAGGCGGTCAGAAACAACACCGGAGCGGCGATGATGCGCCCCAGGTTAAAACACAATCCACCTCCCGTCCCACGCAGCCGCGATGGGAACAGTTCAGGAAAGTAGATAGCGTAGCCCGAGTGAATGCCACTGACCAGAAATCCGAACACAGGTAGGGCACACCAATAAAACCCGACACTCCTTTCGGTAAACAATCCAAACAGCAACGCGCTACTGGCGAATCCACCCACAAAGAAAAATGAGAATGCCCCACGCCGACCTATCCGTTCACTGATGGGTCCGAACGCGAGCATGCCTATCAATCCGCCAGTCATAACCAGAAAATGCCCAGTCATTTCCTTCTTTTTTATCTGACTGAAATTGGCCTCCAGAACCGCTTGGTTATCCACCGAAGAACCTTCGTTTTGCAAAACCACCTCCCGCTCCGCCGCGCCGCGCATCAAATCGCGTCCATAGATCTTAACTCCCCAAAACGTTGCCAAACCGATCGAAGCCAAAGCCACGCCCACCAACGTTTTTCGCCTCAAATCGCCCTTAAACAAATCTCCAATCCGCCCCGCACGCTTGGTTGGATCTTTCTTCGCGACCTCCTGCGCTCGTTTCCAACTCTCAGGTTCCTTCAATTTTGCACGTATCCAAATAGTTAATAAAGCGGGCAACACGCCTATTCCAAAAGCCAACCGCCAATTTAGATCCGGAATCGCCTCGGTTTTAATCGCCGGGTTCCCTACGATAAAAGCTCCCGCTGCGATTGCCAGATACGAACCCAGAGTGCTAGTCGCGTGAAAGATGCCCAACGAACGCACGCGAGCCCAGCGCGGAATCACCTCCGCAACCATGGCGCTGGCCACTGCCCATTCGCCGCCCACACCCATCGCAACGAAAAACCGCAGCACAATCATCTGCAATGCGTTTTGCGAGAAAGCGGTCATGCAGGTAAAGACAGAATACACCAAAATGGTAATGATCATCGTCCGCGCTCGGCCAATACGATCACTCAACATTCCGAAAAACACACCCCCTACCGCACCACCAATCAGGAACACTCCCAACGCCATTTTCGCCACCGCATCCCGCTTTTCCGAGGGCACATCCGGCGGCAAAAGCGACGCCATCATTTCGTTCATGCTCGTAACGAATATCTGGCCTTCAAAGGTATCAAAAACCCACCCCAACGACGCTATGACTAGTACTAGCCATTGATAGCGCGTCACTCCCTTCCACCAGGGGGTCTTCGCATCGCGATCGGATTCGTTGCTCATAAGTTGAACGCTTTCATAAAAACCGCTTCCCTAGCTTCGATCGAACGTTGGCCCGTCTCAGACAAGGCATTTAACCAAACATCATCGCTCCTTCCGTATTCAAGATAGCTTGCACACGATTGCTCGCCAAAGCGCCCCAAAGCAACCAGGCCGGATTGAATGGCATCGGCTATAGACATTGATCGTTTATTCTTAATCCAGGGTTATCTTCCTACCTTCGGCATGATAACGCGTTCTCCTGCCTGTCTCGTATGACGTTTGAGCCATGATCGTGGCAACGGCGTGGCGGTAACCCGCTTCGAGAGGCGCGTGAGGCTCGGCCTTACCGCGCATGGCTTGAAACCAGTTCAAGAAGTGATCGGGACGCTCAATAGATTCTACTTCGTTTTTGCCGCGTATCGATCCGTCTCGATTGATTCCCCCTTCTGCCGTGTAAATACCGATACCGCGGCGGGCAAGTTCGAGGGTGCCCTTTTCCCCCATAATCCGGGTACGATTTCCACTGCCGTTTCCAAAGTTTGTCGTGTAAGTGACCACCGTGTCTTCCGGATAACTCCAGATCGCATCTATCTGGTCGGGAGTTGTGAATTGGTATTCGTCCTTCCATGTATAGGTGCCTCCATGGCAATTACACGTTTCTGGAATGTGCAGACCGGTCAGGTAGTGCACCAGGTCAATGAAGTGCGCACCCCATTGCGGTACCGGGCCCTGAGAGAATTCGTAGTTGCCATACCACCCGGTGTACAACAACGGGTCGAAAGGTTTGTCGGTTACTCCATTAGTAAACTCGTCCCAATCGAGGTCCTCTTTTCTTATCGTAGGATCCAATCGCTTATACCAATAAGGCTTGTCTGCCCCGTTGCGCACCTGTTCGACGCGGGATAGATGCCCGAGGATTCCGGTTTCCAACAGTTTTTGACAACCCACGTTGGGGGCTTCCGTTCTATGTTGCGTTCCGATCTGAACAATTATCTTCGCTTCTTCAGCGGCATCTACGGCACGCTTTAACGCATCGAGCTCGATACCAAGAGGCTTCTCGGCGTAACAGTGCTTTCCCGCCTTGGCTGCTGCTTCAAGGTGGAGCGTGTGGACGTGATCAGGCGAGGCAATCATCACTGCATCCAGATCCTTCATCTCCAACATGTCGCGGTAGCTTGTGAATTGTTTCGGAGTTTTCCCCGACCATTCCTTGACATGGGCGGCTGCCTTTACCTGGGCTGGTCGGTAAGGATCGCAAACAGCGACGACTTCGAGATTTTCTGCCTGCGCGTGTTGCTTTACATATCGCTGATGAGTGCCCAGTCCGCGTGATCCACACCCTATCTGGCCGATACGTATACGATCGTTCGCACCGATACTGCGCGTATAGGAAGCGGCCGATAATGAATAGGGAATCACCCCCAGGGCGGAGGCAGTTGCGGCCTGGCCGATAAACGTGCGACGAGAGATAGAATGGGGTATTTCTTTTTTCATAGGGATATTATCAGTTCGAAGAGGCGCTCTGTAGACTTAAATAAAAAACCGGCAGGTCTATCGCGGGCGATCAGGACCTTTGTTTTCACTTAACAAAGCAGCGTTAATCCATTTGAGATTTTATTGGGGATGGGGTTATTGGGGCAGCCAAATACGTAGGCATCCTTATAATACAAAAGATGTTTTCTGATATTTGCAAGATTCAGCTTTCGTCGATTCAAACGTTCTAAACAATTAAAAGGTAGCGATACGATCCGCAAACCCCTACGAATAATGGTGGACGACTTGTTTAGGCATTTCCCCACCCCAGAGGAGAGAAAAAGCGTAAACGCTCCCTTAATCGGAATCGGCGAAAACTAGCTTAGCCTAATCTTTTTACCTAATTCCCAGCGGCTTCTCATTGCTGAGAGGAACAGCTAAAATGGACGATTATCCATTCCAGGGGGAATCTTTAAAACAGATAATTGTTCCAATTATTGAATACGTATCTTCAAATTCGATTGGATTAAGTTATCAACGCACCAAATCACGCGCCCAGTTCTAGTGTAGCGCTGGTCACGCTTAGCGTGGATCACACCGCGTAGTTCGAGAGGGATTTGGTATCGCGACACGGTGCAAACGCCAGCCCTACTATTCTCGAGTTATTAGACACTCTCGAAGAGGCTAATCGATTATGGCATCCTCGTCTAGTGCATCAATCCACAATTATCTCGCAACTCTACAACTCTAGTTTACCCGCTAGTCAAGATGTCGAAAAAGCCAAAGGCGATCATCACCGCCGCTGCGACTTGCGTGATCTGATCGAATCGACCGCCCGTCCCATCGCCGAAACGAAAGATGCTCCAATCCGCCGCAGTCTAGCAACCGGATCGCCGGTGATACTTGCCCGACCAAAGCATAACGATCGAAACGAAGAGAATCACATGCCCTTCGAAATTGATGAAAAAGCCCTGCGGTCCCATCAGATAGAAATCGACACAACTACCGCCGTACCCGACATATCGAGAAACTGAGTCGTACCGGAAGTCCCCAAAGCCCAGAAAGGCATCTTCTTTCCCCCGACGATATACTCCTCCAGATTGCCGGAGGCTTTCCGCTTCAATTAGATGCCGACAGCACTCAAGGTGAGGAGATAAGCTGCAATGGAAGCAGGCGGGGCCTTGGCGGTTGCAGCGAATAACGGTACAATCATATCGACATAGGCAATATCTCAATGATATCGACGCGCATGACTAAGACCGCTTCGACCGGAAAAACGATAATTGCATACAAGCAGGATGCAAACTCAGTAAAGGGCCTCAAAGCGGGTCGGAAAAGCGGTAGCGGAATTCAAGTGATTGCCCGTGCTGCCTCAATCCTGCGCTCGCTGGAAAATGAAAAGGATGGATTGAGCCTAGGGCAAATCGCCAATCGGGTCGACCTGCCCCGTTCCACGATTCAACGCATCGTCAATGCTTTGACTGAAGAGAATTTATTGATCAGGGCGACTCCCAATGCACGGGTCAAGCTGGGGCCTTCCATTCTCCGCCTCGCAGCAAATACCGATTTTGATTTCGCGGCCCATGTGAGACCACACCTTGAAACACTGGCGCAGCGCACGGGTGAGACCGTGGATCTATCCATACAGCGCGAAGACAAAATGGTCTTCATTGATCAGATTACAGCCAATCACCGTTTGAGCGCCGTTTCAGCTGTAGGTAAAAGTTTTCATATGTTTAGCTCAGCTCATGGAAAGGCTGCGCTCGCGTTGCTGGAAGAAGATGAAATAAGGCGGCTTTTGGCCGGCAGTCTAGCAAAGAAAACCCCTAATACCATTACCAATGTATCCGACCTGATAACGCAATTAGCGAAAACCAGGAAGACTCAGATTGCCATCGACAACGAAGAGCATACTCAGGGTATTTGCGCCATTGGCACCGCTTTTCGCGATCCTCTGGGCCGGGTTTTTGCGGTCTCGGTACCCGTTCCTACCATTCGATTCATTAAATCCAAAAAGCTGATTATTCAGGCCCTGACTGATTTACGAGAAAACCTGCTACCTTCGCTCGCCGACTGAAAGCTCCCCATCTCCTCAATAGGTCGGTTTCACAGATTTCGGTAAGTATTTTCGTCTCACATTATGATTTCGATAACTTGACATGCGGTACATAAGAGTGGTACCTAACACAAATTAACCATCAAAGCGCTGCACCATTCACGGCAGAGCAAAAGCAAATACCAATATTAGCATCTGGTCCCTGGCGATATTCAGAATTAGATTTGCTAGGTTGTGTAATTCAATAAAGGAGAAATTCGTGTTGCTCTCAAAAAAATCATTTATCTCAACATACGCCTTCGTCACGCTGATATCCATGGTTGGATGTTCCGGACCTGAATCCAATCAAGAGACGATCCGCTTAACGGTCGTGGATGGTTACCCTACCCAATCTTTGTGGGTGAGAGAGTTTATCGACTACTATATTCCTGAAGTCAAAAAGCGCTTGGCTGCCAAAGGGGACATCCAAATCAAGTGGAATCAGGCTTGGGGCGGGCAAATTACCAAAACGCGCAATGTGCTTCCCGGACTGCAAAAGGGTTTGGGGGATATTGGCATAGTGACCACCGTCTTTCATCAAGACAAAGTCCCGATTCAAGCCATTGCATACGTCACGCCCTTCGTGACGACTGACCCCGAGCTGGTGGCCAGAACCGTCGATGAAATTGCAGAGAAGTTTCCTGAAATGAAGGAAGCTTGGGAAAAGTACAACCAAGTGTATTTGACCAATATGGTGGTGCTTGACAGCTACCAGTTGTTCTCAAAAGAACCGATCGAAGCGCTTTCTGATTTAAACGGATTGAAGATCAATGGGGCAGGCACGAACCTGAGGTATCTACAAGGCTTGGGATCCGCTGGCGTAGCGGGAAGCCTGGTGACGTATTTCCAAAATATCAATACAGGGGTCGTGGATGCCGCCATGATTTGGCCCGAAGCCGCCGTTTCCTTTAAGATGCACGAAGTCGCTCCCTACATGCTTCAAGCAGACATGGGGACGGTGAATTCCAAAGCCATAACCGTCAATAAGCGGGCGTGGGATAAACTGCCCGCCGAAGTCCAAGAAGTCCTTGCTGAAACTGCCATAGATTATCGCGACCATGTGGCAGCACTGGCTGTTTCCAAAGGAGCTGAAAGCCTCAGATTGTTCCAAGAAAATGGGGGCACCATCGCCACGCTGTCGGCCAGTGAACGTGACCAATGGGCTAAGAACATGCCAAACATCGCCAAAGAATGGGCCGAAGGATTAGAAGAAAAAGGTCTCCCTGGTCATGAAATCTTGAAGTTTTATATGGATACAATGCGAGCCAATGGCCAGAATATTTCCCGGCACTGGGATCGGGAGTAGATATTTATGGAAAACGTAAGCCCGACGCGACCCAACGGTAAGTTTGACCGGATACTGGAAATTGTTTTATCCAATCTGAATAGTATCGGGTCGATTTGGATTTTCGTTCTCACGATTCTGATCAACGCAGACGCCTTTGGCCGAAAGCTCTTCCATTCGCCCATCGATGGAGTCAACGAAATCGTAGAGTTGTCCATCGTAGGCATTGTTTTCTTACAGTTGGGTGATGCCACTCGCAAAGGGCGTTTACCTCGCTCGGATGGGCTATTCAATTTCATCGGGAGGCGATGGCCCAATTTCGGCCGCTTTCACGGGGCATTATTCGATTTATTGGGAGCAGTATTCATGGGATTGATACTCTATGGAAGTATTCCGTTATTTATCGAATCGTATCAATCGGATTTTTATATTGGGGTCGAAGGACTTTTCACAGCTCCTGTTTGGCCGATCAAATTGATCATTGTAATCGGGTGCGCTGTCACGCTCTTGCAGTTTCTTGTCTTTGTTAGACGAAATTTGACCCGAACGAAAATCGAACCAACGGATGCATCAACAATAGATTAGTGAAATGACGGAAATCGAAGTTGGTTTGATCTCAGTGGGGCTAATCCTAGTCCTGATATACTCGGGCTTGTATATTCCAGTGGCCTTGGGCTTGGTTTCCTTTCTTGGAGTTTGGCTGCTTCGAGGTGATATCGAAGTGCCCATTTATCTGCTTTCTTTAGCCGCGGCTGACACGATTGCGGAACCCACCTTTGCAGTGGTGCCACTCTTTGCCTTGATGGGACTCCTTATTAGCGAAGCGGGTGTAGGGAGAGACATTTATGATGTCTCCAACTTTATTTTCCGCCGACTCAAAGGCGGCTTGGGAATCGCTACCGTGGTGGCCAATGCCATCTTCGCATCCATCACCGGGTCTTCGATCGCCTCGGCCTCGGTGTTCACCAAAGTGTCCATTCCTGAAATGAAACGCTTCGGATACAACCCTCGATTTACGGTGGGGGTTGTGGCCGGCAGCTCAGTACTTGGCATGCTCATCCCCCCGAGTGTAATGCTCATTCTTTATGCCATCATAACAGAGCAATCGGTCGGGCATATGTTCATTGCGGGCGTAATCCCGGGCATTCTGCTCTCTGTCGCATTCGGGGTGGCAATTCTCACGATGGCCACGTTTTTTCCGAAATTGGTCATGGATGAAACCGCTGAGCCAATCGAGGTGGTGGATAAGCCTTCTTTGAACGGGCTCCAAATCCTGCGGATGGTGCTGCCCATACTACTATTGGTTGGTATCGTGTTGGGCGGAATTTACACGGGGTGGTTTACCGCGACCGAAGCGGGAGCGGCTGGAGCAATGGGTGCTCTGATCGTGGCCATATTCAAAAAACGGTTGAATCTCAAAGGGCTTTGGAAAGTGCTCATTGAAACCGGTCACATTACCGCTTCTATCCTTCTCCTCTTGATTGCCGCCTCTATGTACAGTCGGATGCTGGGAATAGCGGGTTTACCTACGATCTTTAGCGAGTGGATTCAAACTCAAGCATTGGGGTTTGCTGCAATCATGGTCATCTATGTCGTCATCCTGATACTTATGGGGACGATTTTGGATACAGTGTCTATCATTCTCATCGTCGTACCTCTCTTTCTGCCAATTTTAGAACCCATGGGCATCCACTTAGTTTGGTTCGGAATTGTAACCGTGATTGGAGCCGAAATCGGACTGCTCACCCCACCCTTGGGCGTATCCTGTTTCGTGATCCATAGTTCATTGAATGATCCAGATATTTCGCTGTCTGACATTTTCAAAGGGGCGTTTCCCTTTGCGCTAATCATGTTGGCGGTACTCATTTTGATCATCCTTTTCCCTTCCCTTTCACTGGTCTTTATTTGAGGGCTTTGAATAGGAAATATTACAACAAACCATGAAGAATCTTACAGAAGGCAATATTACCGAAGCAGTCATTGAAGCTATTAAGGGAACTAAAGACCCTCGCGCAAAAGAGGTGATGTCGAGTCTCATTCGACACCTTCATGCCTTCGTCAAAGATGTCCGATTGACCCAGGCGGAATGGGAAGCGGCCATTGAATATTTGTACGACACAGGACAGATCACAGGGCCAACCCGCAATGAGTTCGTTCTCACTTCTGACACCTTGGGAATTTCATCCCTGGTAGATATTATCAACAGCAATCCCGATGGGGGCACAGAAGCAAGCGTTTTGGGGCCCTTTTATATAGAGGGTTCGAAGATGGTTGAAATCGGCGCCAATTTGATCGGAGACAGCGAGGGGGAACCGACTGTGGTTTCAGGCACCGTCCGCACCCTCGGTGGCGATCCAATCGAAGGCGCGATAATCGATCTTTGGCAGACCGCTGCCAACGGCTTGTATGAAAACCAGGACCCCGATCAACCGGAAAACAACCTGCGTTTCCGAATGCGAACCAACAAAGACGGCTATTACCAATTCACCACCATCAAGCCGGTCAGCTATAAAGTTCCGACCGACGGACCGGTGGGCAGAATGCTCGATCTACAGGGACGACACGCTTGGCGCCCGTCTCATTTGCATTACAAGGTTAGCGCCGACGGACACCGCAACTTGATAACCGAAGTATTCCATGAAGGGGACGAATACATCGATGAGGATTCCGTTTTTGGTGTCCGACAATCGCTGGCGGTTCCTTACAATCTAGTAACCTCTGAAGAAGAAGCCGAAAAGTATGGCGTCTCCTCCCCTTTTTACCGGGTCGAATTCGATTTCGAACTCGAAACTCTCTAGCCTCAAAAAATTAAAACCATGGCACAATCCTCTTGGGAAGCGCATCACGAGCACGTCAAAGAAAAAGGCCTGTTAGCTAAGAAACTCTATGTAGTCCTCACAAAGCCTGCCAGTGGAATGGAAGCCGTGATAGAGAATTTGCAGGAACACCTCAAATACCAATTGGAGTTGGAGGCTAACGGAGCGATGTTTGCCGCTGGACCCTTCGCCGATGACGAAGAGCAGGAATGGGAAGGCGAAGGTATGGTCATCCTTCGCGCAGATTCCCTGGAAGAGGCCAAGAACATTGCGGAGAACGATCCAATGCACCGTAGCGGGGCTCGCACATTCCGGGTTAGGCCTTGGATGATGAACGAGGGATCCATCACAATTAATGTCACTTATTCGAACGGCAAACGATCCGTAACTTGAAATGCGTACATGCGCAACCTCTGCTGTCTAGCAGCTACATAGTAAACTGCGATGCAATCAGCTCGAAATTTGACAGGACAGGTCTGCCGCGTTTTCTTTCGGTAGTTACATAGCTGGTTAGGACTTATGGCCAAGAAAGCTAGTCGACCCACTCAAGAGGGGATTTTTAATAATTCGCTTCATAGCTTAGGGCGCATGTGGCGTGAGATCGCACGATTGTCCGGGCGAAATGGCTCCAATAAGGATAGCCGACCCAATGCCTTGCAAACGCAGATTAAAGCCTGCCTGGCTGAGCAGGGAGGAGAAGTTTCGGCGCGAGCGCGGGCCGCTCAATTAGCGCAATCGTATCTCGATTTTTCTGCAAAAGAGCGGTTGGTATTCTTGCAAATTCTAGCTCGAAATTTTGGCGTCGAAAACGCGAAGGTCGATGAGGCGTTTAATTTGCTTAAACATGCTTCAGGGGAAGAGGAACTAGAAGCCAATCAATGCGCATTGCGTCGCGCATTGGAACCGTCGCGTGTCGCTCTGCTGCGCAAATTCAGTACCTTGCAATCTGGTCCGCGATTTTTAGTAGAGTTGCGAAATGAACTGCTCGAGCTCAAAAAAGCCCATCCAGAGCTTCGTTTTTTGGAACGCGATCTGAAGGATTTACTGATTGCCTGGTTTGATATCGGTTTCTTGGATCTGCGCAGTATTAACTGGGACGCGCCTGCCTCCCTCTTGGAAAAGCTAGGCGCTTACGAAGCGGTGCACCGCGTGCGCAGTTGGCATGATTTGAAAAACCGTCTCGATGCAGACAGGCGGTGTTATGCTTTTTTTCACCCCAGCATGCCGAATGAGCCGCTTATCTTTGTTGAAGTGGCCCTGGTCAACGGACTGGCCAGCCAGATTCAAGTTCTGCTGGATGTGAAGGCTCCCGTGCTCGATCCTGAAGAAGCGGATACAGCGATATTCTATTCCATTTCCAACACGCAACCCGGCTTAGCAGGAATCAAGTTTGGCAACTTCCTTATCAAACAAGTCGTAGATTGTTTGCGTCGCGAGCAGCCCAATTTAAAGCAATTTTCAACGTTGTCACCCATTCCCGGATTCATGGGTTGGTTAAAGCAATCCTTGAAGGAAAATGAATTGGACTTTATTGGATCGGAAAAGAAAAAACTCAAAGCCGTAATCGGGAAGATTCCTACGATGGAATTTTTGAGTGAGCAACTGAGCTCAATCAAGTGGGCCAAGAACGAACAGTTGGCAGAAGCCTTGCAACCTGTACTGAAGCGGTTCGGGGCCATCTATTTACTAAAGGCTAAAGGCCGAGACAGCGCGCATGCCCTTGACCCAGTCGCGCATTTTCATCTTAGCAACGGAGCGAGTATACAACAACTCAACTGGATGGCCGACACTTCCGGAAAAGGGCTGCGTGAATCGTGTGGTTTAATGATCAACTACCACTACCGTCTCGATCGCATAGAGCGACATCATGAGAAGTATTCCGGAAGCGGTAAAATCACCGTGTCGTCTCCCGTGTCGGGATTGTTAAAGTAAAGCCTTTGTAGGCAGAAAGAACTATCGACAAACTATTTTCTCGAAATATAAAAATAAACACATGATTGAAAACGGCAAACATTATAAAGAAGATCAGTATTGGGTCAGCCCTTACAATTTTCATCCTCAAGTTACCGGCGAGCTAAATTTGCCAGAAAAGGTAGAAATCCATGATGCGACGCTACGAGATGGCGAGCAAACCCCTGGCCTTGTCTTTTCTGTCGAAGAAAAAGTTGCGATTGCGAAAAAGTTGGACGAGGTCGGTATCGATCGGATCGAGGCAGGAATGCCGGCGGTTTCGCCACAAGACTTTGAAGCGATTAAGCAAATCTCGGCACTCGGTCTTAACGCCAAAATTTACACGTTCGCTCGCGCCATGAAAGCGGACATTGACAAAGCGGTCGAATGCGGAGCCGACGGTGTGATAATCGAAGTGCCGATTGGGTATCCTAAACTCAAGTACCAATTCAATTGGACATGGGAAGACGTGCTTAAAAAGAGTGCAGATGTAATCAACTACGCCAAGAGCAAAGGACTCCACGCGGTCTTCTTTCCTTATGACACAACACGGGCACGCGAAGACGACCTAACCAATTTGCTCACCGGCATTATGAAAGAGTCAGAGCCGGATTCGATCGGTGTCGTTGACACGATGGGCTGCGCGACTCCCGAAGCGATCAAGTATTTGGTGCGAAAGGTCGCTGATCTGACTAGCCTTCCAGTCGAAATTCACACGCACAACGATTTTGGAACGGGCGTTGCTACCGAACTGGCGGCAGTCACGGTCGGCGCATCGTGTGTCCATAGTTGCGTTGGAGGGCTCGGCGAACGAACCGGCAATGCAGCGCTCGAAGAGTTGATTCTTTGCCTCGAGTTGCTTTACGGCTTCGAATCAAAATACGAACTCGCAAAACTGCCTGAACTGGGAGCATTGCTAGCAGACATTACAGGCATTCCGTACGCCCTAAATAAGCCCATTCTTGGAGAAAGAAACTTTACACGCGAATCCGGCATCGGTGTAAACTTGGTCATCGAGAAGCCGCTTGCAATGTTCGGCACACATCCGGCGCTGACCGGGCGTACTGGCGACATCGTATTAGGCAAGAAAAGCGGGAAGGCATCAATCATATACAAACTCAACGAACTCGGCATTAGCGGTGTCAGTGATGAGCAGATGCCAGAGTTGCTAGCAGCGGTTAAGAGTGAGGGGATCGCTAAAAAGAGAATCCTGACAGACGACGAATTCAGAACGATATTAGCTAATGTCACCCAGGGAGGGCTCGCCTAGCTGCAAGACTTCGGTTTAAGTGATAAATCGTGACGCAATCGAAGTGGAGATCGAACTTGCCGGCCTTTCGATTAATCCGAATGTCGGCGAACAAATTGACTAATTAGAACCATGTCCGAACGCACGACACCCGGTGAAGCTATAGAAAAGCTCAGAAATCGCATCCAAAACCTGGATAAAAATGGTCTAGATCTGATATTCCGAGAGGCCCGCTCTTTTAAAAAATGGCAAGACCGGGTGGTTGAGGACTCTGTTCTACAGGAATTGTTTGAAGTGATGAAGTGGGGACCCACTTCGCAAAACTCCAACCCGGCACGTTATTTATTCCTGAAAAGCGAAGAGGCCAAGAATCGGACGATCTCTGCTTTGCACGAAGGAAATATTCCTAAGATCAAGGCGTCTCCCATGATTGCGATCATTGCATATGATACTCAATTTTATGAATACTTGCCCGACCTCTTTCCGGTAAAGGACGTCAGTGGCTTGTACCGGGAAAATCCAGCCAAAGCCGAATCGACTGCCTTCCGCAACAGCTCGCTTCAGGGCGCTTACTTGATGCTCGCTGCCCGCGCCATTGGTCTGGACGTCAATGGCATTTCCGGATTCCACAACGAAGTCATCGACGAAGCGTTCTTTGCGGATGGACGTTATAAATCGAACTTTCTCTGCTGTATGGGATATGGGGATACCGAAGGATTACACCCGCGCGGCCCGCGCCTGGGCTTTGATACGGTGTGCGAAATCCTTTAAGACTAACGCTTTGGAACGAGACGCCCTCACCCTGCCGACATAACAGAAATAATTGGCCCACTGGGTCTTCGCAGACTATCCTTACTTAGGAAAGTCCTGCTAGGGTCGGTTTCTCCTAGCCCCCGGAGGTCCCCCTCGAGGGGGACCTGCAACCGGCAATACAATCCCATTTTTCTCCACATACGCATCCCATTCTTTCAGAAGGTCCGCTCTAATTTCGGGTTTAGATTCGGAGAGATCATTCGTTTCGCCAGGGTCAACGGAAAGGTCATAAAGACCCCATTGGTCAGCCAGTTCCGGCACTACCTGCCCTCTCTCTGACGGCTTTGAAGTTAACCAAAGCAATTTGTAATCCCCTTTGCGAAGGGCTCGATGACCGAAGACCTCCCAGCCGTAGGTAAAGTCTTCGGCTCGGACCGAATTTTCGTCGCCAAACAATACAGGCAACAGGGATTGCCCTTGTACCTCATGCATAGGCGTACCGTTGCTCCCCGTTTTAAGATGGTCGGCTCCAGCGAGTTCCACAAAGGTCGGGTAGAAATCGATTACGGACATAAACTCATCGTTCATCTGTCCCTTCTTACTCATGTCCTTGTGATAGAAAAACGCGGGACCGAGCGATCCGCCTTCAGAGCTTAACGATTTGTGGTAACGTCCAACGCCTACGCCCGCTTGAGCCCACTTATCGCCATAATAAACATAGGAGTTTATGCGACCCAAATTTTCCAGCCGATTATCCCAGCCGCTCGCTGGTCCTCCTCGGTCTACCCCTTCGGCACCGTTGTCTGATATGAAGATGATCAGCGTATTATCGTATTCATCGATTGCTTTCAGGTGGTTCAAGAGTCGCCCCAAATTTTGGTCGATGCCATCTACCATCGCCGCATAGATTTCCATTTCTCTTGAAGCTACCGTTTTTTCTTTAGGGGAGAGATCATTCCACGCCGGGACGGCTTGAAGGCGTGGGTACATCACGGCTTCTTGAGGAATCGCGCCGAGCGCTTTACCGCGGGCAATTCTTTCCGCTCTAAGAACCTCGTATCCTTCGTCATAAACCCCTTTGTATTTGTCAATGTATTCATCGGGCGCTTGCAGAGGCCAATGGGGCGCGGTGTACCCTAAATAGGCAAACCAAGGCTTTCCACTTCCCACGTCAGCGTCGATATAATCAATCAGTTGGTCGGTATAAAAATCGGTAGAGAAAAAGTCCTCTGGCAGGTTCTCAACAAACGTTCCGTCCTCGTAATAGGTGCCCAATTGGTCAGGCCGAAAGCGACCCTTATCGTGAAAGTGACTGGCAAAGCCTTCCATGAGGGCATACGAGCGATCAAAGCCTCGGGCAGGCGGCAAGAGATCGGGCTCGTTGCCCAAATGCCACTTGCCCAGAAAGTACGTATTATAATCGCTTTGACGCAGCAGATCAGGAAACGCCACCACATCGCGGCTCAAGTGAGACTCGTATCCAGGTACTCCTATCTGATTCGGGGTTTGATGCATAGCTCCGCCGGCGTTTCGATTGTCTGTTCCAGCCAATATCGACGCTCTTGTGGGACCGCAAACGGCTTGATTGTGAAAGTCAGTCAGTATCAGGCCAGCTTTGGCCAACTGATCCAAATGGGGCGTGTCGATCTCCCCGCCATATACTCCCAAATCGGTGTATCCTAAATCATCCGCCACTATGAGCAGAATGTTGGGCCGCGAACCTTTAGCTGCAACGGTATCCTTATTTCCATTCTTAGCGCTGCCTCCACAAGCAACTAGAATGAGCGCGAACGAGCAGATCAGTGCCCAATCAAGATGATGTTTTTGCATTATATTGGCTGAGTGCTATTTTTTACACAGGAAATACATGTGCAGTTTATATGTTGTAAAACGAATCCGAAGATTCACTTCTATCCGTCAATGGTCATAAAGTGTTAAAAAATAAATTGAACCCAGAAATAATTCTTTGGACTCAATCAACATCTAATGATCTAGTGCCTTGGTCTCAGAAAATGCCCCATGATCAAGATGCGAGAGCGTCTGCGTCTATCTCCCTCCAATCGAAGATTTCCTACCTACACCAAAGGCCTATTTCACTGACTTCGTCAAGTGCATTTCGTCTTGTATTGTGAACTCAACAGCTTGACATACGATACAATAATGTAATGCATAATCT
>JBNMOQ010000032.1:0-30481 GCA_051275055.1 Candidatus Pelagisphaera sp.
GCTTACGCTGAGCGTATCGGGACTTGTAGAAAATATACGGAAATTGCTTCTCGCTCAAACGCTCGCCAGCTCCTTGACGCGAGCGCCACTCTTCCAAAATCACGCCCCGTTCTTTTTCGATTTCTACAGGATCGAGCGTCATGGATGTCGCCCAGTCCTCCAAAATCTCGAAACCAGTAGACAGCAATTCGGGCCTATCGGTCGGCAGCTCCAACATATAAACCGTCTCATTGTGCGACGTGTAGGCATTTACGTGAGAACCGAATCGCATCCCAGCGCGTTCCATAAAATCGATGATAGCGTTCTTGGGAAAACGACGCGTTCCATTAAACGCCAAATGCTCCAAAAAGTGAGCCAATCCGCGTTGGCGATCATTCTCCTGCAGGGAGCCTGCATTCACGGCCAGGCGAAGATACACACGTCCTTCCGGCTTTTTGTTTTCGCGAACGTAATACTTCAGCCCATTATCCAGCTGCCCAACAATCATATTGGCATCGACTGGCAATGGAGCATCCAAGTCCGAAAAATCCTGAGAAAAGCCTGTGGCCCAAAGACTCAGACTCGCGAAAACGAGCACTATACGAGAGGTACGAAAAACGATCATAAAAATTATACTTGAAATTGGAGAACGAAAAATGCCGACCGCAAGTTGCGCAAAACCTCGGAGAGCACCCCAAAAGACACCAGATTCCAGATGATGATCCTCGCCGAAGCGAACGCAAGCCTCTCGTCTACGCCTTCGAACTCAAAATTCGAATGAACGGTTGCGCCAGGCAAACGCGACGCTTTGAATCGCCCGAAAATATGGCACAAGCTGACAGAAACGGCATACTTCCAGTAACCGCCCTATCCGGATTTCTCGGAGCAGGCAAAACCACCTTGCTCAATCACCTGATCCGGAACGCGGATGGCGAGCGTATCGCAATCATCGTTAACGATATCGGAGAAGTGAATATCGACGCTTCCCTCATAAACTCGGAGATAAAGCAACTCGACGGTGAAGTCGACCAGGTCATCGAACTCAGCGGTGGTTGCATTTGCTGCTCTATCCAGAGCGACCTCGTCGCCGCAGTTTCCGAGCTCACCGAAAACCTAAAAATCGACCGGCTTATCGTAGAGTCCACCGGCGTAGCCGAACCGGTCTCAATCGCACAGACCTTCCTTTCCGATGACATCGCAGGACGACCGCTCGAAGATAGCGCTCGCCTCGATTCGCTCGTAACAGTTGTCGATGCTGCGTTCTTTCTCGAAGAGTGGCATGCTAGCGATAAAAAAGGCCCTTCTCGCGACCTCCTCCGCCAGGAAGACGATCGCTCGATATTCGAACTCATTATAGAGCAAATCGAGTGTGCTGACATTCTTGTCGCTAACAAAATCGACCTGCTAGATGCCGCAGATAAAATAGAGCTAAAAGCCATTCTTCAAAGCCTCAACGAACGAGCCCACTACCACGAGGCGACCGAGGGCCAAGTGCCCAAGAGCGACTTACTTGGGCTCTATTTGTTTGATCTCAAGCGAACCCTATCGGGGGCTAATTGGCTTAGGCATGTCGAAAACAGCCATGCCGAAAACGATCAAACCAATCGATTCCGGAAAGTCGAAATTTCCAATTCCTCGCTCGTCCAACCCAGTCTCGGCAAACCAATTAGTTCAACCGAACAACTCAAACGCTCCATAAACACTTTCGTCTACCGAGCTCGACGTCCATTCGAGGCGGACAAATTCGCTGCCGTAATCAATCAATCGATACCAGGCTTACTGCGAGCGAAAGGCTATTGCTGGATCGAAAACCAAAACGAAGCGGTAGGCTTTCTATCCATCGCCGGATCAACGACTCGCTGCGATTTCCTCGGCAACTGGTGGGCCGCGGCTCTCGAGAAAGGAAAAATCGACCGATCGCAACTCCCAGCCGAAGTCGAACGCAAATGGGAATCACCCCACGGCGACCGACGCCAGGAGCTGGTGTTCATAGGCCTCAACCTAGATGGCGACGCCCTAAAGGAACAAATCGACGCTTGTTTGATAGACTAACAATCTATCGCCCAACCCAGCCTGCATTCGCCGCGCCGATCAAAGAGATACTGTAGTTGCGAATTATGTACACGGGGATCTCTTTCAGGATTTTCTTCACCTGCACGCATTGATTTTGTTCGAAGAAGTGAACAAACTGATTACCATCCAAAAAGAATTCTTCATTTTTCCCAACAATGCCGCCTGCTAAAAACAAACCTCTTTTCGGCAAAACAATACTCGCGAAGTCTGCCGATACGCGGCCATAAATCTTAACGAATAACCGTATCACGCCTCTGCATACGGGATGATTCGCAGCGTAACGAGATATCAATCGAGGTTGATCCGAAGCGCTAGCATTAAGGATTTCGTCGAGCGTTTCGTCAATTTGCGAACTACGCGATTCCAGGTAATACCTCATGAGAGCAGCAATACCTTTACCCGAAAGCAGATCCTCATTTTCAACAACCCAACCCACTTCTTTCCGCAATTGATCCAAAATCTCTTGAGTCTCTCGGTCAAACGACGCGAAGCTCGCATGACCGCCTTCCGACGGAACCGCGCGGGCCGCGTCGCCATCGCCAAGCAAAATACTGACGCCTAATCCTGTTCCAGCACCTACGATCAAGCGCGTATCGCCTTCTGGTTCTGGACGGTTTCCATTCGCATGAGGTAAAACCGTCACTTGTTCCGGATCGTCTAAATCCAAAAGCGGCACCCCAAAACTAATCGCTTCGAAATCATTAATCGCGCGAATTGGGAAACCAAACTCCTGAGTCAAAGCATCCCCATCGACGTCCCAAGGCAAATTAGACATCGAACAACAATTCCCATCTACGGGACCCGCCCCACTAATACACCCCAATTCCGGGCGCAAATCAGGATAGCGAGTCGCAAGTTCCTCTAGTCCTCGAACAATCAACGGTCCAATCGCGTCAATATCCAAGCTAGCCGCACTCACTTCCAACAATATGCTAAACCCATCGGCGGTCTTCATGACGAAAGCGAGATTCGCATTAGTGCCGCCTATGTCTCCCGACAAAATCACCGGTTCGCCATTCCAAGCATTTTCACTCCAATCAATCGTTACTTCGCGATCCATCATAAGCACCCAAAGATCCGAACGCTCCCAGCGGACTCAAGGTAAATCGATTCCATTAGAACGCTTTTTCACGCATAAACTAGGAGCTTCTAAGCTAATCAGCAGTCCATCGGAACTTTGACATCCAAGCTGCTTTACTATTCGATTCCAACACTCGTCATAAAACTTCTATCCCGCGATGAAATCAAATTCGATTATCCAAATAACCCTGATCGCCATCAGCGCTCTATTACTCTCCATATCCGCTCATGCAGGAATCGAGAACGTCCCTCCAGCGGAATTTCTCGAACTCGTAAAACAAAACGACGGCATAATCCTCGACGTGCGAACTCCGGATGAGGTCGCTCAAGGACATATCGCTGGAGCCAGCGTTCTAAATATTTACGACAAGGATTTCGAACGGAAGCTCAACCTCATGCAAAAAGACAAACCGATCTACGTCTATTGCCGATCAGGAGGACGTAGCTCCAAAGCCGCCCAAACTATGGACGCCAATGGCTTCCGCTCCATTTTTAATCTCACCGGCGGAATCGGCGCTTGGAACGACGCGAAGCTGCCACTCGAAAAGCCGAAGAACGTATCCGTAAAAAAGGCGGCACCCCTCTCCCTAATCGATTTCGAAAAGAAGCTCGCCGCTAAATCCGTAGCGCTCGCCGACTTTCACACAGAATGGTGCATGCCCTGCAAGCAAATGGCCCCAGTCATCGACAGCCTCGAAAAGAAATTCGCAAACCAAGCCTCTATCATCCGGGTCGACCTCGACAGCAGCCCAGAACTCGGATCGACCTTCGAAATCAAAGGCGTCCCCGTATTCATTCTCTTCGTAGACGGCAAAGAGCAATGGCGCCACTCCGGAGCGATCGAAGCCGAAGTTCTACAAGCTAAAATAGCAAGCGCACTGTAGATTCACTTTACTCTTCGGTGGAGAAAGGTAGGGCGGCATCGCCGAGGCCGCAGCAGAACCCCGATTTTCCGTTTAGGCTCCACTACGGCCTCGGCGATGCCGCCCTACCAATTTAAAACGTACCCTATTCCTTTTTCTTCGGTGCCTTGTTTTTCGGTGGCGTAATCATAATATGGGCACCATGCGTTCCCGCATTCATAATCCAAGGAGCTCCAGGAGCAACTGCAGCGAGTGGCAAGCCCGTACTTTCTGAAGTCGCAAATGGGATGTAGAACACCCAACGCAAATGCGTTTTCTCGATCTCCTTGGTTTCTTCATTCACCTCGCCCGTCATCACGTTTAGCAAAGCGCGCTCGGGCATCGAGAGTTTACCCGACTTCACCTCGTCCTCGCGGATTTGGAAAATCTCCTTTGTCTTCTTGCCTTCCTTTTTCAACTCACGTCCGCGAACCATAAAGGACTCTAAACTCTCGTGGTAACACGCGACGCTAAACCCTTTTTTAGCCGGATCGTCCGCCAAGCAGATCAAGTCATTGCTCCCTTTCCGCAAGACTGCGAAAGTCCCGTCGGCTTTGTAACCCAGGACAGTCGCATTCGCCCGTTCATGCTCCGGAGCGGCCAATACAGCCGTGGCAATCTGCCATTCTGCGGAAGGATAATCTTGGGCAAACGCCGCCAGCGACGCAGTGAGGGCAATTAGGGATAGGTAGAGTCTCATAGGCGGGCATCTAAACGCGCGCCAAGCAACGAAGCAAATATTATATTGGAAAACCCGCCTAGCTCAACACGTCTCGGTAGGCCGCTAGATAAGACTGTACAACCGTATCCGCCGAGAATGCCTCAATCGCCCTGCGGCGAGCGGCATCGCCCATTCGTTTGCGCAATGGCGCATCCCGAGCCAAGCGAGCGATAGCCTGACCCAGACCTTCCGTATCTTCGAAAGGAACCATATAACCCGTTTTTCCATTTTCAACCACTTCGGGGATACCTCCGACATCGAATGACACACTTGGCAAGCCATGTCGCATTCCTTCCAAAATGCCTAAGCAAAAACTTTCGTATTCGGACGAATATACCGTAAAATCTGAAGCCGCATAGTAGTCGTCGACCTCATACACGTCTTCAACTACGATCACGCGATCAGCTAGGTTTCGACGCTCGATATCCAGGGTAATCCGCGACGAATCAGCCCCCGCCAAAATCAGTAATTTCCCGTCATGATCAGCAGCCGTAGCCTCAAACCCATCCAAAAGTAAATCTACTCGTTTTATCAATCGAAGATTCGATGCGTGAATCGCCAAAGGTTCGTCGCCAATATTCAATGACGCACGCACATCATCTCGAGAACGTTTAACCGTTTTGGGCTCGAAAAAATTAGGAATCACATCGATCTCTTTTTTTAGCTGAAAAAGCGACAACGTGCGTTGCTTCAGGTTCTCGGAAACGCAGGTCACCTTATTCGATGCGTCCAAAACGTGCTGCAACAATGAACGGTACTCCGGCATCGCTCCTAGGTAGACGATATCCGTCCCGTGCAGCGTCGTAACAACAGGCGGAGCCGCAACCCCTATCAATTCTCTCGCAATCCAAGCCGCAGCTGCATGCGGAATCGCGTAGTGCGCGTGAATCACGTCGATTTTGTGACGAGAGCACACCTCCGCTATTCGCGTCGCCAGAGGCAATGTATGATCAGGGCTTTTGAAAAGCGGGAACTCAACCGGAGTCGACTCGCAAAAATGAACTCTCGGATAATCATCCTGCATCCTAAAAGGCGGACGCTCGGAAATAATAAAAACCTCATGACCAAGATCCGCCAGGCGATGACCCAGTTCCGTAGCCAATATACCACTACCACCAACGGTCGGATGACAAAGCAAAGCGACTCTTAAAAACTCCTTCATTTCCCAATCCCTATAAACGAGGACTTTTAACGGATCCTAGCTCCGCTGACGAAGCGATAAGCAAAGGTCCTTCCGAATAGAGTCTCAACGCAGAAGAAACCCCCATTTGAATTCCCAATGTCCGAGCCCGTGAAAGTTGAAGATCGATATAATCCAAATTACTCGTTTGGCTAGAATGGCACTGCATCAACGCTTTCCACTTCTCAACCTGCGGCGACACATCCACCAAGATAGGCGTCAAACCATCCGTCCCCACCGCCTCGCTCGAGATATCGTAAAACAACAAAGCTTCGACAGAGTGAGGATCCACATCTTCGAGTCCTGGCGTTTTCCCGTATCGCGCCAAACGGTGCGCGTCGCGAACGATTCGACTCGTTTCACGGTGATCCGGATGTTGATTCAAATGACCAGACGGCGCCAGAATCAGGTCAGGCCGCAATCGACGGATCATTTTGGCGACCAGCAAAGTCGTATCCAAGTCCGCCCGTATCCGTGTATCGCCAGCAGTCGATGGAAAATGAATATCTGCTCCCAACATCTTGGCAGCATTTCGGGCTTCATCCTCGCGCACGGAACGATCGCCATGAGTACCCGCTTCGCCACGAGACAAAACAGCCAGATCCAAATGCGCTTCTCGTTCTGCCGCATCTAAAAGCAACGCCCCGCAACCGAACTCAATATCGTCAGGGTGGGCTCCAAAGGCTAAAATTCGTTTACCATTCATGTTCGCATTCCGCATAGGCCTCTCCTGATCGATCGATAAAGTCGCGTTGGACGTACTCGATCTCCGGAGCATCTTCCTTATTCAAATACTGAATCTCCCCCTCGCCCGCAACGTAATGCGTACAATGAATCACAGACTGCATCCAACGCAATCGCGTATCTCGGGTTGGACTTATTTGCGATTTACTTGGCTTCTCTGCTTCGATCTCGATGTACCGGTCTCCTCCCTTGTAGAGGAAGTAGCCGCCATTGCGGTATCGAGCTCGGACAACCTCTCCCTCGTAAGGCGTATCCACAAAATAGTCATCCACATCAATTGCCTTTTCACGAAAACTCGGATCGCTCGACCTAACCACTTCCACGCCATCAAACAGACCCATCTTTCGATACATTTCGATACAGAATTCGGCAACGTTATCCGACTCTACCGAATCGAATATATCCACCAATTCCCTACCGACCAAATTTGGTAAACAACGACGTGTCTTTTCCTTCCAGCCAGGACGGATCGTTTTGCAATAAAGCGGCGAGTAGCGTTTTTGGATCGCATTGCTCACCTCGAAATTGATCTTTTCGACCTTGCCCGAATGACGATTCGTCAAGGCGACATTCGTTTCCCTGGAATCATGATCACTATCATGAAGGAAAAAAACAATCTTCCCACCGATCTCAGACTGCAGACGTCGAGCCGTCTTGATCTTCGCAAACACAAAACGATTCGGGAAGATCCCGCAAGGCTGTTGCCCCAGGCATATGATCGGATCAGTCATTAGCTTTTCTTCCTCCAAGGATAGGCTGTAATATTAAACCCAATACAATAACAAGAAAACAGGCTATCAAATTATACCAGAGATATCCAATTTCCACGAAATCCGTAAAATAGACAACCAACACGGTTATTTGAGCGATCAAAGCCGCCACGAATGCGGCATTGGCCCCGACGCGTTTTATGAAAAACGCAGCGAGAAAAAGCCCCAGGACCGTGCCATAAAAAAGCGATCCCACGATATTAACCGCCTCAATCAAACTTTCGACCATACTCGCGAAAAGAGCGAAGAGAATAGCCAGTCCACCCCAAACAGCGGTAAAGATTCGAGAGATCAATTTCGTATGAGCATCATCCGATCGTTTGTTGATATAACGTTGATAGAAATCCACCGTCGATATCGTCGCCAAAGCGCTAAGCTCCGAAGCGGTTGAGGACATCGCAGCGCACAAAATCACCGCGACAAGCAAACCGATTAATCCAATCGGCAACTCATTAAGGATAAAGTGAATAAACACGTAATCGGAATCCTTCATGCTGGCTGCACCCGCCATCTCGGCAATGTGATCCTTCAAATTCGTTCGAGCATCGCGGATTTCCTGGCCCGACGTTTCCACGCGGGCCTTAACCGCGCTAATGTTTGCCTCATCACCCGACCGAACCGCATCTACGTAATCTGTCAATGCAACTCGTTGGCGATCGAATACAGTATCAAACGCGTCCTCATAATTGCGATACGCATCGGTTTCCGTATCCACGATTTCTTGCACAATCGAGTCGGGCAGGAATGTCGCGGGCGGCTTTTCCCACTGATAGAAAACGAAAACCAATACTCCCAATAGGAGAATCATAAACTGCATCGGCACCTTCAGCAGGGCATTGAACATAAGCCCTAGCCGACTATCACGGACAGACTGTCCCGACATGTAACGTTGAGCCTGCGACTGATCCGTTCCAAAATATGACAGGGAAAGGAAAAACCCACCTAACAATCCCGACCACAAAGTATAGCGTTTATCGATATCGAACGAAAAATCGACCACATTCAGTCGCCCTAAAGATCCAGCAATCGTGAGGTTCTCGCTAAAGCTAGCGTGTCCTAAAATCTTGTAGACAACAATCCCGAACGCGATCGCCATACCGCTGAGGATGACACTCATCTGGTACTTATGAGTTAGACTTACGGCATGCGAACCTCCCGTAACAGTATATAGGACAACTGAAAGACCCACTCCCACAACCGTCGCATTCATATTCCACCCGAGAACGCTCGTCAGGATAATAGAAGGCGCGTAAATAGTGATGCCCGCAGAAAACCCACGCTGTATCAGGAATATAACACTTCCCAACGTCCGTGTCTTCGAATCGAACCGATGCTCCAGGAATTCGTACACCGAACACAACTCTAGCTTATAATACATCGGAACAAATACGACGGCGATCAGGATCAACGCCAATGGCATGCCGAAGTAATTCTGCACGAAGGCCATGCCGCTATCGTATGCCAAACCTGGCGTAGACAGAAACGTAATCGCACTCGCCTGGGTCGCCATAACGGACAATCCGATAGCTCCCCATTTGTTAGAGCTACCCTTTAAAAACTCATCCAGCTTTTGATCGTTACGCGTCTTCCAGACGCCGAAAAATACGATCGCGAGAAGAGTCGCGCTTAATGTTGCAATATCAAATCCGCCCATATCCGCTTATTCGAATGTCTTCGTCAGCCACGCGAAGAACGCAATCTGTGCCGCTAGCACTCCAACAACGATCAGGTATAAACGAGTCCACCCTTTCGAGCTATCGCCTTCACTAGCCCGCAAGCTTTCATTGTCTGATTCAGTTTCCATGACCTAATGAGATAAGATTTACAAATAATCGAATGGCTCCCGCATTGCCTTCCGGAAGTTGTCTAAAAAACGAAAGCCCCGTATACGCATACCAACCTTTTCCGTATTGAGCGACGAGAAGCCCGCCAGCTCTGGCAGGTTCGCCTCGGTCGTTCGCCGACAAAAGCGATGCGTAAGAATCATCCCACGAAGATGCGTAGTACAAACCACGTTCCTGTATCCAATTATCGAAGTCATCATTGACGATTCGATTCGGAGTATTGAAAACGGGGTGGTCAGGCTGCAAAACGCGCATCTCTACTTTTTCCTCCGATACGCGATCTCTGGACAATTTAATCGGATAAGGAGCGGTAAACCGCGATTTAGTTCGAAAGCTAGTCGTATTGTACTGAGAGATCAAAGTCCCACCTGCTTCCACGTAAGCCAGCAATTCATCGAATCGCTTATCAAGTCCCGCATGAGCATCAAATGCGCGTGGCCCTAAAATGACCGTATCATAGTCGACCAAACGCTCCCGAGCGATCTCTCCAACCGGGATACGATCGATTTCGTAACCAATCAGTTCGAGCGTCTCCGGCACGGTGTCTCCAACACCAACGACACAGGCGATCCGGTTACCTCCTCGCTTCAAATCAAGCCGCACGAGTTTCGTTTGAACTTTCGATAAGATCGCTTGGCGTCCGATATGCTCGTAGTCGATTAGTTGAGAACTCAAGTCGAAGCGACCTCCCTTGACTGTTACCGCCTGAAAGGAGAGCAAGCCCTCCGCCCCGTTTTTCGGCGGCGTCACTGTCACTCCAATTGTCGCGCTTGGGCTTCGATCCGTCAAAACGAATTCCGGATTCTCGATCTCAACTGTCCAGCCTTTCGGAGCTCTAGCTTCCAACGATCCGCTTTGATCACCAAGGTTACTCGTTACCGTTACCTCGATCCGTTTTGGTTGAGTATCCTCGAAAAGCGTCACCGCTGAATCTGCCGCCAAGACCAGTTCCGGTCGAATGGCGACGATCTTATGAACTTCGCCTTTGATCGGATCGCTCACTCGTTCGATTCCAGGCACGGACAAAGGAATTGTCCGACCTTCGATTTCGAGTTCCGCAATCACCTCTATTGGTGCGGGCACGTTCTCTAATTCCAAAAGGCGCTCATTCTCGAAATGATAGATACCCGTATCCGGTGGCGTCTTCAGCCAAAACGGTTGAGTCAACGGGGCATCGACAGGAATTGAAATGGCCAATTCTACCACCTCTACGAGATCCGCTTCCAAAGGCTTATTCGAACTCTCAATACGCTCTAGACCAACACTGCGCGGCCACTGGTCACTGTCGAACAAACGTGCTTCGAGACTGCTGAGCGTTGCTCCAACCGGTGAGCGATTCACAAGCTCGACTTGCAAAGTGACATCCTCGCCAGGAGTTAAATACGAATTCTCAGCACGAGCCTGGACGTGAATCCCCATCGATGCCGTGATCAATCGATGCAAGGCGCCCCGCTTCGACTGCGTCAATTTGGACTCGGGCATTGCATCCATCAACCCGTCCAATTTCGCCAAAGCTGAAACCGATTTCCAAGGAGCAGCCGAATCGAAATCGCCAATCGTTTTCTCCAAAAGCGCATCCATTTTCGCCCCGCCCGGAAAACGATCCCAGGTCGTATCCACGCCATTTAGAAAATCTCCCTCTGTGGGAGAACCTGCCAGTAGAACCAATCGCTCCAGTTGACCGCCGCGGCTACCAGCCCGGCCGAAACCTTGGCTTTTATGCATGCTCCGACTCCGCGCGGCAATTTCCGTGTAAGAGGTTCCCAAATACGGATTATACTTTCCGATTTCCAGTTCGATGATTTCTCGTTTCTCGCTCTTCAGATCGCCACCGCCGCGGCGGCCGTAGCCATTCCAAAAAATTCGTTTTGCCTGATGAAGGTCAACATGCTCCAGCTGCTCCGGGAACTGAGTCGGATCCGCCGCTAGCGTAAACGCCTTCAAAGCCAATTGAGCCGAAACCGTGTGATGCCCATGCGTGGGTCCGGCCGCCGGGTTGAAACGCGTAATGATTACATCCGGCCTAAAAGATCGAACCGCGTAGACCACATCGCCCAAAACCTTCTCTTCCTGCCAATTCTCCAAAGTATCCTCCGGATTCTTCGAGTAGCCAAAGTCCCGGGCTCGCGTAAACAGCTGCTTAGCTCCATCGAGCTTTCGAGCTTGAAGCAGCTCATTCGCCCGAATGAGTCCCAACCCTTCCTTTAGCTCAGATCCAATAAGGTTTTGCCCCCCGCCACCGCGCGTGAGAGCTAGGTAGGCAGTATCGAGTTTTTCCTCCTGAGCCAGGTAAGCTAGCAAGGCCGTATTTTCATCATCTGGATGAGCCGCCACAAACAGAACCGATCCAACGGTTTTCAATTTATGCAGTTCGTGGAGAATTTCCGAGGATGACATCGATTGGCCGATTACGGCAGGCGAAAGCGACATAGCGGCTAAGAGGAGTACCGTTCGTGGCGAATACAACATATGAGGTTTTAAAATTCTAGAAGAGAAAAGAGTCTTTTACTTTATCCCACACTCTACGAGCCAAGATCTCGATTTACTGCCAACTTTTTCAATTTGGCGACCAAATGCTCGCCGAAGAGAATTTACTCGTTCCAAGAAATCATCCTTCCCATTGGTCCGTTCTTGGAATGGCATTCCAATTCCAGCGGTCTTCATTCAATCATTCGCAACGTTTTGAACTCAAACAATAGCCTCTTCCCCAAACTTACCGTCCTCGTCGCCGGAACCTGGCTTCTATCTGCTACAGCTTTGGCCGACTTCGCCATTTCCGGATCTCTCGATCATCTCGAGCCAGGATCCAAGCTTCAGCTCCTCAGAGAAGATCTCGACCAACGAAACCGCACCCTTGAAGGTGAGATACTCGTACAAGCAAACCGCTCCTTTGATGCGACATTTACGGGCGAACCCGGCCTTTTCAGTCTCGTTTTGCCAACCGGCGAGAGCATCGCCCTGGCCATAGATGACGGTCAAAAGACCTCAATAACCGCAACCCCCGGAAGCCCCAATTCGTTCAAAATAGCGGGCTCGCCTGACACCGATGTCCTACAAGCCTACGAAACCTTCCGTAAAGATTCGCTCACCCGCCTCGTCTACCCGCCAAGAGCGGAGTTGAACAAAGCGAACGATACCGGTGCCGACGCCGCAACGATGGCGCGTCTTTCCGCAGGTGAGGTCGAAGGCTACGCAGCTCACAAACGCGAGCTGAACGACTTCTCGATCGACCAAGCCAAAACCTCGATCGCTCTCTACGCCACCTCTCTGCGATGGGACGGAGATCACCGGAGCGAAGCGCTAGAAGCGGAGGTCAATGCGTTCGCGAAGTCCCATCCCAATCTCGCAATCACCCGCAGCATGCTCGAGCGCATGCGTCTCTTCAAACTCACCTCTATTGGATCCATCGGCTCCCCTATCTCAGGAAAATCGATCGACGGAAAGCAGCTATCGCTCGAAGACTTCCGAGGGAAAACCGTGCTCCTCGACTTTTGGGCTTCATGGTGCGTTCCCTGCCGCGTCGAAAACCGGCACTACCCATCGCTCCTCGAAAAATACGCTTCAGATGGATTCGCGATCTTCGCCGTCAACCTAGACGAAAGCCGCACGTCCTGGGCTATCGCCTCGAAACGTGACGGCGTTTATTGGCCGCAAATCTCAGATCCCCTGGTCTGGAAGTCCCCCGCCGCACTCGCTTACAATGTCGGAGCCTTGCCAGTGAGCTTCCTACTCGATCCAGAGGGGCGAATCATCGCCCGCAACCTCCGCGGCGAGCAGCTCGATGCAAAGCTTGAAGCGTTGTTTGGAAAGTAGCCTCGCTGAGCTCCCGAAGGAGAAGGATATTAATCTCAGGCAAAGCCGCTAAGTCGCAAAGAAGGAAGCTCTGATTCCGGGTGCGATTAAAACGGCCCCCTCATATTTGTAAATTCAACAAATTGTAGGGTGGGTCGCTGACCCGCCAGCAGACAAGAAATGTCGCCTCAGCGAGACGACCTACAACAGGGACAAGGCACACGACGAGACTGACTCCAAATTCCTATTGCCGACCGCAGTCGAAACACTCTTACTACGCCACTTATGAAATTCTCTCTCCTCAAGACCATCGCCATCGCCCTGCTCGCGGTAGCGACTTTTTTCGCCGGATGCTCCAAAAAGCCGACCACTCTCGTCGCTCGCATGGAAACGACCAAAGGCACGATCGTGATCGAGCTCTTCGAAGAAGAAACCCCGATTACGGTAGAGAATTTCGTCGGACTAGCTGACGGATCCAAAACGTGGACCACTCCTGAAGGCGTCGAGAAAAACGAACCCTTCTACGACGGCCTCATTTTCCACCGCGTGATCAACGACTTCATGATCCAAGGCGGATGCCCACTCGGAACCGGAACCGGCGGCCCTGGCTATCAGTTCCAAGACGAATGCTACGCAGGCTCGCTCGAGCCGCTCGAAGGCCTGATCGACGACGCTGACATTGCCAATGAAGTCTTTTCCGCCTTGCTCCGCCCTCACCTAATGGAGAATCAAGGAGAAAGCCCGATACCCGAGATCGCCGCAATCTTTCAGTCCATGCAAACAGCGCAGGGTGTAGAGCCTCTAGTCGGGAAAACTGTCGAAGAACTCCAAGCGTTGCTCGGCTCGACCGAAAAGCTAACGCGCTTCAAGCCCGAACTAACTACTGTTACCGGCGAAATCGCAGACGAAGATATCGCTAACGCCGTTTTTCAAAGCCTCTTCGCGCCGCACCTACAAGAGAACCAAGGCCAAAGCCCGATTCCTGAAGTCGCTACTCTCTTTGAGGAAATCCAAGCATCGAACTCCATTCAACCGCTCGTAGGCAAGACCATCGAAGAGCTGCAAACCATGCTCGGGACCGACGCTGTTGTAGAACAACCTAGCCTCATTGCCAAGGTCGACTACGGAACGCTTTGCATGGCAAATTCCGGTCCTGGTACCAATGGTTCGCAATTCTTCATCGTCACCAAAAAAGACGGCGCTCAATGGCTCAATGGCAAGCACACCGTTTTCGGTAAAGTCATCGAAGGCATGGAAATCGCAGACGCGATCCAAGACGTCGAAAAAGAAAACGACAAACCTCTCGAAGACATTTCGATCGTTAAAATTACGGTCGAGCGGATCTAGGAGACTGTTTAATCGGTAGGGCCATGACGTCCCGGCGTGCCGCAATGCAATGATCTTCTAACGCGGCACGCTCCCGCTCAGCGCATACGGTTCAACTTAACTAAAATCGTCTGACGGAGCGGAGCGGAGGTGGCGAAGTAAAACCACGCCGCGCTGCGACCTAACCACGCGAGGGCCTCGCGTGGTATCTGCAACGATTTCCTCGACTTAAGTCATATCGGAGTGTTAGCGGATATGGCGAAGCAATGAATTGGACCGAATCGGATACCCCTTCAAGCCTGGCCTCCGAAGCATTCCCCCCTGAGCCTCTAATCAATGAACAACAACCGTCGATAGAATAGGAATTAGCTACCGAGTTATCCAAATAATCGAGGCGCACGCCCAAAGTAGCAGTGCTGAATTTGTTCGCAAAATCTCGTTGAACAACTCTACTGCCATACTCATCTGCGATACATCGGCATTTCGTGCAACCCAACTCTCGATCGAGCTTGGAGAGCACCGCCAATAATTCCAAAATGAAGCGCACATTTACGGCATTAATAGCGATAACCTTATGTGGAGGTCTTGGCCTTTTCTGGTTCAAAACCAATCGCCCAAATTCTGATTTACCGTCCCAATATCCTCAAAGCGAAACCCGAGCCGATTCAACCACTCTCCCCTCCAATCAACCTGAATCGGTTTCGAAAACCGAAAGCGCGCCGAGTAAGACAACTCGCCTTCCAGCAGAATCGCCAACGAGTCGTCCCACTCTCGTTCAATTCATCTTCGACGAAACCACCCCCTCTCCCTCCAGCCCTGGCCAGCACACCCATATCATCCAAGAATGGAAGGGACAATTCTCGCCCCGCATCCAAGATCTATCTGCGAGTTTCAGCGCTTCAGGCGCCGCTCGCCAATTCAACGTCCAACTGCCCGACGGAAATGGCCTCGAAATTGAGATCATCAAGAACACCCAATTCGACCAAAACCGAGGCGTCTTCATCGGACGAGTGATTGGAAGCGATCACAGCGAAGCTATTTTCTCCTACGTAAATCAAGCCGTTTCCGGCTCCATCACGATGCCGCAAACTGGAGAAATCCTGGATATCAAAAATGCGGGCGAAGGATACCAGTACCTCGCTCAAGTCGATGCTAACAAACTAGGAAGCTGCGGCCTATGCGCGCCACACAACGAAAACGAAGAATTATAAGATGAACGAAATCACGAACGAATCCAACGCTAACGCCAAATTCCAAAACCCGCGTCCCTCTCGATTCCGAAGTGTCGCAGCATCGCTAGTTCTCGCTTTAACGACTCTCACCGTCGCCCAAGGCGAAACTGCTTCGATCGACGTTCTATTCGTTTACACACCCGCCGTAAAAGCAGCCTACACCGACCATGACGGCGTACTAGCCAAGGCTCAAGAAATCGTAGCCAAAGGCACTCTCGGCTTCCAAAACAGCCTGATCGACGCCGAGTTCAACCTCGTCCACGTCGAAGAAATAGCCTACACGGAAAGCCTGTTCAGCTACGAGGACGACCTCGACGCAATCACAGATGCCGATGGCGTAGTAGACAACGTCCTAACGCTGCGCGAAGACTGGGGAGCGGACATCGTATGCCTTTTAAGAAACGGGAGCATCGGCGGAACAGCTGGATTGGGTTGGGTTTTGAAGGACGAAACCGGCCGCGACACGACAGGCTTCAGCGTAGCCTCGGTCCAATCATCCGTATCCGGAAATACCTTCAGTCACGAAGTCGGTCACAACCTAGGGGCCTCGCACGATGCCGACAACTCAGCCCCCACCGACGGCATGCATCTATACTCCCACGGCCATCACTTCGACGGAACGAGTACGAACAGCCACCGCACGATCATGGCGTATCAAAAGAGTTTCAACACACAGGTAAACTTCTTTTCAAACCCCAACGTCAGTAATCTCGGCGCTCCAACCGGAATAGCAGAGGGCAATGCAAACCCCGCCGACAATGCGAGAACCCTCGCTGCCACCACCTCCGTCGTCGCAGCCTACCGAACCAACCAAACCTTCATCCCATCATTCCCTACGCCCTTTCCCAATTTCGCCTTTGTCGAAGGCCAATCGAAAACAATCCTCGCACAAGCAGTCGGCACTCCCGATCTCAGCTATCAATGGTACCAAGGCGTCTCCGGAGACACGAGCAACCCGGTTGGAGGAGCCACCGAATCATCCTTCACCACTCCCATTCTAAACGACACCACCGTCTACTGGGCAAGAGCGACTAACCCCAACGGCTCTGGCGACAGCCCAAGTATCACGTTAACCACTACAGCGATCCCTAGCGAAGATAATGATCTCGACCAGAATCATGAGCCAGGCAATCAAGGAGACGCATATCTTAGTTTTTCTGTATCAAACGGCGAGGTCTGGCAAGAATTCGTACCCACTCTAAGCTACCTTCACCAAATTGAAGTCGATCTATGGAAAAGTGGCACACCCGGTCGCATGAATCTAAAGCTTACGGACAAAAACAACGTCGTCCTTTTTAGCAAAATCTACGAGGAAAGCGATATTCCAAGCTCGAATGCATGGTTCGAGGTTCCCCTTCAGATGTACGTCAACATAGGCGAAACTTACAGAATAACACTACAGCGACTCGACTCTACAGAAGACAATAGCGATGCTTTCCGTTGGTTGCATACCGAGGGCGACTCCTACCCAGAAGGTGATGCAAGCCTATTTAACAAAGTAGTCAACAATGAGCTAGTGCCCACTGATCATGACTACTACTTCCGCACCACTGGCTCCAGCGCTTCGCCCCCGACCGCAGACATCGACCCCACCGAGAAAACCATTGCAGGCGGCGCGGGCAACTACGACATCACCGTCACCTCCACCGGAGACTGGAGCGCGGACGAAGCACTCGATTGGGTAAACCTAAGTCCGACGAGCGGCAATGGCGACGGCACCGTCACGGTTACGGTAACCAACAACATTACCGGATCCGATCGATCGGGGTCTATCCTCGTAGGCGGAAACAATCACTCGATAACACAATCCGCTTCCGCGTTCGAAGGCAGCCTCACCCCCCTTGAAGCAAGCTTCGCAGCCGCAGGCGGAAACCAATCCCTAGCCCTGACAACCGAACATCCTTGGAGCGCCAGCAGCGATTCCTGGATTACGATAACCAGCCCGACTTCCGGCACAGGCGACGCGACTATCGATTACACAGTCGCAGAAAATACCGCGACTACTGCGCGAACAGGTACTGTTACCATCGAAAGCCTACAACACACGGTTCAGCAATTCGGAACCGTACTCACTCTCAACGAGTGGCTCCTCACCTACTACACAAGCGAAGAGATCGCCGCCCTATCGCCTTCCGCAGGCGAAGCCGACCCTGATGGAGACGGCCTCAACAATAACGGCGAATTCCTCTTGCTTCTCGATCCCAGCTCTGGCCATTCGGGACCACAGATCGTCGCTACGAATTCCTCCAACGGAATCGTTCTGACAATTTCGCCACAAGTCGACGGCGTAGTCTATCGACTAAACTCGAGCGTCGACATGATAACCTGGATTCCAGAACCATCGCTCACGCCCACAGTAGTCGGAGACACCGTCACCTTCACGATCCCAGCTGGATCCGAAAAATTCTTCCAATTGGAAATCGAAGCCGCCGCGCCATAGGCGACATAAAGGTAGGGCAACGACGTCCCGGCGTGCCGCATAATAATATTCATTGCACAGCGGCAGAGCGGGCGCTCTTGCCAGATCGTCTTTGAAAATCGCTAGTGCTTCTCGTACACCAAACGGTCGATTTCCTCCGCAGTATCGTACAACAGCGAACGAGGATTGTACCCATCAAATGGATGCGGGCGCGTAGGCCCCCCCCAGGACTTAACTCCTTGGTCGCGCCATTCGCGGTTTTTCCATTGCGGCCCTCTAAACGGATCGCGCGTACGATCCATCCAATCGGTAATTTCGTCGTGCAGTCCGTTTCTCAATTCAGCTAGCGTCGGATCGTCAATAAGGTTTCGCATCTCGCTCGGATCATTATCCAAATCATAGAGTTCATCTTTATCGGTGAGATTTATCGCCAGCTTATAACGCTGCGTCACAACACATCGAGTCAAAGACAACGCTCCGAATCCATCGTGATCCAACTCGAAACGATTGAACTCCAAAAATACCTGCTCACGCGAACAAGTGCTCGGACTAGCGAAAATCGGCAACAAACTCTCTCCCTGCAAAATCTCCGGTACGTCCTGACCGAAGAACTCCAAAAACGTCGGAGCCAAATCAATGTGCGAAATCGGACGATCAACGACGCTAGTCTCCGGAGCACTCCCCTTCCACTTTACGACAAACGGAATCTTCGCGATTTCATCGTACATCGTTGGTCCCTTGCCCAACAGGCGATGAGCTCCCAGCATATCCCCATGATCCGAAGTATAGACCGACAACGCGTTAGGTATCCATTTATCAATCGCGCCTAGCACGCGCCCTACCTCGTAGTCGCAATAACTATTGCACGCGAAGAACGGATCCAATCGAAACGTCTCTCCATCCCCCATAAACTCAGCTACGTGCTCCGCCCAATCTCGTTGGCTCTGCGGCTTATCCGCCAAATCGTCTTTAGCATTCTCGCCAAGCTTGTATTCGAATCCTTCGAAAGCCTCCAAATACTCAGCCGGACAAATAAATGGGTGATGCGGCTCATCGATGGAAACTACTAAAAAGAAATCCTCATCCTTGTAGCGTTCTATGAAATCGATCGCCTTGTCCACACTACGATGCGCCATCGTAAAGGTTTCGTCGAGGCCCCGATAACGCATGTCTTGAGCCGTCGGCACGAGCCTGGAAAAGTCGCGTTCGGACTTATCCTTCAAACTATCGAGGTAGCAGCGACCATCGAACCAATACTCCGGATCCCAACCGTCCGGACAAACGCCGTTACCGAAATAGTCCGTTCCATCCAAATGCCACTTTCCCACGAACCCAGTTCGTACGCCAGAGTCCGACAATCGCTGCCCGAGCGTTTTCATATCCAAGGCAGGTGCCATGTCATTTCCTAACACGCCATTGGAATGCGGATACATTCCAGTAAAAATCGCCGACCTCGCTGGACCGCAAACTGGCTGCGTCGAATAGGCCCGATCGAAACGGATACCCTCTGACGCCATCCGATCGATATGCGGCGTCTGCATGTCAGATCGTCCGTAACAACCGATAACGTCGGTCCCTTGGGTGTCGGTAAGAATAAAAATCGCTTGGCGCGGCATATGGGGTCAAATAATTGGCGGGGCCTGCCCAAAACTCAAACTACAATTTAAAGAGATTCCGATTCCCCAAGAAACGAACTCCTCACACCCGCCAGTGACCTAACATGACCGAGGCCGCCATTGCGGCGTTGAGTGATTCCCCACGGCCGTACTTTGGAATATTCAATCGGGTATCCGCGAGATTCAGTACGCGCTGAGAAACGCCTCGAGCCTCGTTCCCCACCACCAAGACCGTTTTAGACGGCCAAACGAATTGAGATAGAGACTCGGAATCCTCCAACGAACTCGCCACGATTCGATAGCCGTTATCCCGAAAGTCCTTCAACAAATTCGGCATCGACTCTACCTTAGCAAGGGGCAGGTGAAAAAGCGCCCCCATTGTCGCCCTAACAAATTTGCCGTTTTCAATCTCCGAACAACCCATCCCCAACAAAACCGCGTCCGCACCGAACCAATCGCACGCGCGAACAATCGAACCACAATTCCCCGGATCGCTCACTCCATCCAACGCCACTACAAAACTGCGGTCCTTCCCTTCCAAAGCCGACAACACTCCGTCTAAATCGCTTCGCACGCGACCAACTACCGCAATAACTCCCGGACTCGTCTGAGTATCGCTTAAAGCCCGAATCTGCGACTCGCTAGCCGAGAAAGCTGCCTCTGCACGTCCAACCGCCATATTCCGCACCCGCAGATCATTACCCTCGAGCTCTCGCGTTTCATCATAGATAACCGCTTGCAAAGGAACCCCTCCAACCATCGCCTCTTCCAACAAGTGCCAACCCTCAATCAGAAACCGATCCTCGGATTCCCTTATTTTCTTCGATTGTAACTTTCTGTACGCAGAAAGCTTTGCTTTGGAAAGTGGGTTTGCCATCGTCGATTCATGAGCCAGGTCGGCGGGCCATGTCCACAGAAAAGAGTGTGGCGGCTCAATGGGAAAACATGGAACGGAAAATCATTCACTTGGACATGGATTGCTTCTACGCGGCGATCGAAGTTCGCGATCGCCCTGAACTCCGCTCGGAGCCAGTAGCCGTCGGCGGGCTCAGCTCCCGCGGAGTATTGACCACTTGCAACTACGCCGCCCGCGCATTCGGCATTCACTCTGCCATGCCGAACTTCATGGCCCTGAGAAAATGCCCCCACCTGATAATCGTTCCCATTCGCTTCGATGTCTACCGCTTCGAATCCATGCGAATCCGATCCATCATGAAAGAGTATACCGACTTAGTCGAACCGCTCTCCCTTGACGAAGCCTACCTGGACGTAAGCGAATCCAAGCGCTCCGCTACCGCCATAGCCCAGGAGATCCGAGGACGTATACGCAAAACCAGCGGACTCGTCGCGTCCGCTGGGGTCGCGCCCAACAAAATGCTAGCGAAAATCGCCAGCGACTGGAAAAAACCCAATGGGCTTTTTCCTATTTCAAGCGACGAAATCGACGCGTTCATGACCGATCTTCCCGTATCCAAAATATGGGGCATCGGGAAAAAGACTGCCGAAAAGCTACTCCTCCATGACATAACGACTTGCGGGCAACTACAAAAATTTAGTTCTCTCGAGCTGAGCCACATGTTCGGGAAATTCGGAGGCGACCTTTACGAACTTTGCCGCGGCATAGACAACCGTCTCGTCATCCCAAATCGGATACGCAAATCCATAAGCGTCGAACGCACCTTTTCAAGCAATCTCGAGACCCTCGACCAATGCATCCCAAAAACGCGCAGCATCTACGACGAACTAAAAGATGACCTCTTCAAACTGAAATCGGACCGCCCACTAGCCAAACTATTCATAAAAGTGAAGTTCTCCGATTTTTCGCGCACGACCGTCGAACGAACAGGGATCGACATCAGCGAATCCTCCGCACTCGAACTACTGAAAGAAGCCTTCGGTCGCAAAGCGCTGCCCGTCCGACTAATCGGCCTTGGTGTACGATTCGCCACTTCCCCAAATGTCCAATCCCATCAGCTCGAATTCTCCTTTCAACCCGAGGCGCATTAGAACTTCCCAATCCAGCGTTATTCGCTAAACATTGCCTCCTCTACGAATCCGTCATGCTTAAAGGAAAACGCATTCTCCTGATTATTACCGGCAGCATCGCCGCCTATAAATCGCTCGATCTCATCCGCTTGCTCACCAAAGCAGGTGCATCCGTCGAAGGCGTCCTCACCAAAGGCGGCACGCAATTCGTAACCCCGCTCTCGGTCGAAACACTCACCGGAAAGAAAGCCCATATCGAAATGTGGGACGAAAACTCCTACGAGATGAACCACATCGAGCTTTCCCGCCGGGCAGACCTCATAGTAGTCGCACCGGCCACTGCGGACTTCATTTCGAAAATGATCCACGGAGAAGGCGACGACCTCGCTTCCTCGATCATGCTCGCAAAAAACAAACCCGTTATTCTCGCCCCTAGCATGAACGTCGAAATGTGGGACAACCCCGCATTCCAGCGAAATCTAACCGCGGCCCGGACTGACGGGGCCCATCTCGTCTCGCCGCAAATCGACACACTCGCTTGCGGCGAAGTCGGTATCGGAAAAATGGCCGAACCCACGACTATATTCAAAGCCGTAGAAGCTCATTTCGCGCTCGAATCCAGCCTCGAGGGAAAGAACGCCATAGTCACCTCCGGGGCCACCATCGAACGCATCGATAGCGTACGTTTTCTCAGCAATTTCTCGTCGGGAAAACAAGGCAACGCCATAGCGCTCGCCCTCGCCAATGCCGGAGCGCAAGTCACTTTGATTTCAGGAAGAACCAGCGAAGCAGCTCCTCTCCACTCAAGAATCACGACGATAAAGATCGAATCCGCTGCTGACATGCTCAGCGCCACGCACCAAGCCCTCCCTGCAGACATCTTCGTCGGCTGCGCAGCCGTTTGCGACTTCGCCATAGCCAATCGAGCTGACCACAAAATCAAGAAATCCGAAGGCCTCCAGCTCGAGTTCGAAGAGAATCCCGACATCGCGCGATCCATCGGCACGCTCGCCTCGACGGAAAGGCCCCAGATCGTAGTTGGCTTCGCCGCTGAGACCGATCAGCTCATCAACTACGCACGGAAGAAACTTACAGACAAAGGATGCGACCTTATCGTCGCCAACGACATTTCCGGTGGAGCCGTTTTCGGCCATGACGAAAACCAAGCTAGCTTTGTCACCCGCGAGTCCGTTGAGACTCTAGATACGATGAGCAAAGAAGCCCTCGGCCAAGCAATCACATCCTGGATTGCTCAAGCGCTTCAAATCGTTGAAGCTTAGACCTTCGGTTCGAAGCTTTGACCTACTCGAGGGGCGTATTTTACGTCAATCCAGACCGAAATCCAGAAGACAGGAACTCGCATTACGTATAAACCCTATTTCAATTGTGAAAATCTGCTTAAAGGAGACACACCCTTGGGCTACATCCGCTTTCTACTCTCATTTTTACTCAAAGAACCCGTATAACAACTCATACGCGCAATACGTTAGACTAATTTATCCGCGACAAATTCATGAGTTCCACGGCCAAAAAAGCCATCAGCCTCCTCCTGGCTGATAGCGACATCCAATATCTAGATTTGATCGCCACCCACCCTGCAATTCAGGAAGCTGGATGGAAAATAAAGACCGTGCAAAACGGCGACGATGCGCTGAAAGCTCTCGAAGACTCTCCATACGACATCCTGGTTGCCAATCTCAGCCTAGAGAAAACCCCCGGCGACATTCTTCTCGCCCAAACCAAACGCGACTATCCCAACTCGTTAAGATTTTTAATACACGAGCCAGACGACGCCAAATCTCTCCAAAAAGGAACTGGCCTCGCCCACAGGTACCTGGGAAAGCCCATCAGTCCAGAAAGGCTCGTCAAATCAGTCGACCAAGTGCTAAGAACTCAACTTCGCATACGCCGCAAGGAAGTCGTTCAAATCATTCGCGACACCAAAGAGCTTCACGTCAACACGCGCCCCATGCAGGAGCTCCTGAAGACCGCCGATGATCCCAACTGCGACATCAATGATCTCGTTCCCGTAATATCTCAGCACCCCACTGCCGTCGCCACCATACTCCAAGTCGCCAATACAGCGTTCTTCGGAGCGGGCGGAAGAATCGAGACCGTTGCTGAAGCCATTCAAATGCTCGGAATGGACTTCGTGCGGAATATCGCCATTTCAGAACTAGCGAAGAAGCAACTCGCATTGCCCCCCGGGTTGCAGGAAATCGCCAATGCCGTCCTCAAGCACTCCGTCGACACCAGTCAATGTGGACTGCAAATGCGACAGTTCGGCGTAAGCGTAAAACAGGTACAAACGTTGAGCAGTCTCGCGCTTCTGCATGACCTCGGAAAACTCGTGCTGCTCAAAAACAAAGGCGACGATTACGCAGACATCATGGGACGTTCCATCGAGAACAATCGCCCCTGTTGGCGCCTCGAACAAGCACTCTTCGGCTGCGACCACGCAGCGATCGGGGCATTTCTTTTCGCAATGTGGGGCCTTCCTGAGAACATCATCCGAGCCGTCGCCTGGCACCACGAGCCGCTCGAATTTCCTTCCGACGAATTTTCATCCATATCCCTCCTTCACCTCGCCAATTGCGCCGCTCACATCAAAAATGAGATGCCGTTCTACTACGGCGACGAGCTCAATCCGGATATAGTGGCTGCCTTAGGATTGCCAAAAAATTTCGTCAAAGAATTGGATTAATCGAGCGCCGCCTCCAAAGCATCTATAATGCTCTGCCGGCTGTAATCGCGCCTTACGCGGTTCAACGCGCCTTCTCGCAAGCACTCCCATAAATCTTCATCCGTGTATACTCGAATGCACGCTTCCGCGATTGCTTCCGCCGATTCCCCTGAAAGCATTTCGCCCATCACCCAACCTAATTGCTCTCGAGCCAAGTCAGTAGCAACTACCGGAATGCCTCGCGAAGAAGCCTCAATCACCTTAAGCGGAATCCCGGCCGCATAACGTGCTGGAGCAATGAATACACGACACCGATCATACCACTCGTCGAGATCTTCCACAAAACCGAGGAATTCCTCCGAATCCGTCGCGTATGCCTCGAGTGCCTTGGAGTGATTCTTTCCCGCGAAATAAAGCTTAACATCCTGGCCAATCCGGTCCCGAATAATCGGTAGCACATTTTCGATAAACCAGATCAACCCCAGAGCATTAGGGGCCTCGTCCGAATGAACAGCCCCAACGAATAGAATGTCTCTCCGCTCCGAAAAACTCTTTGGAGTCGGAACAATTTTCGAATGATGCCGGAGCATTTGAATGTTCGAGAACCCGAGAGATTCGAATTGAACGCGCTCTGTTTCGGAAATCGCAAATACCACATCTGCATTTTTAGCCGGCGACAATTCGCTTTCCAGCAATGCCCTCTCTTCCGACTCTGAAAACGGATTGGACCCATAGCGACGCTCGCTTATTTCCCGATTAGCAAAAACCGCTTCAGCATCATAGATGATACGAAAGCTCGGTCTATATAGCTTTGTATCCTCCATGTACTTACAAAATCTCTTCAAATTATTCGGACGCGATATAATCGCAACATCGTAGACATTCTTGCGAATATTCCAAAATGACTCAAACCCGTCTACACCAACCCCCAACGCAACCTCCACTTCTCTGGGCGTCTCTCGATATACGTCCTCAAAGTCGCTCTCCGTAAAATAGGTTGGCAGCAGTGTTACGCAATGCCCCAGCTCCAGCAGCGCTGAGAGCATTTCAAGCGTTCTCGGAAAGCCAGCTCCCATATGAGTAAACGGTGGAGAATCTTCGATCCACAAAATTCGCAATCCTTTGGTCATTTCAAAAACCGTTTCTCCGCTCCACTCCTCTAAAAGTGAAAGCGACGGAAGCTCATCTGCCCATTTTCGTCTAAAGATCTCCAAATTCGACAGCATCCATTTTGAAGAGCAGCTCCACCCTTCCCGGTATTCGATATCTTGAATCGCTACGCTTTCAGGATCATATACAATCGAAAGTCCCTTTGCGGCCAATCTCAAGCATACATCAATATCTTCGTAATATTCTTTTGAATACGAATGATCAAATCCACCTACAAGATCGAACGCTTGTTTCCGAAACGCCAAGTACGCGCCTGAACAGAACGCGACATTTCGCCTGTACTGCAATCGATAGTCGTCCGGATTCCAGCCTCGGCCAACACCTCGACAACTCCCATCTGAAAACAAAATGGATCCCGCTTCAATTACGGCCCGATCGCCATTCAAAAGCATCCCGCCAACGGCTCCAACTGATTCGTTTCTCAACAAACAATCCAATGTAGAACGAAGAGCCCTCATCTCAACTCGTACGCCTTCCTTCAAAAAAAGCACGTTTTCAGAACGAGCCTTTTTAGCGCCTTCGTTGCAGAATTGCGCGAAGCTCGAAGCGCCCTTTGTCTCGATAATGCCAATCCCATCCACGCGGGAAAACAATGCTTCGACCTCGTCGTTAACATGATCAAGCGATACGAGCGCTTCCCATTCGCAATCCGAACATTTCTCAAGAGCCATTACGGTGCTCCAAAGCAATTCAGTCGTTCCCCAGGATGCAATGATCACCGTAAGTTTGGGAGCCGAGGAAACCGGAAGAGCCAAGCGCCTACTCGACTTCAAAAAATTATCCAAAGCCCCATCGTCGCGATTTTGGTTATTTTGATTCTCATGTGAATTCGATGGATCCATAACGGGCAAGCGCCTTCGATCACACCGAACGCAATCGCATTCGCAAGTCAAATACGAGATGAATTCAGAATACTAACAATTCAAACCAATGCATTCACCCTAGCCTGAAAAGGGCAGGAACATCCTAGCTTCCCACAGTCATTTTCTTGTATGTAGAAGAAATTGCATCCAATAATTCCGACCGCTTAAATGGCTTGGTCAAATACTCATCCATGCCTGCTTCGAAACAATTTTCCTTATCTTCGCGCATCGCATTCGCCGTTAAAGCAATAATACGCGGACGGTTATCCCCCCATTTTTCGATAATCTGGCGAGTGGCCTCCAGACCATCCATCTCTGGCATTTGAATATCCATGAAAACAAGATCGTATTCATTTTGCTCAATAGCCTTAATCACCTCCAAACCATTGTTTGCCACATCGATTTCGTATCCAAACTTTGAAAACAGTCGAGTCGCCACTTTTTGATTAACGACATTGTCTTCCGCGAGAAGAATCGACATCGGCATACTTTCGCCTGGCTTCACCGTATTCGTAGCGGTTTTTTTCACCTTGCGCGTATTCTGGCCCAAAGCTTCCAGCAAGAAGCGTTTCGTATTCGCTAGTTTAAACGGCTTTAATAGAGAATATACATTATCACTCGAACCACGGCTCGAATGCACCGATCCTAAAGGACCGCACACCACTATTGGCATCTTTATATCGCAACATTGCTTCCGTACGCGATCGACCAATTCATCGGGCTGCAGTCTATCTAAACCTAATTCCACAAACACGACGGACAAATCAGAATTCTCGCTTATGCCACTTTCAAATTCGGCGATCGACTTATACTCAACCGGTTTCATTCCAAAATTTTCAGATTGGTTAACCAACGAAGCTCGACTGAAATCGTTATGCTCGATAATCGCAGCCTTCTTGCCATCCAACACGTTCAACTGATCCCTATCAGCAGAATCGCGATTCGTCGTCGACTTCTGGAGTTTGCATGTGAAGTGAAAGACTGAACCTTTGTCTAATTCACTTTCCACCCACATGGAGCCTCCCATCAGTTCTGATAAGTTTTTACTGATCGATAAGCCCAATCCGGTTCCACCATATTTACGAGTAGTCGATGCATCAACTTGGCTGAATGAATCAAACAATGAACTAACCCGATCCGCTGGAATACCAATACCCGTGTCTCTAATCGAAATTTGCAGCATCAAATCGTCACCATCCTTCTGATACGGAGAGACCTGAACTGAAACACCTCCCTTTGCAGTGAACTTAACGGCATTGCCGATCAGGTTAACGATAACTTGGCGCAAACGCGTCGGATCTCCCAAAAGAAGAGAATCTACCGCATTATCAATTACGTAAGCTATGTCCAAGCCCTTCTCGGTAGCTTGCAATGCTAGAGTGTCGACGGCCTCTTCTACGCAATCGCGCAAGTCGAACATGATGTTCTCCAATTCCAATTTGCCCGATTCTATTTTCGAGAAATCCAAAATGTCATTAATAACAACCAACAAAGATTCGCTACTAGCCCGAATCGTATCGACGCATTCTCGCTGCTCATTATCGAGCTCCGTTTCGCTCACCAATCCGGTCATACCAATGATACCATTCATCGGCGTTCGGATTTCGTGACTCATATTCGCAAGGAAATAACTCTTCGCCTTATTAGCTTCCTCGGCCTCACGCATCGCAGCACGCAATTGTTCTTCAGAACGCCTTTGCTCTGTAATCTCATGGAAGAACCAAACACGCCCATATGGCTCGCCAAGTGGCGAACAAATCGGGAACGACGCTTGTTCGAAAATTCGCCCATCCGTGAACTCCAAGATATCCTTGATCGTTTCCGTTTCGCTTTCCGAAGTGCTGAGAGCAGTTTGATAAAACGTTTCCGAATCCGGTAGTAGCTGGGATGCGACTTCCCAGATTTTCGTAGGATCTCCGGCATCCATAACGCTCGGAGACAAAGCCCAGATTTCGTGGAACCGCTTGTTGTAATTCGATACAATACCGCGTTCGTTAACCACGAGAATTCCATCAGTCGAAGCTTCCGACTGAGCCTTCAAGACCGAGTTGTAACGCTTAAGAAGATTCTGGCGACGCTTGTTGTGCGTCACATCCGTACCGGTAGCTACGAGCGCCGTGATACGACCTTTCTCGTCTTTTACCGAAACCGTTCTAAAATACACATCCAACACACGGCCAGACTCGGTCACCATCTGAACGTCTCCCTGCCAATGTCCGTATTCTTGGGTTTCCTGAACGATTTTCTCGAACAATCCACGATCATTGAACAATGCGGTAGCACCTCCAGAATCATTGAGCTGATCTGTCGAATCGTATCCGAGAATGCTACCGAAAGAGTGATTGTGATACACCCCTTCGCCTTGAACATTCATCATCAGGATAAAATCGCTCGAAACATCCACTGCTGCCGAAACCATCCGAAGACGCTCTTCCGACTCCTTACGCAGCGTCACGTCCTCAAAAATCCCATACCAGATGATAGTATCGTCTTGAAGTTTTTCTGGAACCGCTTTGGTCGACACCCATTTCTGGCGACCGTTAGGCCCCTTGACTCGATATTCCAAAAACAACGGATTCAAGTTTTTCGAGGAAACCGCCAAGCTTTCGTAGACACGTTCCAAATCCTCTATGTAAACCGCTCCCATAGCAATCGACGCGTCTTTCATCACGTCTCGAGCTTCAACGCCCAATAGCTCTACAATCTTTTCGCTGATAAACGGAAACGAAGGATCCCCGCTACTATTGATCTTCAAATGAAAATACACGCCCGGAACCTGTACGCTTAATCGCTCCAACTCATGCGAACTCGTCTCCAATTGACGCTCCACATGGCGAGCCTGCGTCACGTCGACAACGCTCAAGGTATAGTTGTTGGGGCTCTTTATTTGAACCGATACGATAACGTTCTTTGTCTGCTTCCCGCATTCAATTACGACTTCCCGTCGGGACGTCTGCCCAGGAGACGATCCGCTTTCTTCCACGAGAGCATCGATTTCCAAGGCCTCATAAGGAGCGCATATTCCCTTGAACGACGCGCCATCGACGCGATCGCCAAGCTCCAATATACCGCAAGCAGCCCGATTCGCGAATTTAACCCGATAATCCGAAGCGTCAGATGTCCTCTCTAGAAGGATAATCCCATCGGTCGAAAGATCCAATGCCTCCGATAATCGAGTTTCCGAAACCGAATCATTCGCATCTTCAATCACAGGTTCGATCTGCCACAAATTTTCATTTTCGCTCAAACGCGTAATTCGAGCTTCGCATGAAATCGGTCCTTTCTCGCGCGGAGAACTAAGCGTTAACTCAATCGCTTCGCTACCTGGTTCCAGCGCCTTCGAAAAATCGTCAAAATAAGCCTCCAAAGGCGTGTCCGAGATTGATGCCGCATCCGAAGACTGAACAAGCAATTGACTCGCTGCGCGATTAGCAACGCGAACTCGCCCCCGACTAGCTACGATTTGAGCATGGGGAGACTTTAAAAAGAGGCTTTCGAATGGATCTGTGGGATTACTCATACGACACAAAAAGAAAATGACCCGCTAGCTCCAATTATTGGCGAGATGAACCAAAAGAAAGGCCTGCGATGTGTTTTTCCGATAAATAGCAAATTTGACTGAGACGCTGGTTTTCATCTTAAACGGCATTTTTCTATCTCATCTTAAAAAAATCATGATTCGCAATATTGCTTAGAACCGATCTAAAAAATCGTGCATTTGTAAAGCAATCGCAGCCACTAGTTCTGAATCTCGAAAATGCGGTGTAGCCGCAGCAGTTCGATGACCGATTGCACCGGCGCTTTTACATGCGTCAGGCGCATCACTCCATCTTTCCCCGGCAGACGCTTGTACAAGCCTAATAAGGCCCCAATTCCCGAACTATCAATGAAATCGACCTGGTTGAAATCCATTTCCACACTCGATACGTCCGTAGACCAGATGGCATCTACCTCTTTCTTAAAATCTCGTGACGCCGACGCGTCCAAGCGATTTACGCCAAGCTCTACTCTTAGAACATCTCTATCGATTTTACCTTCAATTACACAATTCATAGCAGTGGGAAACAGGATTGGATCCAGCCCAAGCTTTTAGACAAAGCT
>JBNMOQ010000033.1:0-29825 GCA_051275055.1 Candidatus Pelagisphaera sp.
GTTAAGGAATACCACGATGCTTGGTACGCCAACCTGACGAGCAAGCAAGATGTGCTCGCGAGTCTGAGGCATTGGTCCGTCAGCCGCGCTAACCACCAAGATAGCGCCGTCCATTTGAGCCGCGCCGGTGATCATATTCTTAACGAAGTCGGCGTGACCAGGACAGTCGACGTGAGCGTAGTGACGCTTGTCTGACTCGTACTCAACGTGAGCTACAGAGATCGTTACAACCTTTGTTTCGTCACGTACCGTACCACCCTTAGCGATATCGGCGTATGACTTAGCTTCCGCGAGTCCCTTGCCTGCTTGAACAGCCAAGATCGACGTTGTCAACGTAGTTTTACCATGGTCAACGTGTCCGATAGTGCCAACGTTAACGTGTGGTTTAGTTCTTTCGAAGGTTCCTTTAGCCATTTTGCTTGTTAGTTAATTATGATTATAAAAATTGTTTTCGTTCTCAACACTCCCATTAAAAAAACCCTCGCTCGAATGGAGCCCTCGAGCGGACTCGAACCGCCGACCTCATCCTTACCAAGGATGCGCTCTACCAACTGAGCTACAAGGGCGTTTTCAAGTGGTGTGTGTCGAAAAAAGAAGCAAGAAGATGCATAACCGAAAAATGCCCGTCAACTGAAATTTCAATAAAAAGACTAAAGGGGTTCATCGAGAAATTCGAACTAAGTACGAGCCGTTGATTAACAAGCCTTTAGGCAAAAGTTCCTTTGTCGTCAATTCACTCAACATCCTATCAATCTCAGGAAATTTGCTAGATTGAAACGTAGACGGCGCGCCCACCTGAAAGGAATCCACCACTTGCAGGAGGAATTCAACCGATTCCCACGCCTCCTCAACTTCAAGCACGGACCGCGCAACATTAAGGGAAACGTCTTTCGAAAAGACCTTCCGACCCGACCCGACTTCGACAACTTCTAATTCAAATCCGACGGACCCGGAACTGCTACGCTTCAAATCTTCGCGCCCGAACTGTCGAGTAGTCACGGAAGGAAACGCCAACTGATTCTCGCGCGGCGATCCAGCTGGGCTCCACGAATTGCCGAACTGCTCGAAGAAAATACCGCTATCCGATGAAAATTGCGGCGCATAATCCAGAAATGGCGTCGAATCCGTTTTCGAATAACCCTCGATCCGCTCAAAATTTGCCCCATTCCATTGGGTGGGCTTCATTAGAGGCTTCGGATCGAATAGCATAATCTGCTCCTTCATCACTTGAGAAAGCTCCTTCGGATCCGAGCCAATATATTGCAGCATCGCTCCCTCAGGCCGTTTCTTCCGTTCGGCTTCGTCCGAATTCGAAACCACGGCGACCATCCAAAAGACGCCGATGTGGACAATGCCCCCTAGCGAAACGCCAACAATCCACCTGGAAGTCGATCGCTGCATCAATCCACCTGTTCTCCCAAAGGACTAGCCTCGACCAAATGGTTTTCCGTAGCCCACTGGATCGTTTCATAACCCGCAGCTTCTGCGATCTCGAAAACCGAAGTAAAGGTCTGAGCCGAGACGGCCGCGTCCAATCGGACCAACAAAGTCACGTTCGCCGGAATCTCTCCACGAGCTTCGAACATCCGGCTAAGACTTTCCAAATTCAAAATTCGATCCTCGAAAATAATCTGCTCCACTCCCCCGATCTCATCCACCGACATCACCTGCAAGCGATCTGAATGGATCGCCTGAACATGGTTTGAACGTGGCAGATCAATGCGTATGCCTGGAGCGATCACGTAATTCGATCCAAAGAGCATCGCAAACAAACCAATCGCGCAAATATCCACGAACGGCAAAAAGCTCAGCGAGACCGTTTTCGGAACCTCAGTCTTCAGATTCAGAGCCAGCAGCTTCATCGTCCCCCTTTTCTTCCTCGATGGCCAAATTTGCGTCAGCCTTTATCTTTACGAATGACACGAGTAACTCCTGCCCAAGCCATTCCATTTCATGCGTCATAGAACGTACACGCCCGACCAGAAAATGATGACCCAATACGCACACCGCGCTCAGAGCTAATCCGGTCGCCGTCGAAATCAAAGCCTGCCACATACCCGTCGCCAAAAAACCGGCGTTCAAATACACGCCCTGCTCCTCGTATTGAGAAAACGCATCGATCAAACCAATTACCGTTCCCAGTAAACCAAACAAAGGCGCCGCATGCGCAATCGCCACTAACGCTCCAACCCGACGCTTGATCGGCCCTAATTCCACGACTGCCGCTTCACGCACAGCTTCACGGATTTCATTATCCGTCTTTCGAAACGCCATCAAACCCGCCTTAACCATCGCAGCAGCCGGTCCTGGAGTATCTTGGCAGACCGTCAAAGCCTCCACCAAACGTCCCTTGCTAAGCGAATTTTCGATTCCGGCTAGAAAGCTTCTCGAGTGAATTTGATTACGATGCAGGAAAAGCACGCGTTCTACAAATACGGCTAAGGCCGCAATGCTCATCAAAAACATCGGCCACATAATCACGCCGCCCTGCTGAAACTTATCGAACAGCTCAATATGTATCGAATCTATGGATGCAAAGTTCATATCTAAAAATTCATTGCGCTTCGGCGACTGGAGCCCGACGCTTAAGTTGATCGACCCGATTCCGAGCAGTCGCGCGGCCTAATAATCCAAGCGCTTCTATTTTTTCGTAGAACTCAATAGCCATGTCCAACTGGGCTTCGTCCTCAAAGATCTCAGCGAGTTTAAACATAGCTCTAGAGAGCCAATACTGCCCCTTCTTACCAAGTTCCTGGACCCTCATTTCCTCGACAACAAACAAATCGTAAAGATCCCAATACGCCGATTTCGCCTTTAAACGGTCTCCCTTATTCTCCCATGCATTTCCTCGCTTATACCCAGCCTCCACGCGGAGCTCGATAGGAACGTTAGGCAAATCCATCAACCGCTCGAGGCGGGAAATGCCCGCTTCGAACTTACTCGGATCTTCACTCGCCTGAGCAATCAAAGTATCCGCCAAAGAAATCTGCGCCCAATAGTGATCCGGCCGATCCCTGAACGCATCTTCAAGCTGCTCGTACACAATTTCGGCCGTACCGTAAAGATTCAGCTTTCGCAGCAGATCGCCTTGTTTCAATCGAGCGTAATACACCAAATCCGAATCAGGATAGTCTTTGGCAATCCGATCAAGCAATTCCATCGCCTGCTTCAAGTTTTCCGCCAAGCCACGCTTCTCCGCATTAAGAGCAGTATCATACAATGCCAAAGGAGCATACTTACTGTCTTTAAAATTATCGAAAAGATAGGTCAGCAACTGCCCAGCTTCCACGACTAGCTCCTGATCAGAAAGATAACGTGCCTGAACGATGTACGACCGTTCAGCAGACTCCGATCCCACGAACTCCTCGCGAAGCTTCGTCAATAATGCTAAGCCAGCCTCCTCCGAATCCTCGTCTCCCAACTTCAAAAACGACTCCGCAAGCGTGAGCATTCCATCTGACCTTACCTGATTTTCGAGATCATCGCCAAAATCAACCTCGTCCAGCAAATCGTTCATATCCTCCACCCAAACCTCGGTCTCCCCATACAGATCCGACTCGTACGCGAGCTTCGACCCCAACCAAAGCATACGCAGCTCCAATCCCGGATTCATTCCCTCCAAATTAACGTTCCCTCGGATTCGCTCGTAGGCCTCGTTCGACTGCCCTTCCTGGCGCATCTGCTTTATCAACATCCACTCTCCCCGCCAAACAACCATCGGGTCCGACTTCGCGCTTCGAACCGGATCATCCAAGACAGCCTTAGCCGTCTCCGTCGAACCCGCCTTCAAGTGAGACATTATCAACTGAAAAAATATCTGACTAGCAATTTCCCTCTCCGTCGATTCAGCCAATGCAATCTCGTACGCCTCAGCCGCATTCGCAAAATCCTCGGAATTACCCTGTCCCCGAAGCCCTGCCCGAAAATAGCAATCCGCGATTAAGATACTCAAAGCCTCTTCGTCCAGGCTCCCCGCGAATTCCGAACGCGCCTGAGACAAGAAACTCGCAGCCGTTCGAAATTTCGAATCCTGCCAGGAAGCCGATGCAAGCAATGTTAAAGAACCTCGCCGGTATGCAGAATCCGGAAACGTATCCATCAAACGATACGCATCCTCTTCCATTTCCGGATACTCGCCTTGCTGATACCTCCGTACGCTCCTATAATATAGGGCCTCTGCCGCCAAGGGGTGTGCAGTCGCACCATCAACGACCGAATTCAAAGTCTCCATCAATGCTTCTCCCAGCCGCCCTTCGTCGTCCAAACTCTCCGAAATCAAATGCTGTAGCGCGATTTTCTGGAGCGAAAGGCTCTTCCCATCTACTGCCAATTCCCTCGCGGCGCTTTGACCCAAATCCGAATCCGCACCAGAGAGGAGCAACTGTAAAAGTAAGAACTGATCTCTAAGATCAGCGTAAATGTCCGGCAGCTCCACAATCGCTTCGTTCACAACCTCGATGGCCTCATCGCTACGCTCCTCGTCAAACAAAGCCACTGCCAACAACTGACCATACTGGAATCCAGCTTCCAATCCGCGATTAGCTTCATAATTCAACCGCAAATCGCCAATCGAAACGGAAGTATCTTCCGACTCCAACTGATAGCGGAACGCCAAATACGCAATTTGGGCCGCCAATGCAGGCGACTGGCGATCCGCAAACCACTTCGCCTCAGAAAACCCCGAATCAGAGCCCTCAAAGTCACCCGACCGCAAATCCAACCAACCGATAATCAAAGAATGCCAAGCTCGCTCGCCGAAATCGAACCCCGACGCATCAAGAGACTCCGCAAGCCGAGCCACGTCCTCCTCGTCTTCCTCCACCAAAGCCAGTACAGCCTCTCTGAGAACCTTCGATTGATTCAACGCTCCCTCCGCCATCAAAGACCCAAGCAAAGATTGCGCATCCACATAGAGGCCGCGCGCCAAAAGAGCATCGACCTGCAACAAGAGCAGCTCCGACCTCAACTCACCGGCATCGCTCTCCACGCCAGCCAAAGCCTCCCGAGAATAAAGCTCTGCCAATTCGTACAAACCCGACTGCAAAGCCCGCCGAGCGCTCTCACCCTTCCAAAAGACATCGTTCCGCTTTGCTAGCAAATCCCGCCCATCCTCGACCAAAGGAATCGAGTCCTCCTGCCCCAAAGAAACGTTCCCCAATCCAAAAGCGCACCCCAAAACCGAAAAACGCGCCACCGCCATCGAACATCGAATCCAGCTAAAATAACGATTCATAGAAGCCAAAAACCTGGGCCGAAGCGAAAACTAAATATGGCGCGAATCCGCTTCGTCCTTCTCCGTGTACCCGGAGTCCTGACGCTGATGATTCACCTTATTTTTGGCAACATACGCATCGAATACATCCTCAGCGGTCATGCCCAATGTCTGAGCCAGCGATACGAGAAAATGAAACAGGTCGATCACCTCGACCCGCGCGTTCTGCTTATCGAACTCCTGATACTTCGCCCACCACTTCCAAGGAACCGAATCCGTCAACTCAGCCATCTCCTGCTGCATCGCTCGAGTATAGTTCAAGACCCATTTGGTCTGCTCCTCTTCGTCGATCCCCTTCAGATTAACTCCGATACGGGCGTTCAGTTCTTCCTGCATTTCAAAAATCTGCGTGAGCTTATCCATGAACTGATCGCTACCTCCCATTGCGCTGTCAGGCAAGCCAATTGCCGCTCTCCAAACCTACCCAACGTCAATAATCCGTCGACATGCATCAGTCGCATCGAGGTTTAAGATTGTATTTCCCCCCAGATCCGTAGAGTAGCGCTTTCCACGGCGGGATTAAGAACCCCCTCTTCTATACGGGGAACCGCCGCAGAAATAGGAAATACCTATCGCGCGAACGAGCGAAGACATGCCGAATCGCGCCAAATATATAACTAATGTCTGACACAGAAGAAACAAACGAAAGGAAGCTGGATAGCGACGAATCTGCCGCTCAGCCCCAGGAGGCAGCCAAAACCGCACCGGAAAAATCCGAGCGCAAAGAGCCCTCCTCACCAGCTCCTACCGAAAAGAAAGCCATCCTGTATGGTACACGTAAACGCCGGCCTGGCGCGTCCAACGCATCAGCCGCTAAAACCCTCGATCAAATTCGAGGAGCATACGACGACGACGATATAATCGAAATGGACGACCTCGTCGTCAAATCAACCGCTCCCAGCCACCTCGTAGGTGGCGACAGACCCGCCTCTCCAAAGCGCAGAGAACGGTTTGAGCGACCAGAACGCAGAGAAGAAAGACAAGAAAAAGAAGAAACCTCGCCCGAAGAAAAAGCCATCGATTCCAATATCGAAGCCTACCCGGAAGACGAACCTTCACAATCATCCGAAGCAACCGACGACAATCGTCCCGAACGCTTCGCGACCCTAAAAGAAACTCAACGTCCGCCTCAACCGGCAGCCGAAGAATTCCGCCCTTCAAAGGACGGAAAACGAGCCGCCCCTAAAAAGCGCGTTCGCTCAGAAGATAGTCCTGTGACAATGCCGAAGCCTCCCAAGAAAAAGGGATTTTTCGCATGGTTGAAGTCGCTATTCTCTAGCGAAGAAGAAACGCCGAAGCCAAAAGGCCGATCCAACGACAACCGTGGTCCAAACCAGCGTCGCAGACGCCAAAACCGCGGTCCTAGAGAAAACAACGGTGAACGCCCGAACAATCGCCAACGCGGCGGTCGTAATCGCAACCGTGGTCCTCGCAACAACGCCGAAGGGCGCAATCGCGATGACCGAGGTCCACGCGAAGGCGGAGATCGTAACCGTGAAGGCGGAGATCGCAACCGCAACCGCCGTCGTCGCCCACAAGGCGAGCGAAGCGACTCGCCAAGCGAATAATCCTTTATCCAGCCCCGCTTCGCCATGCGACGCGGGGCTTTTTCATGCCCAGATTCAAACAAGCTTTCTTCCTATCCTATCCCTTCCGCTTGCCCTTACATCAAATGATTGATTTAAACCCCACAAATTCGAAAATCCGCCAAAACTCATGAGCGAACCTAGCAACACTGGAGTCGATTTCTACGCAGACGCGTTGGAAACTCCGCTGAACTCCCAGACCGAATCGATCCTACGCCCCCTCTCCTTCGAAGACTTCGTCGGACAGGATAAAACCATCGAGCGTCTACGCATCGTGACAGGCGCCGCTCGCAAGCGCAAGGAGCCCCTTAATCACATTCTGCTCAGCGGCCCTCCAGGTCTCGGCAAGACCAGTCTCTCCTTCATTCTCGGATCCGAAATGGGGACCAACGTGCGCGTCACCTCCGGACCGGTCATCGAAAAAGCCAGCGACCTCGCCGGCATGCTCACCAACCTGCAAGAAGGCGACATCCTCTTCATCGACGAAATTCACCGTCTTCCCAAGGCAGTCGAAGAGTACCTCTATTCCGCCATGGAGGACTTCCGAATCGACATCATGATCGACCAAGGCCCGAACGCCCGATCAGTTCGACTCAACATCCCGCGCTTCACCCTTATCGGAGCAACCACTCGCAGCGGATTGCTCACCGCTCCGCTCCGCAGTCGCTTCACCCTGCAAACCCGCCTCGACTACTACTCTCCCGAGCACCTGCTCAGCATCGTCGAACGCAGCTGCAAACTCCTCGATATATCCGTCGAAACCACAGGTGGAATCGAAATCGCCAACCGCTCCCGCGGCACGCCAAGAATCGCCAACAATCTCGTGTACTTCGCACGCGACTACACCGAAGAACGCGGCACTGGCACAATCACTCAAGACAGCGCCCATGCCGCCCTCGAACTCCTCGGGATCGACAAATACGGTCTCGACGAAATCGACAAACGAATACTCTCAACCATCGCCCACACATACAAAGGCGGACCCGTCGGACTCAAGACGATCGCCGTCGCCGTAGGCGAAGAAGCCGATACGCTCGAAGAAGTCCACGAACCGTTTTTGATTCAAAACGGCTTCATCCAACGCACGCCCCAAGGGCGCATCATTTCGGGCAAAGGTTACGAGGCAATTGGCCTAATAGACGGCAACGAACGACCACTAGACGCCTAGTATTTAACTCCTTGCAAAAATGGGAATCGCGGCATTGACTGCCAATTCTCAATTAATGAGGACTCGCTTGAAACAGCGTGTTTTCAAGCAGGTTTGGTAAGGGGCGCCGTTTATCAATTCTGTATTTTTAGATTAGGCGTTTTTCAAAATGGACATATATGTAGGCAACCTGACATTCGACGCATCCGAAGATGACGTACGCGAAGCATTCGCTACTTTCGGAGCAGTTGAATCCGTTAAATTGATCATGGATCGTGAAACTGGAAGACCTCGCGGTTTTGCATTCATCACCATGACCGATTCTAGCGAAGCGAATACTGCGATTGAATCGCTCAATGGAACCGAACTCCTTGGACGTGAATTAAGAGTACGCGAGGCAACTCCTCGACCTGAGCGACCCCGCGGTGGCGGTGGTGGCGGCGGTGGCGGATTCCGCGGCGGCAGCGGCGGAAGTGGCGGAGGCTACGGCGGCGGCGGCGGTGGCGGCGGCTACAGCGGCGGTGGCGGCGGTGGCGGAGGCTACGGCGGCGGCGGCGGAGGCTATCGCGGCGGAGGAGGCGGCGGAGGCGGCAAAGGCTCCCGACGCGGAGACCGACGCCAGACACGCGACGGCTTCTAAAAAGCTATTATTCGAAACGACAACCCGCTTTTTATTAAAGAGAGCGGGTTTTTCGTGCCCAGAGGCGAACTACTCTTCCTCTGAATCCACCGTACCAATGACTTCCAAGTCTCCGGTAACCACATCGCCAGGTCCTACGAACGTTTTCGTTTTACCCAATTTTCCATCGAGATTCGTTCCGAAATAGTTCGCGGCACCTCGACTCAAGGCAAAGTGCGCGTCGTCGAAGCCCACCCCAATCGCATCCATACTAAAACGAGTCGACCAAAGGAGTTTTTTCTCGCCGGTCTTTTGTATTTTCTGCCAATCGAACGCCATCAGAACGAGAAAGTAGCGTTCCGAGCGAAGCATTTCCTGCAACTCTAATTCATCTTGGGGCATCAATCCCCTCCGCTTCAAAGCACGATCGAAACCAATCAACTGAGCATTGTCTTGCTCTGCATTAGAGAAGCCTTCTTCACGTAAATAGGTTTCAGGATTCGTGAGCTCCTCCTCTTCTTCGTCATCCGATTCTTCGGCAGCCTCTTCTGAATCGTCCACGGGGAACAACTCATCCCAATCCGCTTCAATCCGCGTAATCCCGCGATGCACGATGATCACGAAATCTCCCGCTTCCTTTGCTTGGGCTGGGTAGTAATTCCGCGTTTCCAACTCCCGAGCCAATCCCTCAGCCACCTCGATGAAGGGGACCTCGCGCAAAGAACTATCCCGTATCACCCCGCCATGAGATTTCCCCTCGACCATGTGATACGTTTCGCGACGCACAGACTCACCGGCGTCCTTCTTTTTCAAATAACTTTTCTCGGCGAACGAATCTACCAAAACGCGCGTCTCGCCTTTCTTTCCCATAGCCAAAGAAACCAATGCGAAAAAAGCGAAGCAGGCCAAAAGTCCACTTGTCTTTGTTGATCCTAGAGAGCCTCTACGTCCTCCCATTCCTTTAAGAAACCGCCTCATCTATTATAAGACCTACTATCACCTTCGACGGTTACAAACAAAACCCTGGAAACAACCGCCCTTCACCGAGAAGGGTTAGCCTATTCTACTTCTTCAATACTAAAGGAGGAAAAATCCTTGGACGAATGAATTCCCTCAAACTCTCCAGTATAGGCGAATTCCTTCGGCAAACTGCTTTCCTTATTCCACAAAATCCAAAAATCATACGGCGAACCGTGCGATATCCCCGTCAGACTGCCCAGTCCATCTCCCTGAGCGCCAACAATATTGAAATTGCGATATTCGCTAAACCCAAGCTCCGAAATTTCAAAAACATGCCCATTGATTGAAAGAGAAATTGTGACGACCGCTACGACTTCTTTAGTCGAATCGCTCAACTCGACTTCCATCGAGCCTATTACCTCCTCCTCTGGCGCCGAAGTATCAAAACCAGTCACTGAAAAACTCACAATCGCTCGGGAAGCCATGGCTGACAATCCCGCAGTCAAGGCAATCGTTACGAACAGAATTCTTAGAATGTGAGTATTTGAAGCCATCGAATTGGTAAACAACACCTTAAATCTACGGCACTACGTAGCCAAAAATGAGGTTTCGCACCACTCTCTAATCACATTTTTGAAAAAGAGTGTACCAGTCTTCAAAGAAAGCATCTATAAATTCCATATAATACCCTAGACCGGTATCTACTCTTCCAAGCCGATCTTTTCCAAGATCCGTTGCAAATCATCGTTTCCCGTATACTCGATAACGATTTTTCCCTTTTTCGGAGTATGCTTAAGAGCAACTTTGGAGCTTAGGTAGGACATTAAGCGCTTCTCGATATCTTCGATCGCCGCTTGTTCTGCAGCTGGCGCCTCACGATTCTGACTCGATTTCGCCTTTCCAGATTTGCGGATCTTTTGAATCAAATCCTCGGCAGCTCTTACGCTCACACCTTCCTCGATTATTCGCCGAGCGAGCAATGCTTGCTCCTGTTTACTCTCTAATCCCAACAAAACTTTCGCGTGCCCCGTCGAGAGCATTTGCGTCGAGAGGTACCCGCGGACTTCTTCGGGAAGCGTCAATAAGCGCAGTGAATTAGCAATCGTCGCCCGACCCTTGCCAACGCGATCTGCAACCTGTTCTTGTGTCAGGTCGAAATCTCGAACCAAGCTGGCGTAACCCATCGATTCTTCGATCGGATTGAGATTCTCACGCTGCAAATTCTCGATCAACGCCATCGAGGCTGCCGACGAATCGCCTGCTTCAATGATACGTGCTGGAATCTTCTTCAGCTTCAATTGCTGAAACGCGCGCCAACGACGCTCGCCCGCGATCAATTGATACGATCCATTCGACTCGCGAACCACAATCGGCTGAATCAATCCCTCGCTCTGGATACTTTCAGCGAGATCCTTCAGCTGACTTTTATCGAACTCCTTGCGCGGTTGAAATGGATTCGGCTGAATCTTGCCAACCGGCAATTCCAAAAAGTCGGGCCTCTTCTCCTCCACAGGAAATCCCTCCTTCGCGACCGTTTTCTTTGCCGAAGCAGCAAAAACCGAGTCGGCTTTCTTGGCCACCGCCTTCTTCGCGACCGTCTTTTTAGCCGTCGAAGCCGGTTTGCCTGAGCCTCCTGCAATCAGGCCTGCTAAGCCTTTACCAAGTCGAGATTTGGGATTCGCCATCTATTTTATAAGTTCCTAATTGTGAGGAATGAAAAGTTTGCGACCCGCTTGCAAGTGCCGAGGACTCGCGATTTCGTTCGCATTCTGAATCCAATCGACTGTCGATCCGAATTTTTTCGCAATGGATGAAAGATTGTCACCGGTACGAACAATATAAGGAGTACCGTTATCGGGAAAGTTTTTAGGAAAGCTCGTTCGTAGATTCAAATCAGGCTTAGCGGACGCCGCAGGTAAGCCACCGATACTTTTCTTAACGCTATTGGCAAAGTCCGTAATCTCCTGATTAACCTTCAGGATGATTTCGTTTTTCATCTTCTCGTCTCGCATTTCAAGACCCGCGACCGCCTTGCTTACCGCTGCGTTCACCTGCCCGATCGTCGCCAATTGATCCATACTACTCCCAACTCGGGTTTCGTATTCGCTTACCTGCACGCGCAGCTGACCGTTCTCGCGTCGCATGCTTTCCAATTCCACGCGCATCGATCGAATCGCCTCATCCAAAATCCGCATATCCTCCGCCATGTTCGCAACTTGATATGCCAAGTTACTCGTTTGAGCCTGCGCCAATCCTTGCCCTGCAAACAGACAAAGAGCCGCCAGCCAAACCGCTTTTCTCCTTATAATAATCATTAAACCGCCCATATTTCGAATCGTGGAAAAATTGGTTACTAAAAACAAGCTTCAACCCGAAGGAGATCCCCCGACCGACCTTGATACAAATTTTGAAAGGAATTTCACAAAACCACTAGACAGAATTGATTCCTAACGCACTAAAACCGACATTGGCTGCGATTCGAGTACCGTCCCTTCCGATAATTCGTAGCCTCGAACGAACGCTTCCGCGTCGAGCATCTTGCCGCCAGGTCGCTGCAGGCGTTTCAAATACAAAACACCTGAACCACAAGCGATCGCCAAACCACCTTCCTCCAAGCCTAGAACTTCCCCCGCAACTCCATCCCGAGGTTCCAAAGCGAAATCGGCCAAACCAATTTTAATCGCTACCTCTCCATGGGAAACGCGTGATCCCGGCCAGGGAAACAAACCGTTAATGCGATGAGCCAATACCTCAGCAGAATTCGAAAAATTCAACTCCCCGTCATCCTTGCCAAGCTTCCGAACGTAAGTCGCCACTTTCGCCTGTTGAGCGATCGGCTCGACTTCGCCCGCAAATATTCGACTCAAGTTTCGCTCAATCAACGGAACGCAGGCTTGCGACAATTTCGATTCGACATCCAGCGCAGTATCCAATCGCCGAATATCGACTGTCTCCACATCGAGAATCGGACCCGCGTCCATCTCGAGAGCCACTTTCATCAACGTCACGCCAGTCTCCGAATCTCCAGAAGCAACCGCGCACTGAATCGGCGACGCTCCGCGGTACTTAGGCAAAATCGACGTATGAAAATTCCAAATACCTTTTGATGGAGTATCGATCAACGCTTGCGAGAGCATGTGCCCAAACGCCATCACCAAGATCATATCGACGCCCATCTCAGCGATATCCAAACGGTCGACCTTTCGCATTCGCTCGGGCTGAAAAACAGGAATCCCATTTCCCTCCGCCCAGAGTTTAATCCCGTTAGCGACCACTTTCTTGCCGCGTCCTTTCGGGCGATCCGGCTGCGTGTAGACCCCCGCGATTTCAATATCCCCGCAGCGACCCAACTGAATTGAATCCAACAAAGGCAGGGAAATAGGATCCGAACCCATGAATATTATTCGCTGCTTCATAGTCGCCTCAAGACTCTCTTCCCAGGAATCGATTGCCCCAAATCCTATTCTTCCCTAACGTAAGGATTCTTCTTGTTCACCAAATCGAAAACGACCGGACAGCCTTCTAGCTTAAAAGCTTCGACTACCTTCGACTGCAAATAGCGCTTGTAGGAATCGTTCAGCTTTTTCGATTGGTTGCAGAATATCTTTATCCGAAACGGACGCTTGGCCGTATGCACCGCATAATAAGCGCGAAAGCGGCGACCATCCGACTTCGGAGCCGGCATACGCTCGGAAGCCTTGTAGATCAAATTATTCAATCGACCCGTTGAAATCGTTTTCTCAAGACGCTTATCCAACTGACGCGCATCATAGAGCATCTTTTCGATATCAATGTTTTCCAAAGCGGAGACGAAACGTATCGGCGATCCAGGAGCGAAGAAAATTTCCCTACGCAATCCCTTTTCAAAAGCCTTCCGAAATTCGTTTTCCGTCTCAAACCCTTCGATCTCGCTTTTCTCCCAAGCAGCGAGAGCCAAGTCCCATTTATTGACGACGATAACAATCGGCTTGTTCAACTTGGCCGCTTCTCCAGCAACCGCCTTGTCCTGATGCGTTGGACCTTCCTTCGCGTCCAAAACCATAAATACAACATCCACGCCATGGATCGCATCCAGCGCCCGAACACGCGAAAAATATTCTACCGAAGAACTAAGCTTCGTCTTCTTTCGTATCCCCGCAGTATCGGTCAACACGAAATGCCAATCCTCTCCGCGTTTCGATTTCCAAGTGAAAGGCGTCGCAATCGAATCCCGAGTCGTGCCTGGAATATCGCTCACGATAAACCGATTCGACTTAACCAAACAGTTGCTCAACGAAGACTTGCCGACATTCGGTCGACCGATGAAGCACACTTTGATTTCTTTTTTGTTATCCAGTACTTTTTCCTCTGGCGGGCCAACAAGCTCATCACGTTTTTCGATGACCTCTTTGGTCAATTTCGAAATACCTCGTCCGTGCTCTGCGGATACCAATACGGGCGCGCCCAAACCAAGCCTAGAAAACTCATCGATCTGAATCGGCGTATCATCTGCATCCACCTTATTGACAACCAGGCAAACCGGTTTCCGGCTGCGTCGTAGAATTTGCGCCATCTCGATATCCAAAGGAGCCAAACCTTCCCGGCCATCAACTACCAGAAGCACGTAATCCGCCGCATCGATCGAAAACGCTATCTGCCCTTCCACCGCGCTGACCAGCTTTTCCGGAGTATCGCTCATTCCCGGGGCAAGCCCCATTCCTCCTGTATCCATCAACGTATAACCGTCTTCCATGTCATGCGTCAGGATATCGCGCGTTACGCCAGGCATGTCATGTACAATGGATATACGCTTTCCGATCAAACGGTTAAACAATCGGCTTTTCCCGACATTAGGGCGACCGACGATCGCAACTGTGAAGTGTGGTGTCATAATAGATAAAGACGGTTCGTCCGCAGATTGAATTACTAATTCGAAAGACGCGAAACTCCAACGCTCTCGGAAATTTTGGAAGCAGACGTATCGAGCGATTTCACGAAACGCTCTATGCGATTGCAGGCTTCGATGAGATCATCGTACCCCGTTGCGAAACTGCAACGAACGAAACCTTCGCCATATTCGCCGAAAGCCGTTCCTGGAACCATGGCAACTCTTTCTTCTTCCAACAATCGCGTAGCGAATTCCGTCGAAGTAAGTCCCGTCGATTCGATATTCGGAAAGGCGTAAAAAGTCGCCTGTGGTTTATGGCACGTTAGTCCGATTTCGTTGAAACGGCGGATCACCAGGTCACGACGGCGTTTGTACTGGACCTTCATTTTCTCCACGGCGTCTGCGCCATTTTTCATAGCCTCAAGGGCTGCATCTTGAGCGATAATCGAAGCGCACATCATCGAATACTGATGCACCTTCATCATCGCTTCCGTCAGCTCCGCCGGAGCGCAAGCGTACCCAATCCGCCAACCGGTCATTGCCCAAGCTTTAGACCAGCCATGTAGGAAGATCGTCCGTTCACGCATTCCAGGCAGGGTGGCGATGCTCACGTGTTCACCTTCGTAAGTCAGTTCCGCGTATATCTCGTCGCTGATCACGATCAAATCCTTCTCGATTGCAAAGCGAGCGATCTCTTCAAGCTCCGCTTTCTCGGCAACTCCGCCAGTCGGGTTGCAGGGCAAATTGATAATCATCGCTTTGCAACCAGGCTCCCAAGCCTCCTTTACCGCGTCGGCTTTTATCGTAAATGCGGAAGCGGCTTCCGTCTTGATCGCAATTCCAATCCCATGAGCCAGGGTCACCGTCGGGTGATAAGAAACGAAACAAGGATCCTGATACAAAACTTTATCTCCCGGATTTATAATCGCCCGCAAAGCGAGATCCATAGCTTCGGAAACGCCGACCGTTACGATCGCTTCGCTCTTCGGATCGTACCCAATGCCAAATTGCTCATCCACATATCGACAAATTTCGCGACGCAACTCGATCGTTCCGAGATTCGACGTGTAATGCGTGCGCCCCTTCTCCAAAGAATAGATAGCCGCCTCGCGAATATGCCAAGGCGTCGTAAAATCCGGCTCGCCGATTCCCAAGGAAATCACGTCTTTCATGGCCGAAACGAGTTCGAAGAAATCGCGAATTCCCGAACGTGGGAGTCCGATTACATGATCGGCGATAAAACGGTTTGGATCTTCTTGTGACACGGTGACTAAAGTAAAATGTGATGTTTATGGATGGGAAAATAGTATACGGACGCCCTTCATAGGGCCGGAAATTGAAAGAAAATGTCGCGATACGCTCTACGGCGATACGTCGAGACGGTCTTTTTCCTCCTCAACTTGCTCGATCAAATAGCCCTGCTCCTTGTAAGCGCGCAACATGAAATGAGTCGCCGTGGAAACAATCCCTTCGATCGTAGACAAACGTTCCGAAACGAATGACGCCACCTTGTGAAGCGACGATTGCTTTACCACAACCAACAAATCGTAAGATCCAGACATCAAATAGCAGGATTCCACCTCATCAAAACGAGCAATCCGTTGAGCCAAGCGATTGAACCCGCCCCCACGTTCAGGAGTGAGTTTTACCTCAATTACTCCCCTAACGAAGTTATCGTTACCAGCCGACGGATTCAAAACGGGCATCCACCCAAGAAGCAAACCTTGCTCCTGCAACGCCGCCAATTGAGCGTTCACGTCCTTCTCGGACAGGCCGAGAATTTCAGCCATTTGGCTTTCGTTTAGACGTTCGCCTTCGGCGAGTAGCTTGAATACCTCGTTCATTATGGCCGAGAAAATGCGCACTCCCGCTAGAATATCCAGCCGTAAATCCCTCAATCCCTTTAATAGAGAGGGAAAGCAACCCCCAGCTCGCTAAAAAATTCCTTTCAATCAACAAATTCTCGAAGCGAAAGCTTTACCCTTCAGCACGATCCATCCAACCTCCTCAGCCTATGTTCGAAAGCCTCACAGACAAGCTTAGCAATGCCATGCGCCACCTTCGCGGAACCGCGAAATTGAGCGAAGAAAACATGGAAGAAGCGCTGAAGGAAGTACGTGCAGCACTGCTTTCCGCTGACGTGCATTTCAAGGTCGCTCGAGAGTTCATCGAAACCGTCAAAGAGAAATGCGTCGGAGAAGACGTACTCAAAACAGTCTCTCCCGGTCAACAAATCATCAAAATAATCAACGACGAGCTGGTTAGGTTGCTCGGCGAAGGAGACACAGAACTTTCAAACAAAAGGCCGCTCAAGATCATGATGGTTGGTCTGCAAGGCGGCGGTAAAACCACCACTTCGGCCAAAATTGCCAAATTCCTCAAAAAAGAGGGATACAATCCAATGCTCGTCGCTTGCGACGTCTACCGCCCTGCCGCTATCGACCAGCTCGAAGCAGTCGGAGCGCAAATAGACGTTCCCGTTTACTCCGACCGCTCGAGTCCCGACGTTCCGAAAATCGGCGAAACCGCTCTTAAAAAAGCGCTCAGCGAAGGCCGCGATCTCATCATCTTCGATACAGCCGGTCGCCTTCAAATCGACGAGCCGCTGATCGACGAGATTAAGGAACTCAAACGCCGCATAAAACCCGACGAAGTCATTCTCGTCGCCGACGGGGCGATCGGCCAAGAGGCAGTTAACGTCGCCAAAGCTTTCAACGAAGCGGTCCAACTAACCGGTATCGCCATGACCAAGCTCGACGGTGACGCCCGTGGTGGCGCCGCTTTGTCGATGAAGCAGATCACCGGCGTCCCGATCAAATTCGCGGGTACGGGAGAAAAGCTAGAAGACTTCGATCTTTTCCATCCTGACCGGATGGCGTCCAGAATCCTGGGCATGGGCGACGTCGTTTCGCTCGTCGAAAAAGCTCAAGAACAAATCGACGAAAAGGAAGCCGAGCAAATGGCCAGCCGCATGATGGCTGCCGATTTCAATTTCGAAGACATGCTCAACCAATTCCGCCAAGTTAAGAAACTCGGCTCCATGCAAAGCATCATGGGCATGATGCCTGGCATGAGTGGAATGAAAATGGATGACAAAGCGGAAGGCCAAATGAAGCAATCCGAGGCGATCATCCTTTCGATGACCACCAAGGAACGCCAGATGCCAAACGTTCTAAATGCCAGCCGACGCAACCGAATCGCCAAAGGATCCGGTGTAAAAATCAGCCAAGTCAATCAACTCATCAAGCAACACATGCAGATGAAAAAGATGATGAAGAAACTAAATGGCGGCGGCAAAATGAAGAAGATGATGAAGCAAATGCAGGCCCAAGGCATGGATCCTTCGCAAATGCCTCAAATGCCAGGCGGCGGAGCAGGAGGAGGAAGTCTCGGCGGAGGACTTGGAGGTTTCAAAGGCAAGCTACCGTTTTAGGGGCAATCCGAAGTCCTATTCCCTCTCAGTATTCGGGCACAAAAAAAGCAGGTCCCGTAGACCTGCTTTCATAAATTCTATTCCGAGTGAAGAATCCTATTCGGACTCCTTTTCGGTGCTCTTCTTTTTCTTCTTATTTCCAAGAGCTTTATTGAGCGCACCTAACGCCTTGTCCAAGGCACCCGCCATTTGCCTCGAATCAAAATATCCTGCACGTCCAGGGTTACCAGCCGATACGCGGCGATCATTCGCTCCAGACATAAACGCTTCATCGTTCCGCATCGTGACCATCATTTCATGAGCCGCATCTGGATCGATCTCTCTTAAACGAGCCAATCGCTGACGAGGTCTAGGATCAAGACGCTCCATCAAATCACGTTGTTCACGCAAGTCGTTCCCTTCGACATTCAAGGTCTTCAAAGTGATGACGTCCATTTCCTCACCATTTAAATGAGCAGGCAAACCTTCGTTCATCTTGTCGTTGTAGAGCTTGGAATCCTTATAAAGCCTTTTGATTTCCGCTTCATCGAAAACGGTCGTTCTCTTGATCTTTACCTTCTCTATCGGAACTTCTGCCTTTTCCTCAGCGTTCGACTCAATCTCTATTTCCCCAATTCTCGGCTTTTCAGCCTCTTCTGCTGCGAACACGAAACTGCCGCTAGATAAAAGGAAAATGGACAATGGGATGATACGAGGGGTCATAACTGTGAGGGCTAAATTTAAAACCACTATAGGAATAGAGCGGACGGAGGCGAATCAAAAATCACTTCCATCAAATTTCTCAAGGGCTACTTTGACCTGAAAAAGCTTATTTCGATCCTTAATTCCCGGAGAAATCTCCACTCCGCTATTCAAATCGACCCGACCCGCTCCTGTACGGCGAACCGCATCCGCAAGATTATCAGGCCCGAGCCCCCCGGCCAGCGTCCAACGCTTATCCGGAAATCTCCCAGACATTTCGCGAAAAGCTTCCCAATCGCTAGTCTCACCAGTACCTCCGAAAGCGTCTTTTCTATAAGCATCCAACAACCACGTATCCGCCCGACCAAGCGACGATTCATCAAAGGAATCGTTCGGCCCGATTTTCGGAGCCAACCACAATCTCGAAGGGGACAATCGCTCTGACAAAACGCGGGTCTTATTCTGTGCCTCCGAATCCAAAGGATAGTGAACCTGGAAATAGTCGAAACCCAAGCCTTCCAAAGAATCCAACAATGCCCCATCCGGAGATACCGTCACCGCAACTTTTGGCAAATCAGGTAACCGCGGCAAAAGTGCCTCGAATTGCTCTAAGCTCAAATAACGTGGCGATTTCGGATAGAAAATAAAACCCAGAAAGTCCGCCCCAACCAAGGCTGCCGCTTCCGCATCCTCGGAGCGGGTCAATCCGCACACTTTCACTTCTATTCCGCCAATCATATCAAATCTACTGAAACGCGTTAAGCGTCTCTATAACGTAAGCCACTTCCTCATCCGTCAACTCTGGAACAATTGGCAAGCTGAGGCAGCGTTCTGCCAGTCGCTCGGCCACAGGAAAGTCTCCAGCCTGGTATCCAAGGAAGTTAAAACACGGCTGCAAATGCAATGGATGAGGATAAACAATATCCGTCCCGATTTCGTTCTCAGCCAAATACGCCCGCAATCGATCGCGTTCCGGATGCTGTATCGTAAACATATGATACACCGAACGCCCCCAATCCATCACCTGCGGCAATCCAATGTCCGAATGCCGAATGCCATTCAAATACATATCGGCGATTTGCTGACGCCGCTCGGTCTTTCCTCGAAGCGCCGGCAGCTTTACATTTAACGCCGCAGCCTGGATCCCCTCCATTCGATTATTGTATCCAACATAGTGATTCAAATACCGCTCCTTCGATCCATGAGCTCGCAAGATCTCGATAAGGTCCAATAGTTCTCCATCGCTCGAAGTCACGCAACCGCCTTCACCAAGACCTCCCAAGTTTTTCGTCGGATAGAATGAAAACGCCCCTGCATCGCCGATCTCTCCGACCGGCCGATCCTTATAGCAAGCCAAGTGCGCCTGGGCAGCATCTTCGACAACTCGGATTCCCCGCAAAGCGGCGAGCTCCAATATCGGATCCATATCGGCTGCCTGCCCAAACAAATGCGTCACTACAATCGCCTTTGTCTTATCCGTAATCAATGCCTCAACCGCAGCAGGATCCAAGGTGTACGATACCGGATCAATATCCGCGAACACGACCTTAGCCCCCACGTATTGAGCAAACCATGCCGATGCGATAAAGGTAAAGCTGGGTATGATCACTTCGTCGCCCGGACCAATCCCCATAGCGCATGCGATCAGGTGCAGTGCTTCGGTTCCACTTCCAAGTCCAACGCTTCTCGAAACACCCTGTTCCTTAGCAAATCCCGCTTCGAAAGCCGTTACATCCGGACCCAAGCAATAACCGCCATGGTCGATCGTATTCTCGAACGCGGCCAACAACTCCGCTTTGATCGGCGCATGCGCTCGCTGTAAATCAATAAATGGAACCTTCATATTCGCCTACTCTGTTTTTCCAAAATTCTCCACGATCGTCTCCACCAGGCTTTCCAAACTCGCTTCTTTCGCTTGGAAATTCATCGGCATTCCTTGCTGAACCATGCTCGCGCTCGTGATGGGCCCAATGCTGATCGACTTTGGTCGAACCGCATCCGCTTCGAGCACCAAATCCTTTGCCTGATCAACAAATGATTTCACTCCCGACGAACTCGTGAACAAAATAGCATCCGCTCCCTGCTCGCGAAATAGCTTCGCTGTCGGATTTTCGGAAAGTTCCGTCGCCTCGGTCTTGTACACCTCGAATCGATCCACAATCGCACGCGCTTCTTCCAACTTCGTCGTCAAAATATCTCGCCCTAAGTTTCCGCTGATCAGAAGAACCTTCGCACTATCTAGACTATCCGTTGCCACAAGAGCATCCGCCAAACTACTCGCATTAGCTTCGTCTGGTATTAAATCCGTGGTTACATAGAATTTCTTAATCTCCTTAGCAGTCGATTTTCCAACCGCGGCTATCCGAAGGAATCCCAACGAGCGGATATCATCGAACTTCTCGAAAAACGCTTCGAAGAAAAAGCGCACTCCATTCGGACTCGAAAACACGAGCCAATCGTAAGAAGCGATCTCAGCGAAAATGTCTGAGGCCGTTTCCTCGTCTACATTTTTTTCGATAGAGATCAAAGGCAAACCGATCACTTCCGCGCCGAGCAGCTCCAATTGTTCACTCAATTCGCTAGCCTGTCCCTGGCTACGAGTAACTACAAGACGTCGCCCCTGAAGGGGTTTCGATTCAAACCAAGATAATTCATCACCCATACCAGCATTTTCTCCAATTATAATAATCGCCGGAGCCTTTAAACCAAAGACATCCGTATCTGCGCAAATTGTGCCCAAAATCCCTCTACAAACTCGTTGCCTTCCCAACGTCGCCCATTCCACACAAGCGACCGGAATTGAATCCGCATAACCCGCCTTTTGCAATCGCCCTACGATCGCATCCAAACGAGACACTCCCATATAGATGCACAAAGTAGAATTCGATTTCGGCAAGTTATCCCAATCGACCATAGTCTCCGGTTTCTCCGGATCCTCATGGCCAGTAACCAAAACCAATGTCGAACTGGTATTCCGTTGGGTAAGCGGCGTTCCACTATAAGACGCAGCGCCTATCGCTGCCGTTATCCCCGGTACGACTTCGAACGGTACGCCATTCTCCTTCAAGAACAATGCTTCTTCGCTACCGCGACCGAAAAGATAAGGATCTCCTCCTTTTAATCGAACCACGCGCTTCCCTTCATTCGCCTTCTCGAGAAGCAAAGCCTGGATCGCTTCCTGCGATTTCGAATGGTTGCCCGCCTTCTTGCCAACGTATATCTGTTCGCAATCTTTTCTCGGAAAATTTAAAACAACCGGGTGCACGAGATAGTCATATACCAGCGTATCGCAATTCTGGATAAGATCTTTACCGCGTATAGTCAGCAATCCGGGATCTCCTGGACCCGCTCCTACCAAATAAACGGTTCCTTTCGAGGCTGTTGAATAAGTCACTTTGGAGACTACGAAGTTATGTTTGAGAATCGAAAATTGGCTTTCGATTCGAGTAATACCCGAAGGGTATTGCGACATGAGAAAATTATTTCCGAACTCAAACAGGACGATAAAACGAACGAAACGGGCTTATTCGACAGTCTCTTAAGCATCTCCGAGTTCGAGTTGACGGATGAGTTGGTCCGCAATCTCATTCGGCTTATTCATCGCATAGTCGAATGGAATGCTGCGAATTTCCTTGCCGCACTGACGATGGTAGATGCGAAGTTTTTCATCCGTATAGTTCACAGCAAACGCAACCTGACATCCGCCTCCAAGTCTCTCCATGAATGCTCGCTCAAGACGCACTGCCACATTGGTGTCACCATCTAAGGCCGCAGCGTATATCTCCACATCCTCTTCGCGACACTGGATCGCAACCGCAGCTTGACCAACAGCTGGAATACATTCGTCAAGAGAGAGTCGCTTAAACGTTACTCCCTTCCAGTCGTCGATGCCAAGACGCTTCAATCCCGCAGCTGCGAGCATTGTCGCATCCGCGTAGCCTTCGGCGATCTTATTGAGGCGTGTATCCACATTTCCCCGTATCTCTATAAATTCAGCTTCTGGATACAGGTAGCGAAGTTGAATACGGCGACGCGGACTTCCAGTCGCAATCACTTTCGGAGTCTCTACTCCATCCTTCAAAATCAACATATCCTCCGGGGACTCGCGTGGCAAAAAACCTGCAATCGCCAATCCTTCCGGCATATCGGACGGTAAATCCTTCGCGCTATGCACAGCAAAATCCGCACGTTTTTCGAGTAGAGCGTCTTCCAGTTCCTTCGTGAAAAGTCCCTTACCGCCTTCTTTCTCCAAAGACCATTCGCGACGCTTATCGCCAGTCGTCACCATCTTCTCGATGCGAATAGACGTGCCAGGTATTGCTTTTCCAAAACAGGCAGATGCTAAGTCCGCCTGAACCAAAGCCAATGGACTCTTGCGCGTTACGAGCACCAATTCTTTGCCGGACTGAATCATAATGATGTGAATTCCAGAGCTAATTGCCCAAATATCAAAATGCCTCTAGCGAAGCATCGCCAGATTCCCAGTACGGCCCAGCTCAAGAATTCCGAATTTCTCGATCAAATTCAAGAAAGCCGCAATTTTGCCTTCATCACCCGTCAATTCCGCTACGAGGTCGGAATGCTGAACGCTAATGATCTTAGCGCGAAACAACTCACAGATCTGGATCAATTCAGGACGATTATCCGAACCTACCTTGATTTTCACGAGAATCAACTCGCGCGAAACCGCCTGGCCTTTCTTGAAATCATGAACCTCGATAACGTTGATCAGCTTTTTCAACTGCTTGGTTATCTGATCCAAAACAGAGTCATCGCCACGTACCACAGCTGTGACGCGAGAGACCTTGGGATTATGAGTTGGCGCCACATTGAGCGTGTGGATATTGAATCCCCGACCGCTAAACAGGCCGGAAATGCGCGCGAGGACGCCAAATTTATTTTCTACTAGAACGGAGATGGTATGTCTCATGACTGAAGGTGATTAAAATTAAAGGCGCCTTCATAAACAGCCACTCCCTGGCATGCAAGTGGGATATTCGATAAGTAGCGAACCGCTAACGAGGTGGTTTCCGTTCGTTCGCGTATTTCCGAAAATAAGCCTTGCCAAGGCCAAATGATTTTTCCTTATTGCGAGCCTTTTACGATGCGCGGGTAGCTCAGTTGGTTAGAGCAACTGGTTTACACCCAGTAGGTCGGGGGTTCGAGTCCCTCCTCGCGTACCAGTCTTCGTTCCGAGCGAAGCAAGAGACGAAGACTGTCCCGGCGTATCGAAGAGAAGCCGGACCCCAATCCCCCACCCTTCGCTCTACTCTACGCCTGGGCAAGCCAGTCTTCCAAGCAACGTTCGATATCCAATTCGACAATGACAGCATTCTTCTACGTCTACATTCTCATATCGGACTCGGAGAATCGACACTACGTGGGCGTCACCATCGATCTCAACAAACGGCTGGAGGATCACAATCACGGAGCCGTCTCCCATACGTCCAAGTACCGCCCTTGGAAAATCCAGACCGCAATCGCCTTCGATTCCAAAGAAAAGGCCTACGCATTCGAACGCTACCTCAAGTCGCACGCAGGCAGAGAATACGCAAAGCGACATTTCTAAATACCGAGCCAATCCTCACGAATCGATTTCCTTGTAGATCAGTGCTTTAGCCTGATTTTAGCCTATTTCATCTCGCTGAAACTTGCCCCTCTGAATACATTGCTTCGCCGAGACTTCGGCGTGAAATCTGCAATAATTCCTTCAAGTTAACGCCAATGCGCTTACGGGATCAAGCGAGCGAGGCACGAGTGCATCCTATTAAAACAAAACAGCGCTCACCAAGTCATCCTCACTCGCGCACCGCGTTCCCACTACCAGCGGTTATAAAAGAACGTGAATCCCTTTAACTGCGGGTTTTCCGTTCCAATTCGAAGCCGGCCTTCGGAATCGACCTGCACATTCCAATCCCGCGTCGTTTTCAAACTTGGTTCGGTCAGCCTCAAGACAAAGCCGTTTTCCGATTGCTCGACAACCTCGTACTGCTCATCGGATCGAACATCATTGGAAGGCATATTCATTTTGATTCGATCACGACGAATAACCAACTCGGAATCCCTGAAAACCTCGACCATCGCCGCCATCACCTTTCGAAGCTCTTCCTTATCAAATTTGTAAACCTCCGCCTCGGTAGACTCCAAATCGAAACGCCAATTTCCAAGAATCACCTCAAGCGGATCATCTGCCGCATCGCCGCTCACCTTGATAGGTTCCCCAAACTCAATCTTCGAGGATTCTATCGTAAAAAAGTAATACCGCCTCCCGAATGGCTGATAGTCCGTAGAAAATTGCTGGACGCTATCGTAAAAATACAACGTTCCTACCACTGTTGCATCACGGCTGTTCTTCGGAAAGTCGAAAGTCCGTTGCGAGGGTGGAGTTTCGAGCAAGAAAAACACGCGGCCACTGATGGCGACTGCCGGAGCGCCGAACGCATTTTCGTGAAACACCCCTTCCACTTTGGCTTCTTTACCAATCAATGCCCCCAAGTCAGCCTCCGATGCATACGGTCCAATTTCAGATTGAGCATTGGCAGCGAACTCGAGCAACCACATTGAAACGAATCCGATCAAGACAAACTTAAGTTTCATAACACGCATCATCCAAAGCTAAATAGACAGACCAAAAATCCTCAACCTACAATATCCTGAATAGCCCAAACAGCCGTCGCCGTCGAAATAAACCCGAACATCAAAACACTCGCACACCCTTTCTTCTCAGGAAACGCATCGGGATTCTCTTTCCTTAAGTCAGCCTCGATCTTCTCTACGTATTCTTTGGCTTCCTTCAGTCCCAATCCAGTCAACTCGCGGCATTGCTTAATCGCCTCGATTTTTCTTCCGGCAAGCAAAGCCTCCGTCAGTTTCTCGATGATTTCATCTGATTTGTCGGATTCATCCATGCCCCATTGCTAGGCCAGAAGACTCGCTAGGTCAAGAGACGGCTATCCGCCTGATCTGCAGGAGCGGGTTTATCCCGCGATCCTCCTATTTCATCTTATGCAAACCGATAGAATCGCGGGATAAACCCGCTCCGACACTTAGCGACTAAACAACCTCTTACGCCTTGTGTCTACTTACAAAGACACTCGGCGATTTGAACCGCATTGAGAGCCGCGCCCTTCCAGAGCTGGTCGCCAGCAACCCAAAAAGCCAAACCATTGTCGTATCCAAGATCCTTGCGAAAACGACCGACCCCACAGTTCTCGCGACCTGCGAAATCGAGCGGCATCGGATACTTACCGTTTGCCGGATCATCGACTAAATCGATCCCCGGAGCAGCTTCAATAGCAGCCCGAGCCGCTTCGACCGATACCTCTTTTTCGAATTCGGCATTCACCGAAACCGAGTGCGAACGCATAACCGGAATTCTCACGCACGTACACGAAGAGATAAGATCCGGCAGCCCCATTATCTTGCGGCTCTCATCCACCATCTTCATTTCTTCCTTGGTGTAACCGTTCTCCAAAAATGAATCCACCTGAGGCAACGCGTTCAAAGCAATCTGGTAAGGATACGCTTCCACCGTAGTCGGCTCTCCACGTGATAACTGGCCCATTTGCGTTTCAAGTTCGGCCATCGCAGCTACTCCGCTGCCGCTAACCGCTTGGTAAGTTGAAGTAAACATGCGCTTCAGCCCAAAGCGCTGATGCAACGGATAAACCGCCATCAATGTAATCGCCGTCGTGCAATTCGGGTTGGCGATGATTCCCTTGTGAGCCTTTGCTGCCTCAGGATTAATCTCAGGTATCACCAAAGGAACGTTCGGATCCATCCGAAAAGCGGAACTGTTATCGATCGCCACCGCTCCAGCTGCCGCAGCCGCAGGGCACAATTCCTTCGCCAACGTACCGCTCGCCGCAAAAATCACGAAATCCAATCCAGTGAAACACGTTTTTGTAGCTTCTTCGACAGTGATGGTTTGCCCCAACGCTTCGATCTGCTTTCCTGCAGAACGACTGGACGCAAACAACTTAAGCTCGGACAACGGAAACTGCCTGTGCTCAAGAAGTCCTATCAACTCCTGCCCGACCGCTCCGGTCGCGCCTACGATACCTACTTTGTAACCCATTTTTTATAATGCTAACCGCATCGAATCGACGCGGTTTCCAACAACAAACGAATGTCCTTGGATTTAAATCAGCCGTACACGCATAAGATAGCAGCCCTGAAAATCAAGCCCTCAGCGCGGCGGTTGCTCGTATCGATAGCAAAGCAAAAAACAGAGCTCATCGTAAATGACCGCTCTACCCGATCTTTTCCCGTATCCACCGGGCTCAAGCCCCCATCCAACCTCCAGGACTCCAACGGCACTCCCTGCGGCCTACACCGGATCGCCGAAAAGATTGGAGCGAACGCCTCCATCGGCGAAGTATTCAAAGGCCGCGTCAGCATCGGCCAACGCTACGACGAGATAAGCGAAGAAGAACAAAAGCCCAACCTCATCACCACCCGCATCCTCTGGCTCGAAGGCCTAGAACCCGGAGTCAACCAAGGCGACGGCTGCGACAGCTACCAGCGCTACATCTATATCCACGGCTCCAATCACGAAGACAAAATCGGCCAACCCTCTAGCGGCGGCTGCGTCCAACTCCTCAACCTAGAAATGGCCGAACTCTTCGACCTCGTCGAAACAGGAGACCACGTCTACATCGCCTAAATCACGCCATCCTTTAAAATTACAACGTTGTAGTTTAAAAGGTAACCCGAGTTCTCGATTCAATCCGCTCAAAATAAGCTCGACCCTCGCCCCAAAGAATTCCTCTTCACTATAAGATGATTTCCCCCAACGAAGGCAATGAAAGCGCCGCTTCGTCCGTCAACCTGCCGGACTTAGTCGCTAAGGTCTTCAAGCCGGGAGGATGGCTCCAAGAAGCGCTTTCTCTCGAACACCGCCCCGAGCAAGACGCGATGGCCACGACAGTCAGCCGATCGATGGCTAGCGACCAGGCACTCATTTTCGAAGCAGGTACCGGAGTCGGCAAAAGTCTCGCCTACCTAATTCCCGGGATCATCCATTCGATCGAGTCGAAACGCCCCGCCGTCATTTCCTCGAACACAATCGCTCTCCAGGAACAGATCCAACAAAAGGACCTTCCAATATGCCGAGAGCTCTTTCGTGCAATTCCCGAGCTCAACGCCTACTCGGACTTCAAATCGACTCTTCTCGTCGGCAAGGGCAACTATCTCTGCCCAACGCGACTCGGCAACGCCATCGCCAACAAGACCGAACTCTTTCCCAACGACGAACTCGAAGAGCTCCAACGCATCGCCGCTTGGTCTCAATCGACGAAAAACGGCCTGCGCCAAGAACTGAACCCAACGCCCAACTGGGACGTCTGGGAAATGGTCAACGCCGAAGGCTCCGCCTGTAATCGCAAGAATTGCAGCCCCGACACCTGCCACTATCAACGCGCTCGCGCCGAGATGCGCAAAGCCCAGGTCGTCATCGTAAATCACAGCCTGCTCTTCGCTCTCCTAAACGCAGGAGGCCTCTCGCCCAACGCAAAAGGCATCCTCCTTCCCGACGATTTTCTCGTAATCGACGAAGCCCACACTACCGCAGAAGTTGCGACCGAACACTTCGGCGCCCGCATCAGTTCCTACGGCCTCGACCGCCAACTCAAAAGCCTCTTTAACCCAAAACGCAAGTCAGGCATCGTCCGCAAATTCGCTCATACCAAGCAGCTTCAAACCATCATCGACGCCCAAGAAGCCTCCCAGGAATTCTTCGGCTACCTCGCCGCCACTCGACTTGAAAAACGCCCGATAGCGCGGATTTCCGAACAAGATTGGTGCGAACCCACCATCGTCTCGCCGCTCAAAGCCGTCGTCGAAGTCATGGACAGCATTCTCGCCAAAGTGGAAGACGGAGCGATGCACGACGAGCTCAAGGACCAACGCAATCGCGTGCATTCCTCCTACGCGGGCATCCGTCGCTTCATCGCCCTGGCCGAAGACGACCACGTTCATTGGCTCGAACGCAGCGGTCGACGCAACCAAATCGTCACTCTCCGCACCGCCCCCATCGACATCGCTCCCTATCTAAAGGAAGAACTCTTCAGTAAGGAAATCTCCGTCACCCTAACCAGCGCCACGCTTTCCATCGCTCAGAACATGGAACCCTTTCAACGCAAAGTCGGAGCCCTGGCCGAAGAAGCCTTCCGCGTGGAGTCGCCCTTCGATTACGAAAAGAATACCCGCATCTACATAGCCAGCGACATCCCCGCGCCCTCCAAAGAAGACGCCCGCCTAGCGATGGACGCTCTCATCGATTACATCGACTACTGCGTCAAAAACGTCTCCGGCGGCTCCCTCGTTCTCTTTACTTCCTATTCCGATCTTCGCAAAGCCGGCGATGCCCTGGAAACCGAATTCTCCAAAGCCGGTCGCCCTTTCTTCGCCCAAGGACAAGGCCTCTCGCGCTCCGAGATGTCGCAAGGATTCCGCGACGCAGGCAACGGTGTCCTCTTCGGCACCGACAGTTTTTGGACCGGCGTCGACGTCCCTGGCCCCGCCCTATCCCAAGTAATCGTCACCCGCCTCCCCTTCGACGTCCCTACCCATCCGATAACCGAAGCCAAAGCCGAACGGATCAAGGAAAACGGCGGCAATCCCTTTGCGGACCTCACCCTCCCCGAAGCGCTCGTTAAATTTCGCCAAGGCATCGGACGCCTCATCCGAAAAAAAGACGACAGAGGTATTATCACCGTCCTCGACTCCCGCATTCTCCAAAAGAGCTACGGCAGACAGTTTCTCCAAAGCCTGCCCAAGTCGAAATTCATCCGTATGAATCGAGACGATCGCGACGATCGCTTCTGCGACATCGAAGACACCCCACCCGCCCAACGCAATCGCCCAAGGTAGCGCTCGATCGCCGAACGAACCGTAACCAGCAGCATCCCTTCCCACCAAAGCATGAAATCCGAACGATTCCAAAAACTCGTCGAGGCCAATCCCGACAACGAACTCTTTCGCTTCTCCCTAGGCCAGGCCCTCATGGAAGAAAAACAAGAAACTCCCGCCATCGAAGCCTTCGAGCTATGCCTCGCGAAGAAACCCGACTGGATGGTCGCCTCGATCTTCAAAGGGAAATGCCTCATCGCCTTAAACCAAACTGAAGCCGCCAAAGCCGAACTGCAAAAATCCCTCCAACTGGCCATCAACCAGCACCACGAGGACCCGGAAGCCGAAGTCCGCAAACTCCTTTCCGCGCTCTAGAAGGTCAATGGTAGGGCGGCATCGCCGAGGCCGC
>JBNMOQ010000034.1:0-29586 GCA_051275055.1 Candidatus Pelagisphaera sp.
AGTTAACTCAAACGTTTCATAAATTGACCGAATACAGATCGTCAGGATCCGCTTCCAGGCTTCGTTTTCAACTACGCCGGACTCACGTCGCGGATACAGGTCGGCTAACGCCGAATAGGTTTTGGAAAAGTCGAACTAGCCCGTTAATAGCGAAACCTGCTGTCGCGGCAGCGACACCTATGTCGCCTTTGGCGACCCTGACCATTCCGCCTGTAGGTGAGTGTTACTAGGACTTTTGTAAGGCCACTTTAGGTGACGTTATGAAAGCGGGTTCAATCATCCTTTAATAACCACATCATCAACATGTTGCAAGATTATCGTGGCAAGCTTTATTAGACTACTAGGTCAACACTCGAGGGATTCGAGTTTCGATTACCACCGCAAACAGTCCCAGCACTATTGGCCTGTTCTCAAAGTGATTTAGTCCACGTAAATTGTAGTTAAACCTCAAGTACATTAAAACGTCGACCCGTTGAAATTCAATTTCCCTAAAAACCGATGCTATCACGCATGCATAGGCCTAATGCTTGATCAAAATCAAGAGTCTGTAAAATTCCCATTCCAGATTCACTTCTTGACTTCAGCCAATAACTATTTATATCTTCCCTTCCCCCAACGGGACTATGCGTTTACCCCAGACAATCCGTCCTTCAACCCCCATCCCTTCTTTAGTTATGAAAAGATTCTTTTCCTTCGTCTTACCGATCCTTCTCCTCTCGCCTCTCCTCAAAGCGGATATCCTAACGGTCGACAACAATGGCGGCTCTATTGCGATGTATACTAGCTTGGCTACCGCGATCGCAGCTGCCTCCCCGGGCGACACTCTCCTAATTGCCGGATCGCCCAACCACTACGGCGACCATCATCTTTACAAGCCGTTACACTTCGTTGGGGTAGGTTATTTTTTAACGAGCAACAATATTCCTGGGTTAAGTAAAAACGCAACCAACGTGCACCTTCGCTTCAAAAAGGATAACTCGCTGGGCGACAGCTCAGGTTCATCATCAACTGGAACGAGCGGTCTAATTGAATCCGTAGCTGGCGTGACTGGAATCGTTATAGATAAATGCCAAAGTCCATCCTGGAATTGGGATTTCTACGGATCAACAACCGTTACAAGGTCTTATAATCAACACGCAGTCCAATTCAGAACAAGCAACAGTTCCATATCCAATAGCGTTATTGGAAACCTGCAACTACACGTATCTAACCTATCGGCAACAAACTGCGTAGTAAGAGGCACTCTTGGTGCAGCCACCGGCACGAATGTTACGAATACGATCTTCACGATTACTTCCGGAGCGAGTCTGAGCAGCAACCCTACGTACACGTTTTGTCTGAATATTGGAGCAAGCTTATTGCCAGCAGGTAATGGAAATATAAACGGTAAACTACTTCCTGAAGTGCTCACTGCAATCGGTTCGGTCAATGAAGATAGATATTTTCAATTGAACGAAGGCAGCGCCGCTGCGGGCACGGGACTTTCAGGCGACGATATGGGAGTCTTTGGCGGATCGAATCCATACGTGCTTGGAGGCGTACCGGGTATTCCGCGAATGACCCGCTTTAACGGCCCCGAAACCGCTACCGGTTTAAGTGTAGTGACAATCGAGGTAGAGGCGGAAGCCTTCGCCGAGTAATCCGCGTCATTCAATTCCAACTACTAAGTGGATATGAAAACGCGCAATTTACTGATATGCCTAAGCGCTTTGATCGCGCTTACCCCCCTCGCCTTTGGCCAACCCGTTATCGACCAAGCGGAATATTATTTCGACACAGACCCCGGCGTCGGAAACGGAACACCCATAATCCTCCCGGAGCCTAAAACTGCCGCGATAGATTTGAGCATAGACATACCCGCGGAAACGATTGCGAATCTTGACGATGGATTCCATAACATCGTATGTCGGTTCAAGGACGATGAAGGCGATTGGTCGATTGCTTTTGTAAAACGATTTCTCAAAGGGGAAGATACCGCCGCCCAAGCAACCCCGAATATCGTAGCCGCGGAATATTTTTTCGATACGGACCCAGGACAAGGAAACGGCACCGCCATTGCGATCGATTCACCAGCCACAGCGATTGACATAGCCTTTGATATCCCTGCGCCAACTATTGGTGCTCTGGCCTTAGGCTTTCATAAACTCGTTTGTCGCTTTCAAGACAGCGACGGCGATTGGTCGGTCGCATTCGTGAAGCAAATAAATCGTACCGAACCTGCCTCTCCAGAATCTATCGATCCCAAAGTTGTCAGGATCGATTATCAGTGGTTCGTCGAAGGCGTCGAGGTCGGACCGCTAATTTCCCTTACACCCGATACGCCTGCGAAAGTAATAGATTTCATCGAAGTCGCCGATCTCTCGGAATTACAAGGCGGAGGAATAACAGCCATTCTTAGAATGACCCCCTTCGATACTCAAGGAAACCAAGGATGGCCCGGCTTTAAGACAATCGTTATCGACTGGTTGGATGACGATGAAGATGGCCTTCCAAATCAATGGGAAGAACTATACGCTGGATTCGATCCTCAGGTTTCCAATGATCCCAATATCGATACCGATGAGGATGGTCTAACAGACGCTGAAGAATTCGAACATGGAACGGACCCTACCGACATCGATTCAGACGGTGATAACGTAACCGATGGCGCAGAATTATTATTGGTCGATTACGGTTTCGATCCAGCGATCGACGACACCGATATACTTTCCAACTTCGAAGAAGCCGCGTCTGGTGCTGGTATATTCGCAACCTTAGCGACCGATGCGAGAGCCGCCGGTATAGCCGATGTGACGGATTCTCCCGGTACCTTCAATCTTTTCACGGAAACCGAAGTCAACTCGGCAGCCACTGCAGCGCGGACCATAGTCAATGTCTCAGCACGCGTCAATATGGCTGCTGACGATACGGTTATTCCAGGATTCGTAGTCCTAGGCGAATCCAAAAAACTCCTCATACGAGCGATTGGACCGAAACTAGTGGACCTGGACGTACCTTCGCCTCTACCCGATCCAACGATGACGATCTTCAAGTCGAGGTTCGATGGACAACCTCCAGACGAAGTAGCTGTCGTTAATGATTGGAATGTTGATGGAGGTGATGTTGGGGACATTAATGCAGCGATGGCATCTGCCGGCGCATTTCCGCTAGAACCCACTGAATTGTTCCAAGGAAGATCGTTCCTCACCATCGATAACAAAAGCGCAGCGACATTGATAACCTTGTCCACTGGAGTCTACACTGTGGTCGTAAGATCCGCAGACGGCGGAGAAGGAGAAGTACTCATCGAAGTTTACGAAATAATCGAATAGAGCAAAATAAGCAAACCCTAGATCCGTTTCGCTAGAACAGTACTCTAATCGAAGAGGTTTTCGTTTCCCCATTTAAACTACTCCTGGCTACTTTTCGAATAGTTTACCCGTTTTCTTAAAGCTCTTCTTTGCAGATCACTTAAGCCACCAAGCATCTATTTTGGCTATCCATTTGATCTTCATCAATCAGCGATAATTTCCAATTCCAAATCGGTAGCAACCGAAATATACGAATCAAACTTGAGGACATTGGTCGCCTTGATGCCAATGCCACAGATAGACCAACCCAAGGAGCGTTCCACCCTCCTATTTTAACCATTGCTTTGCAGTAAAATTGATTCATAAAACGCCGCCAAGATGGCTTGCAAAGTATTTACAATCGCGAATCAAAAAGGAGGCGTTGGCAAAACCACAACTGCTGTTAACTTGGCGGCTGGCCTAGCGGATAGAGGCATAGAAACGCTCCTAATCGACCTGGACCCGCAAGCGAACGCAACAAGCGGTCTTGGCTTCGAAAAGGAAGAAGGTCACAGCATCTATCCTGCGCTGATGGAAGATGGCGATGCCTCGGAGATGATAATCGAGACCGGCCGCAAGCATTTGAGCCTTCTCCCATCCGAAGTTGATCTCGCCGCAGCGGAAATCGAACTCGCCCAGAAAGAGAACCATCTAGGGCAAGTGACCGAAGCGTTGCGTCCCATTATTGAATCTGACGCCTACAAAGTGATCATCATCGATTGCCCTCCTGCCCTCGGGATGCTTTCAATGAATAGCCTCGCGTCTGCCGACTTTCTCTTGGTCGCCCTCCAGTGCGAATATCTTGCGCTCGAAGGACTTGGCCAAATCCTCAGCGTCGTCGACCGCCTTCACGAAGCGGGCGTCAACGATCGCCTCCAAATCGGCGGCATCATTATGACCATGTTTGATGTTCGCACTAAGCTCTCCCGCGAAGTAGTACAGGAAGTGCAATCCAATTTGCCGGATCTGATTTTCGATACCGTCATTCCGCGTACCGTTCGAATTAGCGAAGCTCCTTCATTTGGACAAACGATTTTCGAATACGACAAGTCCAACCCCGGCGCTACTGCCTATCGCAATCTCGCCAAAGAGCTCATCAAACGTTTCGAGCTCAAGAAGTCATAAACATCGAACGTATCCAAAATCCACAGATTGCTGGCATGGTCGGATCAAAACTGAAACGCATTTTCAAATCCCTTTCCGAGTCTCCTCGGACCGAACCCTACGATAAAAAAATCGCCGGGGAAATGTCCAAGAAGCAAATCAAGAACGTGGAAAGGGCCTTGGGATACACCTTTGGCAACAAAAGCCTTCTCGTAAAAGGACTCACTCATCCATCCTACCTCCTCCACTCGCGCGAGCAAATCAACAACAACCAACGGCTTGAATTCCTTGGCGACGCGGTCATTCAACTCGTCTTGACCGAAACGCTCTACTTCAAGTTTCCAAACGAACGCGAAGGCCAACTTACCAAAACGCGATCCGGCTACGCCCGCGGCGACTACATGGCCCAAATCGCACGTCGTCTAGGACTCGGCGAATTTATATTGCTGAAAAAACGCGATCGCGAAACAGGTGTCGCCGAAAAGGACTCTGCCCTAGGCGACGTCTTCGAATCGATTATCGGCGCGATCTACCTGGATAGCGACTGGCAAACTGCCCGCGATCTGATTCTCAAGCTCTACGACAATCTTGATTCAAGCCCAGTCGAGGATGGAGTCATCGCCAATCCCAAAGGACACTTGCAAGAACTGGTCCAGCCGGAATTCGGCAACAATGCCCTGCGTTACGAGACGACCGGCGAAGAAGGCAATCCGCACAACCGGCTCTTCGAAATCACTATTTACTGCAACGAGGACAAACTGGGCACCGGTAAAGGACCAACTAAGAAAGAGGCATCGGAGATCGCTGCACTCGAAGCGATTACCGCCCTCGAAAATCGAAAATGAACTCGCTCGGGTCGGCTTTGCTCCCCTCGAAAGCTCGAGCCTTTGAACGACTCATAGGCGTCGGTTCGGAAGCCCTCTGTCCGATCCTCGAACAATGGACATTCAGCGAAGAAACGCCCTTGCTTGTCATTGTTGCACGCAATTCAAAGCTCGCCGAGCAATGGACCGCGGATTTGATTTTTTTCGCCCAACAAGCGAATCGTCCCAATACCCAAATCGACTTTATCCACTTTCCCGAGACCGATGCCTCTACCGGAGATTTTGCGGCCCGATTCGAATCCGGAAGCGATCGGATCGCTGCCCTTGACGCAATCAGCCGAGGCGACAAGACGCAAAAACGAGTAATCCTAACGACCCCTGCCGCGCTTTCACAGTCGACCCCAGATCGCGAAGCGATGTCCCAACGGCAAATCGTTCTACGGTCCAACGACAATTACGGCTTCACCAAATTCACCTCCGACTTGGAAGCTCTGGACTACGACAACGAAGGTCTATGCGAAGCTCCCGGGCAGTTCGCCAAAAGAGGCGGATTGATCGACGTGTATCCAATCACTTCCGACAAGCCCTATCGGATCGATTTCTTCGGCGACGAGATAGATTCCATCAAAGAGCTCGATCCCGTAACGCAACGATCTGGCGAATCCATCTCCAGTATAACTATAGACGCATCACCGCGCCTCGAACTCGCAGAGTCGCCAAATGGAATAATTGACTATCTCCCGGATGCGATGTCTTGGGCAATCGTCGAACCGGACGAACTGCTCGAAACCTTCGACACCGCACCCGAGACCGATGGCGAGCGTCCAATGGGAATATTCTGGAAACGTCTCATCGATAGCCGCTCGAAGTGCGCCGATTCGTGGACCACACTTTCCGACCTCGATCTCGATACTGAAGATGAGGAAGTATCCACGACCACCTACGAAGCCGAGTCGCTCGCATTCTATCGCTCTTATCCGGACGAAACCAAATTCGCGGACGAACGCCTAGCCGACGAACAAGCCGCGCGTATTCGATTCTTGGAGCAAGTTCGCGAATGGGAATCCAATGGCGAACAAATCGTTTTCATTCTTCCCAATAAGAGCGACGAGAAACGCCTTCTCGAAACGATCGAACAATCCGATTCCCTCAAGGGACTGAAACCGCTTTTCTGGATTGGCGATCTAAACCAAGGCTGCCGCATTCATTTCAGACCAAATCTCGGACGTTTGGATTGGCCAGTCCTAAAGAAAGCAAAAGGTATCGTTTTCGTCACCGAAACGGAACTCTTCGGTCGACGTAGACATAGAAAAATCGCCGTTCGCAAAAAGGCCCTCGTCGCTCAATCGCAAATCGACCAACTCCTAGATTTCGCAGAACTGGTTGACGGTGAATTCGTCGTTCATATTCAGCACGGAATCGCTGTCTATCGCGGTATCACTAAGGTCGATATCGGCGGACAACTACGTGAAGTGCTCTCTCTGGAATTCGACCAAGAGATCGTCCTCCATGTTCCTCTCCAAGAATCTCACCTCGTCAGCCGCTATGTTGGCATATCCAAATCGCGTCCCAAGCTAGGCAAACTAGGCTCGAACCGCTGGGCGAAAACGCGCGAAGCCGCAGAACGGGCCACCCTCGACCTCGCAGCCCAATTGCTTCAAATCCAAGCGAAGCGCGACACAACTGAAGGTTACGCGTTTTCGGAGGACACGGATTGGCAACGCGAATTCGAAAGCGGATTTCCCTACAAGGAAACTCCCGACCAAATAAAAGCCATCGAAGCCGCCAAGGCTGATATGGAAAAGGCCCAACCGATGGATCGCCTAGTGTGCGGAGATGTCGGATACGGAAAAACCGAAGTCGCTATCCGGGCAGCATTCAAGGCTGTCATGGATGGGAAGCAAGTCGCGATTCTCGTGCCTACCACCATTCTTGCACAGCAACACTTCCTAAATTTCCGCGACCGAATGGCCAGTTACCCAATCGTCGTCGAATTGGTCAGTCGATTCCGCAAGCCCAAGGAAATCAAAAAAATCCTCCAATCGACTGCCGGCGGTAAAGTCGATATACTCATTGGAACCCATCGCTTGATTCAAAAGGACGTTTCGTTCAAAGACCTCGGCCTCGTAATCGTCGACGAAGAACAACGCTTTGGCGTCAAGCATAAGGAGCGCTTCAAGCAATGGCGCGAGACAATCGATATCCTAACGTTGTCAGCAACTCCGATCCCACGAACGCTCTACATGGCCCTGACCGGAGCGCGGGAATTAAGCGTCATCGAAACCGCTCCCCAAGAACGCAAACCCGTCCAAACCATCGTCAAAAGCTACGACGAAAAATTGGTCACCGAAGTCATTCGCAAAGAGATAGCTCGAGGCGGACAGGTATTCTACCTTCACAACCGTGTTCAAACGATAGATACGACAACGCTTCGACTCCAGGAAATGATGCCGGAAATCTCATTCGTCATTGGTCACGGACAGATGGACGAAAAGGATCTTGAGCGCGTCATGGTAGAATTTATCGATGGTCGGTATCAAGTTCTCGTTTGCACCACCATTATCGAATCCGGACTCGATATACCCAATTGCAATACCATCATTATCGAAGGAGCTGACCGATTCGGGCTGGGTCAACTCTATCAGATCCGAGGCCGCGTCGGCCGATTCACGCGCCAGGCCTACGCCTACCTTTTACTGCGCAAGCACAAGCGCCTCATGGACATCGCTCGGCAGCGCTTGAAAGCGATTCGCCAACACAACCAGCTCGGAGCTGGCTTTCGCATCGCCATGCGCGACCTTGAGCTTCGAGGCGCCGGAAACCTACTCGGCTCAGAGCAAAGCGGCCATATCGTCGGCATCGGTTTCGAGCTTTATTGCCAGCTTCTCAAACAGAGCATCGCCCGCTTAAAAGGCGATCCTTCCGCATTGAGAATTCGTGCCAGCGTGAAACTCGACTTCATTTATCAAGGCGAAGGGCAAATCGAAGCCAACAATCGATACGAAGACGGCTACACCATCCTTAAACGCGTCGACCTCAAGGAGGGCGATTGCGAACCGATGCAGGCTCGCATACCAGCGACCTACTTGGAAGAAACCCGTTTGCGGATCGATCTCTATCGTCAACTAGCCATGATCGACAGCCCTCAGGGCATTCGCGAACTACAGGCCAATATGGTCGATCGATTTGGAAAATACCCGCCGGAAGTCGAGGCACTGCTTCGGCTAGCCGAAATTCGCGTTTTGGCGGAACAAAAAGGTGTTCTTTCAGTCGTATCGCAAGGGAATCGCCTGAAATGTCGCCTAAATCGCGGCCGATCCGACGATTTCATCAAATTAGGCAGTCGCTTTCCCCGCTTAAAGGCCAATAAGGCCTTGAAGCGCCTCAAGGAAGTCATTGTCTTCTTGAGAAATTTTCGAAGCGATGCATAGATTTCAACTTCCGCACCAACGACCCATTATGATTCGACACGTTCTTCTCGCCTTTTGCCCACTATTGACTTCTGCCCTGTTCGCTCAAACCAGCGATGATCAAGGCATGGACATGGTCAATGCCCGTTACGCAAACGGGATCACCGCGATCGTCGAAGACAAGATCATCACCGCCGAGGACGTTCGTCGTCAGATAACTCCTTACCTTGCGCAAATCCAGTCGGAATCCGAGGGAGACCCTATCAAATTCGGCCAATTGCTCGACGATGCGGAAGATCAGGTTATCCAAACGCTCACGGACAATGTTCTGATCGTTAAGCAATTTTTCGAAGACAAAGGAATGATTCCCAATAGCTACGTAGAAAATGAGGTTAACGAACGCATTATCTCTCAATTCGATAACAGCCGCTCGAAATTTCTCGCCTACCTGAAATCAATCGGCAAAACGCCCGACCAGTACGACGTTGAAATCCGCGACGAAATGATCGTCAACTTCATGCGGATTAAGATGACTAAGTCGGAAGTCTTCGTCAGCCCAGTAAAGGTCGAAGAATTCTATAGCGAGAACAAGCAGCATTTCTTCGAAGAAGAAGCAGTCCATTTGCGGTTAATTATCCTCGCCCAATTGACCGACGAAGCCCCGGAGCTATTGGATCAAACGGCGGAAGATATCATGCGTAAATTGGAGGAAGGCATCGATTTCGCCGAACTCGCGAAAAAGCACAGTCAAGATTCCAAAAAGGACAAAGGTGGCGATTGGGGATGGGTTGAACGTAAAGCACTCATTCCGGAACTTGCTGACACAGCGTTCAAGCTCGAAGCGGGCACCTACGCGGATCCGATTAAACTGAAAAACAAGATTTTCATTCTCTACGCCGAAGACCGAAGAGACGAAGGTTACGTGCCTCTCGAAGAAGTTCGCGACAATATCGCAAGCATGCTCGTTTCGGACATGGCCCAAGAAGCGGAAGACCGTAAGCTCACTCGCCTTCGTCGCGACGGATACGTCCGCCGCTTCAACTAGGCCATTAGAGTTGTCCCTACGGAATCAGCTTCAAAGCTGATTCCACTCCAGCGCTATCGTGGACGATTGCGTTCATCGCAGTCGCCATCGCAGCTGGATTTGCGTGCTGCCAAACATTGCGGCCGATAGCGATACCACTCGCTCCTGCTTCCATTGCGTCTTTCACCATGGTGAGCAAAGCAAAGTCGTCGCCCATCGCAGCGCCGCCTAAAACGATAACCGGAACCAGAGCAGCTTCGACGATCGCCTTGAAATCATCAACGGTCCCACCCGTCGGAAACGTCGTCTTAACAACGTCTGCCCCTAACTCGGCCGCCAAACGAACTGCGAACCCGACGTTCTCGACTGTGTAATCATCCGGGCGCCCAATTCCAAATGGAAGCGCTTCCAGAATAACCGGAATATCGGTTTCAATCCCTTCACTGATCACCGCTGCGCATTCGCGAAAATTTTCGGCTTCACGGGGATGATGAAGATAACACATATTCATCATCGCGTGAGCTCCAACTCGTTCAGCATCCTCAGCCGTAAACAGGCGATACGACCCCATGTCTGGATTTCCCGGATACGTAGGTTTGTACCCGTCAGTCCTTAAACAAACTCCTTTCCCAGCAAGCGCATCCTTACAAGCCATCGCCACACCCAAATTAACGACGAAGCCATCCACTGATTCGCGTAAGCTGCCAATCAACTCAGCAGGCTTTTCCAAACCTTGTACGGGGATCACAGTTCCGTGATCGATGGGCAGTATGACCGTGCGGCCATCTTCTCCGAAGAACTGACTCAAATTCTCTGATTTAGACATAAATCGAACGCTAGGAAGGCCAATCGAAACCTCAATTACATTTTGCTTCGAAACGGTATACCACCGATCCCAAGTGCCGTCGTTCAATTGATCTATATCATGCTATTCACTCTACGAAAAGTTGCCGATTGACTACGACCTAAAGCAATCGATTACTATGAATATCGATGCTTAAGCAGCTTACTCTCCTTTGCATATTTTCGATAGCCTTCACTTCATATGGTCGCGACTCGAAGAAACGCTCGATAATAATCCCCGATATCGAATTGGAATTGATCCGTGTAAATCCAGGGACCTTCTTAATGGGAAGCCCCCCGGATGAAGTGCTCCGTGACAAAGCGGAAGGCCCCCAAACGAAAGTCACAATTACTCAAAGATTCTGGCTAGCCAAAACCGAAGTCACTCAAGCGCAATACGAAGCTATCGCAGGATCCAATCCTAGTCGATTTAAGGAAGTCGGACCCAACGCACCCGTCGAAGAAGTTTCCTGGGATGATGCCATGCAATTCTGCAAGCTCCTCAACGAACGGGAACGCGAAGCGAAAACCTTGCCCAAAGGCTACGAATACACGCTACCGACCGAAGCCCAATGGGAATACGCCTGTAGAGCAGGCACAACTACACCGTACGCCGGTCTCCCTTCCGCAATGAGCTGGTCAAACGGAAACAGCAAAAAGACCACGCACGTCGCCGGTCTTCTTCAACCAAACGATTGGGGATTTTACGACATGTCAGGCAATGTCTTGGAATGGTGCTTCGATTGGTACGGCGATTATCCTGGCGGCTCCGTCAAAAATCCTAGCGGCCCAAAACGCGGGCATTTTCGAATAGGACGCGGCGGTAGTTGGAGAATGGATTCCAGAGTGGGACGCTCAGCAGCTCGAGCCGGAGGATCGCAAGGCCGTCGCGACTACACAATTGGATTCCGAGTAGCTCTCAGTTCGACGAAGCCATAAGCTTCAATCCTCGAGAAACTCACTCCCAGCCGTTCTTCGATAGAACGTCCTTCACTGAAACCGGAGCCCCACCCTGTCGTTTACTTTCATCGGCCGCTTCCATAAACGCGTATATTTCGATTGTCTCTTCCAATGAAACCGGGGGTTTCCCTGTTCGGAAGAATTGGACGATTTCCCGCAACATCGGCGTATAGTCTCCACCTCGCTTTTGCTCCACTATCTTCTCAGTGCCAAAGGCAGTCACCTTGTACGCAGTCTTCGAATTTCGAATACCATAAACCGTTCCCAGCTTTCCGTCATTCCAGATTCCAGTTATCACATCGTTGTCGGGAGTAAAGCTCCGGCTCACCGTTTTGACTCCTGAACCCATAACCGTAAATAGAGCCTCGGTGGGATGTATCCCATACCAAAAGAAATCCGGATGATGAGAATCCAAGGCTGCTGGACCATATGAAATAGCACCTTTAAGATCTCCTTTCTCCGCAGTCGCAACATCCACGACTCCCGGATAGAACCTCAACGAAGAAGAACTCCAACAGGGTACGCCTGACTGCTTCGCCAATTTGTATATTGAAATCGCATCCTTAAGCGATCCCGCAAACGGCTTGTCGATAAACACCGGCAATCCCGCCTCGAAAACAGGGATCGCCTGTTCGAGATGCGGACGACCATCAACGCTCTCCAGTAATACTGCGTCAACATTCCGACACATCTCCTCGATTGAATCGTAAAGTTTCACTCCATATTTTTCCTGTAGAGTGCGAGTGAATCCATCGATTCGGTCCGCACTCGATGGAATATCCGGGCTTCCACCTTTAAAAGCCGCGACCACTCGAGCGCCAGGTACATGGTTATCATTTTCGGTGTCGTTGAATCGCCCCGTAAAGGCGGTTACGTGAGACGTATCCAAACCGATTATACCGATTCGAAAAACAAGGTCCGACTCCACCCGCTCGATTGCATTTACAACTTGAGTTGCAATCGCCTCAGAGGCCTCCGGAATATAATGCACATCTCCCGCAGCACGAAACTGATCCGATTCGAAGCCTGCAGTCAGCGAACGAATATCATTAGTCGCGATACCGTGACGATTCATCACACGATTGGCCACCTGATTATATTTCAATTCATCACCCACGACACGACCAACTTCTCCCTCCGGTATAAAGGAAGTGTTCCCCCAAACCAATTGGGCCCCAGTCCTCTTCAAACGTCCAACTAGTTGCTCCAAATTAGCTTCGTAATCGGATAACTCCGTAGTCAACGTTCCGCGCTCCTTATCTCGATTGCCCTGGTTCTTGCTGTCAGGATGACGGTAACATAAATCCCAAAGCCCCCAATTAAAATGGATTACATCCCAATCCCCATCACCTAACCAGGATTCGATTTTCTCTAATCCCGTCCCTGTATGCTGAGCATTTCCCTGATTGTGGATGACTTCCGCACGTCCCTGGAACATGTCGCGAACGAACGGAGTATAACCTATCGAAATCGAATCGCCAATAATGAGAATGCGAGGCAAAGAATCAGATTCTTTCGCAGCGAAGGAAAGGCTCGTTGAGAACAGAGCCACTAGGAGGGGTAAAGCGAGTATTCGTTTCATATGATACAATTAGGCGTAGGATCCACTGAATACAAAGGCAAGCATCCATCTGACGACCAACGTAGTTCGTCCAAAAACGTAGATTTACGATAACTAAAATTTTCGCTTGTTGCGATCTTACCTAAGGAACACAATTATTGCCTTATCCCTTCCAATACCCTCACCCCAACCATCATGAACAAACCCACCCTCTCTAGAAGAACCTTCGTAAAGTCAGCGAGCGCAATCGGTGCAGCTTCTTTCGCTATCCTTCCGAATATTCACGGCCAAAACGCTCCTTCTCGGAAATTGCGAGTCGGCGTCATGGGCCTTAAACGAGGCTCCGCGCACATAAAGAGCTTTCAGAACGCAACCAACGTAGAAATCGCCTACGTATGCGACGTCGACAAAAACCGAGCCGCCGAAGGCGCAGCACTAGCCGCTAAAGGCCAAACGAATCCACCAAAGGTTGTCGGTGATTTCCGACGTATACTCGAAGATCCTTCGGTAGATATCCTATCGATCGCTGCTCCCAATTTCTGGCACGCTCCAGCCACCATTCTAGCCTGTCAAGCAGGTAAACACGTCTACGTGGAAAAACCAGGCAGCTACGATCCGCAAGAAGGCGAATGGATGGTCGCAGCCGCCCGAAAGCATGACCGGCGAGTGCAACAAGGCACTCAGCGACGCAGCTATGCTTCCATGATCGATGGCATGAAAAAGCTCCATGGCGGAGTGATCGGAAAGGTGACATACGCTCGTACCTGGTATCAAAATTCTCGGGACACCATCGGAAAAGGTAAAGTCACCCAGGTGCCAAACTTCTTAGATTACGATCTCTGGCAGGGGCCCGTCCCCGAAAGTCCCTACAAGGACAATCTCGTCCACTACAATTGGCATTGGCACTGGAAGTACGGAGGGGGCGAGTTGATAAACAACGGCGTTCACGCGCTCGATGTTGCCCGCTGGGGACTCGGCGTAGACTACCCAACTCGCGTGAGCTACGAAGGAGCACGCTATCATTTTGACGACGATCAGGAAACGCCCGATACCGGAACTGCTCAATTTCACTTCGGTGACGTTGGGGCGTCTTGGAACGGCAGCAGTTGTCACCGGCGAGAAGAAGAAAACGTGGCTTTCTGCACGTTCTACGGCGAAGGCGGATCGGTGGCATTCGATACTTCTGGATACGCGATATATGATTCGAAAGGCAAACTCCTAGAAAAAGGGAAAGGCACTTCCGGGGACGTTCCTCATTTTCAGAATTTGTGCGATGCGATACGCGACGACGTTCCACTTAACCAGGAAATCGCCGAAGGACAAAAAAGTACCTTGTGGTGTCACTTGGGAAACATAGCCCACCGCACTCAATCGGTTTTGGATATCGACTCAAAAACCGGGCGTATCTTAAACAACGCAAAAGCACAAAAGCTCTGGAAACGAAGCTATCGTAAAGGCTGGAAACCCAGAGTCTAAAAGCCAAAACGATTCAAATCGACAGGCTCAATTGTCTTGTCTTCGTTTCCTGTGCCAAAAACATTCAGGGAAGTCGCCCTTGGGCAAACACCTCAAATGAACAAAGCGAATTTCCTCGGCACCATAGCTCTACTAACAGTCACATCTTTCGCTTCTGCCCAAGCAGCTGACGAGGGCCTTTCATTCAAAAACGGCGAAATGCTCTACCGAACGTTTTGCATACCCTGCCATCAAGAAGATGGTCAAGGGTTGGAAAACGTTTTTCCTCCACTAGCCCAATCCGACTATCTACTGGATGACAAAGCCCGCAGTATCCGGACTATTCTACAGGGACTCTCTGGTACCATAACCGTAAACGGAAAAGAATACACAGGCTCCATGCCCTCTCCTGGCATGAAACACGAACAAATCGCCGATGTGCTAACCTATGTTCGCAAAGCATGGGGAAACAACGCGGCTTTCCGTTTATTTTCTCCGACATGCTCGCCCCATTATCTAGGCCCACGGACATGCTGAAAGCAAACGGACGAGTCTACATCCTGGAGTTCAACCGCCAGAACCACGTATCCAAACCTTGGAGTGGAACCGGAAGACTACTAGAGTTAACCTGGGATTAATCCCATTGGAATTAATCTACTTGGACGAACAATGCCGAACGCAAAACCGCTCTAAGGCCTTCTCATCTATGTCTATTCCCAAACCAGGTCCCCTGGGAACATCAACGTATCCTCCTTCTTGCTCGAAAGCTATTGACGCAAGTTCGTTCCGGATCGGATTCGGTGTCTGATCGAATTCCATAACCGGTTCCTGTTCGTACGGTTGCGGATTCCGACTGTAAGGACAGGAGGGAAACGTCGACGTGAGGCTTATGCTAGCGGCGACCATAATCGGCGAACCCCACACATGCGGGTTCACTTGAATCCCATGAGCATTGGCCATCGTTGCAACGTTCCGGAATTCTGAAATTCCACCGATAAACCGAACATCTGGTTGAATGATATCCAGAGCTCGACGCGAAATCAGGTCTCGGGCTTCGAAGCGATTGTAAAGAACCTCCCCGCCTGCAACCGGTATTGGCTGCTGAGATTTAACTTCCAAATAGGCATCAACATCGTTCGCAATTACAGGTTCTTCAAACCAATGGATATTCAGATCGGCTAAACGTTTTCCAACATCTATGGCCGTACGAGCACTGTAAGCCTTATTCGCATCGACCATCAAATAGACGTCATCGCCGATAGCATCGCGAATCGCTTTCACGCGTTTCACATCATCAGCTACGCTAAGCCCTCCGACTTTGGTTTTCATCCCACCGTAACCAGCGTCCAAATACGATCTAGCTTCCTCGGTCAACTTTGTTGGAAATTCATCATCGCGATAATAAAGCCCGGTTGCGTACACAGCTACCTTGTCTCTAACAGAGCCACCGAGCATTTCGGAAATACTCTTTCCAGACGTTTTTCCAGCAATATCCCAAAGCGCAATATCCACGCCGCTTAGCGCTCCGCCACCAAAACCGCCTGTCAGGTTGTCATTATGAAGGCTTTGAAAGAGCTGATGCCACAGCTTGTTAATATTCAGGGGGTCCTGTCCAATAAGCATCGAAACGAAACAATCGTGGATAACCGTCTGAGATGGCGAACCTCCGCCTTCACCCCAGCCGGCAATACCATCGTCAGTCGTGATCTTGGTAATCAAGCTACCGCGTTTTTCAGTCCATCCCATAGACCAGCCAAACGGCTCGTCGATTGGACTTTCGATCAAGAAAGTCTCTATTCTTTCAATTTTCATAACAGGGGCTTCAACCTAATCGATGGCGATCGTCTTAGGAAAGCCTGGATGTTGTTCACGCGCTCCCTCGTCTCTAAGTTCGCCATACACTGGCCAGCTCTCGAAGGTCACTTCACTAGAACCCGTATTGAATTCTACCATACCATATCCAAGTCCGGCATTGCGCATGAAGTCTAATGTTGCTCTACCTTCACCCACATAATCGTCCTCAATCAAAAAGCTATACGGATTAGCCGCAGCCCAGATTGTCACCTTGTTTCCCCAACCATCCAAGAACCGACCAGTATATTCTGGCATTCCAGGAAGTAAATTCTGCGGTTCGACATCAGGACGCCAAGCACGGTGAGTAGCAGTCGAAACTGCCGGCAACGTGAAAGACCATCCTGAGTCTTCCCAGTCATCCACGCCCTGCTGGACGAGCGTAGCAAAATGAAGATCGCCGTGGATCATGACAGCTCCCGTTTCACGAATCGTCTCCAAAGCGCGATTGCGACCCGACTGAGGCCAACCATTCGAATCGAAATCGGCCACCATCAAGTGATGCGGTTGGCAATAGGGCGACTGAGACAAAACCGCTCTTAGCGAAGCATCATTCCGTCCCCACTCTTTGATGAAATCCAACTGACGTTTGCCTAGCAAAGTCAAACTCGGTCGATCGAGTTTTCTCGTATCGAAATTCTTCTCGTTGATCGTATCGAGCTTGGGAAGATTCCGTCCGCCTCGCATTGCAAACAAAGGCTCCATCGCATCGATTACATCTCCGGGCGCCGATTTGAACTTGCGATCATTTACCAAAGCGAAACTGACTTCGCCAATATCTAAACTCGTATAATACGTTCCGATACCTCGAGCAACCGGAGTTGCATCGTAAGGATCGGGGTGATGCCCCATCTGCGTATACTCGACCATTTTCACCCAAGTCGGATGCATTCGATATCCGCCAAAGCAGCGATTTTCATTCGCTTCCTGGTCTCCCGGCATCGCCACTCCTCCCTTCCCCCAAAGATCATTCGAATAAACATCATGATCATCCGGAATCATAACGGTCGGCCTATCCTTCATCAATTCTCGAAAGCTCAATCCCGTATACCAAAACTTGCCCAAATAGTTCAAAGCCGAACGCGGGACATCTGCTTCTGTATTCGCAAACGAAATACCATAACCTCCGCAAGGCTCGTAAATTTGATCGCCTGAGAAATACACCAAATCAGGATCTTGAGCGATAAGATTCTCCTCGAGAAATCGATTGGGAAACAATTCCGAATTCGAACACGAAAGTCCCGCAAGCGAAACCTTCTGCTGTTCAGCCGAATTAGGACGAACAAGCCCGCCCCACGTAGCCAGTTGTTCGCCATCAACACTATTCCACCGATACGCGACGCGATACTCTCGCTCAGAATTCTGATCCCAATCCTCAACTCGAAAAAGCGCTGTTCTGGAAATCGGATCAATCGAACTTTCAGCGACCGTCGCCCACTTCGAACCCGACTTAACCTGCAACACAGTAATATCATTAGCCTCGGCCTCCAATGGCACGAAAAACGCGAGCATCTTTAGAACGTTTCGATGGACGGTGTACTGGGTCCAGAGAATCGGTTCATAGGTCTGCTCCAAATTTGCGACAATTTTCTCTCCACTAACATCCCATTCGGAAAACCAAAACGTCTGATGATCGATATCCGAATTGTCCTTACGGCTCATTCGCGGAACCTCTACAGGATGACAAGCTAGTGCTACATTGCCCCCAAGCTGCTCGCGCTCTATCGTCCCTACCATCGATTCGGTCTTCCCGGCTTTCGATTTCACCGTTAGTTTTATCTCAACCGTTTTGCCCGAATGATTAACCGCAAGTTCAAGACTGGCATCCTTCAACGAATTTGCCGGAATTAGCTTTTCGGAAAACCGAGTACCTATACGCAACCTACCTTCCGTTGTTATTCCCACCTCAACGGGCGGCTCCTTCATCAGATCTTCGGCATTCCAACCAGCAATATCATGGAGAACATTCGATCGATAGTCATTCCGATGCCCCATTGCTCCAAACTTAAAACCTGCAAAGATCTCCTGCTCCGTTGAAACCTCTCCTCGATCCATCAAACCTAGATTGACCGACATACGAAAATCGCCATCGGTTTCTTTGAGTTGATGCGTGAGAGAATGCAACTCATTCACCCAACCTCCATGCGTACATTCCAGACGACCATCCGACAATTGCCAGTTCATCAACGGATTCGTCCAGTACTCAGGACCAATCCAAGCACGCGTAACGCCCTCTTGAATACGAGGAAGGTTTTGCGCATCGATTTTCGAAAAAAACAAAGCCAAAACGCACAGGCCTGCTAGAAGTGTTTTCATCAATACATTCATCAAATAATTTTCATAAAAATTGGTCTACCGATAATCAGGCATCGTAAGTTGCTCCCATACGCCAACGTCCTTATACTGAGTCTGCAGCCGCCTCAATTCGACTTTCAAATCGGTAATTTCGCTAGCGTACGCGGGATTAGAATAAAGGTTCTTAACTTCATGGGGATCGTTCTTCAAGTCGAAGAATTCCCAATAATCGCTTTTGCTGTAAAATTCGATCAACTTGAAACGATCGGTACGAACTCCGCGATGCGGTCCGATCCGATGAGCAGTAAAATAGTTAAACGAGGGATCGCTCATTTCCGAACGCGAGGCATCTCGCAAAGCCCACGAATTTTCGTAATACGAGTAGAAGATCGACTTGCGCCATTCAATATCCTCGTCCTCTAGCAAAGGCCTAAGACTTTCTCCTTGCATGACTTCAGGTATGGTAACTCCAGCGTAATCGAGAATCGTAGGAGCAATATCCACGTTCATGACCATTCTCTCCTCTACCGCACTTGCTTCGATTTCCTCAGGATACCGAACGAGCAAAGGAATCCGAAGCGCAGGTTCGTACATGAACCGCTTATCGTACCATCCATGTTCTCCAAGGAAGAAGCCATTATCCGTCGTGTAAATCACCAGCGTATCTCGAGCCAAGTCGTGTTCGTCGAGGTAGTCCAGAACGCGACTAATCCCTTCATCGATACTCGCGACCGATCGATAGTGGTCCTTTACGAATCGCTGATAGACCCACTTCTTTTTTTCCAAATCCGATAAACCTGAAGGAAGGTCTTCATAGTCGCCTGCCACGCTGATGTCGAAACGCATGTCTTTCGCTTTACCTGCGATCAACCTTGTTGAATAATCATCGTAAAAGGTTTCCGGATACGGAAAATCAATATCCTGATAGAGATCTTCGTGACGCTTAGCAGGCGTAAATGGCCGATGTGGTCCCTTATGCTGATACACGAGACAAAATGGTTTTTCATGATCTACTCCATCCAAGTATTCGAGCGCCTGATCCGTGATTATATCCGTCACATATCCCTTGAATTGTTTCCGAACCCCATTTTCAATAAACTCCGGATCATAATAAACCCCTTGGCCTGGAAGGATCGACGAATAATCGAACCCTCTTGGATCATGAGGAAGATGCCATTTCCCCACTATTCCAGTTTGATACCCAACCCCTTGAAGCAATAAAGGAAAAGTCGGTAGCGAAGTATCCAATGCCTCCACACGGTCCTTCCCTTCCGAGTTTCCCATAATCCCATTAACTGCGGAATAGCAACCAGTCAAAATCGTAGCTCGAGAGGGAGCGCAAAGCGAATTCGTAGAAAATGCGTTCCCAAAACGAACCCCTTCTCTCGCCAGCCGATCCATTCCAGGCGTTTTAATCAGATCATTCCCCGCACTACTCATCTGATCATGAGTGTGATCATCGGTCATAATAAAAATGATGTTCGGTCGCCGTACCGAATCGACACCAATTGGCTTTTCGGATGAACAGCCAAACAAAATGACAACCCATGCCAGGAAAGGAAACGCGGAAAGCGAACCGCGATTATTGCGAACTAGTGAAATGGGAGAATATTTGCGATTCATAAAAATGGGGAATTAATTTAAGATAAAAACCTGGCTGCCGGCTCGCTACGGTCGAACGACCGTTCCATCCGGGCGCCGAACAATTGGACGATACCAAGGCTCTTCGTCTAGCGGATACTTTGCAGCAAGCTCTTCATTGATATCAATCCCAAATCCAGGAGCTTCGTTTATGTGCATGTAGCCGTTATCAATCGTAGGAGTTCCTGGAAACACCTCCAAGGTCTCCTCTTTGAAATTCGACTGTTCCTGAATTCCAAAATTCCAAATGGCTAAGTCGATGTGAGCATTGCCGGCATGTCCAACCGGTGACGTATTTCCGGGACCGTGCCAGGCAGTCCTAACGTTGAACCACTCAGCCAAACGGGCTACTTTCAATGCAGGCGTAATACCTCCAATCTGAGAAATATGAATACGAACGAAATCAATCAATCGCTCTGTAATCAGGCCGACCCACTCGTGGGAATTATTAAACAGTTCCCCCATCGCGATAGCGCAGGAACTTTGCTCCCGCAAAATCTTGTAATAACCAATATCTTCCGGAGCAAAGAGATCCTCGATGAAAAACGGCCGATATTGCTCAAGCTCCTTCGCCAAATTGATCGCCTCAATCGGCGGCAGCAATTCATGCACATCATGTAAAAACTCCAATTCGTCCCCGAATTCAGAACGGACAAATTCAAACATCTCAGGAACCTTCTTCATGTAAGGCCGAATTTCCATTACAGTATCGGAATCCAACCCAAAGCCTCCTTTTCGAAAATCCGGCTCGCCTGACAAATGGGGCGATCCGTATTTGCCCAGTTGAATACGAATGTGGCGAAAACCTTTTTCCTTAAACTCACGAACGCTATCAGCTAACTCCTCAAAGTCCTCACCGCTCGCATGACCATAGCAATCCACCGCAAACCGACTTTTACCGCCCAGCAATTGATAAACCGGCATCCCCGCTCGCTTACCCTTAATATCCCAAAGCGCCTGATCAAGCCCGGCCAAAACCGTGTTTAGAATCGGTCCGTTTCGCCAATAGGAGCTCACGTTTACCGTCTGCCAAATGTCCTCAATATTGTCCGGATTTTTTCCCTTCAACAGTGGCGCCAAATATTCGTCAACCGCTGTCGTGAGCGTTTTATAGCGCCGTATCCCAGTGGCGCAACCGATCCCATACAGCCCCGCATCGCTGGTTTCTACTTTCACCACACTAAGCCCAGTTCCATTAGGGTTCGTGTGAATGATCCTTACTCGAGTTATCTTAATTGGCGGCAAACTCTGCCCAGCGTCGCTCGGTTGTTGGGCCAATGCTTCATTGACTCCTAAAACTGAATTTGAAATTCCTGCGGCAGTGCCCGCAGCTAGCATTGTTACAGCATCGCGTCGATTCATGAATTATTGGGGTTGAGGTATTGAAGACCAAAAATTTGGACTCCCCAATTACACGCATTTCTCGAAAAACTACAATCGGTTTCTCATTCCTGCTTCAGCAAAGGACTATTTGCCCAGCGACACTCTTTTTGCAGCCCAACTTGCCTGAAAATCGCCAGCCCTTCGCACCTCTAAGTCGTCTATCAGAAAACCCGCTCCATTCGCGTCGAAGTTGAAGGTATCGTATCGATCGCCAGCAATTAGACTATCTCTTCCATAGAGCACTTGATCGCCAATCTGAATGACCACTTCATCTCTCTTAACCTCCGCCATGACGTCGTACCACTTATCGTACTTGAGCGTGAGGCCTGGCGCTTCCTGCAAAACTTTCGACGAAACTTCTGCATCTCTTCCCATAAGATGATTCTCCAAGAGCAGTGTCGTACCTTTTCTCGAAAACGTCGTTCGAATTACTCGGTGTCCCAAATCAATATAGATCAAGCCCTTTTCCCGCAGTCGAGTATCTGTCGGCTTAATACAATTGAGCCGAAACTTGCACACATAGTCCTTCGGTAGCCCAATCAATCCAGCGCGAGCAAAGTCACTATCGCCCCACTTGCTCTCACTTTCAATGCCAGCATTCGCAACAACCGGTGGGATCACATGAAGATATCCGTCTTCAACCTTGAACGTCGTTTCCTTCCGAAAGGACATCCATTTCTTGCTAACATCGCTTTCTTTTTCGAATGCCAAAGCGATAACGCTTTTTGCTGGTACAACCATCAGCGGTTGCGGATTTGCGGAAAGGAACGCAACCGGAACTGCCAGTGCCAAGATGATGGATTTCAATCTACTATTCATGGGATTTCTCAATTTCAGTGAAACGACAAAGTCGGAATAAAAGGGATTCCCCCAAGATCGGAAGTTCTGGACTTGCATCTCTCCAAGATGCTTTCCTAAAAGAACATCCAATCAGCTGTAAACTAACTAAATATGCGTTACCTTTCAATACTCACCCTTTTGCTTTCGAGCTTTCTATCGAGCATCGCGGCTCAAAGCGAAAACATCTACTTGGGGCAAGGAATCCTCGCAGGTGAAATAACCAACAGCAAAGCCATCCTACAAGCTCGGCTTACAGCGGATACGAAATTAACGAACTGGGAACTCGCCGGAGCGTCTGGTTGGGGACGTTTCGAATATTCTGAGTATCCGAATTTTAAAGACTCTACTTTTACCTCTTGGGAGAAAGCGTCCCCAAAGAGAGATTTCATTCTGAAAGCTTTTTTGGGTGATCTAAACTCAAACACAATCTACCACTATCGCATCCACTACGGAATCAAACGCGACAATACAAAGACCAGCCACGCTGCCTCCTTCAGAACGCATCCTGGTAAAGACCTTTCCGCGCCCCTGAGCCTTGCATTCACAACCTGCGTAAACCATTACAAATATTACTTCGGACTCGGCGGCAAAAACGCGGGAGCAGGAGTGATTTATCCCTACACAGGAGCCGACAAAGACTTAGGCTATCCCGGACTAAAAGCTCTCGAGATCGCTAGCCCAGATTACGTTTTCTTCAACGGCGACACGGTCTACTACGACGGTCCCGGTCTCAAATACAATCTACCCAAGCAAGAATTCAAAATAGGCGACGCCAATTGGTCGGCACGTGGCGAACCAGCGAAAAACCAGCAGGACATTCGCCGCAAATACCACATTGAATTCAACCAACCCCGATTTCACAGCCTTCTTGCCAGTGTCGGAACCTATTGGGCTAAGGATGATCACGATTTCCGTACGAATGACAGCGATCCGCACATGGAGAATTCCGTATCCACCGAACTTGGAATATACAGCCTCAAAGAGCAACTACCCATAGTTAGCCTTGACGATCCTAAAGCAAAGACCTACCGGACCTATCGAGTATCGAAAGACTTGCAGATTTGGATGAGCGAAGGACGCGACTACCGCAGTCCGAATACAATGCCCGACGGCCCCAACAAAACCCTCTGGGGAGTCGAGCAACGCGAGTGGCTCAAGCGCACCTTGGTCGAGAGCGACGCCACTTACAAAGTCCTCGTCAGCCCGACACCTATGGTTGGCCCTGAAGACGCTTACAAGAACGACAATCACTGCCTACCCGACGGGTTCCTTCACGAAGGGAACGCATTCTTCAATTGGCTCAAAGAAGAAAGCGGCATCTCAACCGATCAGTTCTTCATCGTCTGCGGCGATCGCCATTGGCAATACCATTCAATCCACAAAACCGGGTACCACGAATTCTCGAGTGGAGCTTTAGACGACTCCAGCGGCCGCGTTGGCCGAGTTCCTGGCGACCCAGAATCAACCGATCCCGACGCCACAATCACCCAACTCTACGTACACGACACTCCTGAAAAAGTATCAGGTGGATTTGTAAGTTTAGATATCACTCCAAGAGAAGGAAAGAAAGCATCCGCCAAACTCCTCTTCTCAGACGAAAATGGCGTCGCCCTATACGATTACGACTTCAGCCAGTAAAACTCCTTTCCCGTAGGGTCTGCGCTCGCGCCGCACCGCGATAGAAGAAGGCATCCTCCGAGCAAACCTAGTCTCTCAAAAGGCAGCGGCCGTTCTCCGAGCGGCCACTGAACGATGTAATCGTTCAGATACTTCAACAATAATGGATGCTCGGAGATCAGCCGCTACCAAACCTAAAAACAAAGTACGTACTCCAAGTCTGAAACGAATGCTTGCAACGCGGAACGGCGCAAGCGCCGGCCCTACGCGACTTTAAACCTGCGCTCTCTTCCGAACCCAGCCTAACACCAGCGGAGCCAAAAACGCGGCTGCTAAGAAAAGTACCAACACCGAGCAAATCGGTCTCGTCAAAAACGGGGTCAGATCACCTTCCGTCTTGATCAACCCTGTCCGTAGGTTCTCTTCCACCATCGGACCAAGGATCAGACCGAGAATCAAAGGAGCCAATGGAGCTTTTTGAGATTCAAGATAAAATCCTACCAATCCGAATCCAGCGACCAAATACACATCAAAAATACTGTTCCGCAGAGAATACGCTCCTACTACCGAGAAGACCAAGACTGCGACCATCACAACGTTCCGAGGCAAACGTAATATCCACCCAAAGGTTTTAAGCCCAATATAACCACAGGGGAGAAGCAAAAACTGCGTTATCAAAGCGATCAAAAAGATTGAATGCACTTGCTCAGGATTTTGCTGAAAAATCAGCGGCCCAGGCTTAATCTCGTACATCATAAAAGCCCCCAGAACGATGGCTGTAACCGCATCCCCTGGAATTCCAAAAACCAAAGCAGGTATCCAGGCACCCCCTACTGCTGCATTATTAGCGCTCGTTGGAGCAACTACTCCCGCAATCGCCCCCTTTCCAAAAGACTCCTTATCCTTGGAAGTGCGCTGCTCCATCCCGTAAGCCGCCCAAGCAGCGATGTCCGCGCCTGCTCCCGGTAAGGCTCCAATCACCGTACCGGCAACTGAAGATTTAAGAACAGTCAGTTTCTTGCTCCAAATCGCTTTCAACGCATCCCATACCGAGTCCTTCGATTCAATGGTTTTGACTGCGGAGCCGCTCGTCGATGGACTATTCAAAACCGACCGAATCACTTCCGATACGCCGAAGAGCCCGATCATCACGGGAATAAACCCGAAACCGCTCATCAACTCAGCGTTTCCAAATGTAAAACGCTGAGCTCCGCTAACGACATCCAATCCAACAGTTGACAGCAGGATCCCCAATCCCGCCGAAATCAATCCCCTGAGCGTATTTCCGGAGCTGACCACCGCGCTCATACTCAATCCGAATATGGCCAACCAAAAATACTCGAAGTTAGAAAAGCGTAGCGCGAATCGAGCCAATTGCGGCGCGATGAGAATCAGCAAACCCACGCCGATTAATCCGCCTATTGACGAGCAAAACAGATCAATCATAAGAGCGAATCCTCCTCTGCCCTGTTTAGCTAACTCATGCCCATCCAGCGTTGCCGCCGCTGACGCCGGAGTCCCTGGAATGCGTAGATAAGTCGCCGGAATATCGCCCGCAAAAATCGCCGTAAAGCTTACTCCTATTATCATCGCCAGCCCTGTATTAGGATCAGGCATATAGAAACTAACCGGCACGATCAGAGCGACCGCCATTGTCGCGGTTAAGCCAGGCGTCGCTCCCACAAAAATGCCAAACAGCATCGCCAGTAGCCAAGGAATCAATACATGGAAATGAAGTATATCCGAAATCATACCTCAGTTAAAATAGCAGTCCTAAAATCCCTCTAGGCAGTGGTACATGAAACAACATCCCAAAGAGGAGATTCACGACGAGCGTTAACGCAACGGATACCGACAAAGCCATTTTCCAGGAAATCCTCAAGAGCATCATCATCGCGGTCGCAAATACCAGAGTGCCTAACGTAAATCCCAAGTACGGCATAGCCAAAATATAAACGAAAAACAAACCCATAAGAGCTCCCGCTCGGAGTTGCTTGCTTTTCACATCTAAGGCAGAGTTTTCATCCGCTAAACCAATGGCTTCTGCAGGTTGGCCTTTCACCTTCCAGTTTCTGTAAATCTCAATAGCGCCACCTAGGGCAATTAAGACCGAAAGCCCTATCGGAAAAAGTTTCGGTCCCGGATCGGAATTATTACCGAACCCTAACTCCCTAATATCTTTCGAGAAATAGAATACAATCAAAGCGAATACGATTAAGACGTATCCAAGCGAACCGCTTCTATCTTTCCCCAAACTCGAATCGCTCATTACCTAGCGTAACCTGTCGCTTCGATTACAGTTTTCCACTGGGCGTCCTGCTCCTCTAGAAACGTAGCGAACGCCTCGTTGGATTTCAGTTCCACATTAAATCCATTCTTCCTCATAAACTCTCCGTAGGCTTCAGACTCCACAATTTTGGTACAAACATCGCTGATCTTCTTTACGATATCAGGCGGAGTACCCTTAGGTGCGACAATGCCCCGCCAGCCTACCGCTGACCAATTCACACCTTCGTCGATTGCAGTTGGCAGATCCGGGTGCCCACTCAGACGCTCTGGCGCCATAACAACCAAAGCCCTCAACTGGCCCGCTTCGATTTGCGAAATCGCTTCGGGAACGCTACAGCAAACCGCATCAATATGCCCACCCAGTAATTCTACAACCGACGGGGCTGATCCTTTACTCGGAATCCAACGAACCGCGTCGACCGCCAGCCCAGCTTCCAATTGAAAACCAGCTCGAGCCAGGTCCCAAGCTCCGCCAGTCGCAGTGCCCGACATTGTCAGTTTTCCAGGGTTCGCCTCGATGTATCCAATTAAGTCCTTCAACGACTTCCACGGAGAATCAGTTCGCACCATAATAGCTGCGGCATCGGCGTTTAGCTCAGCAACAGGCTCATAGTCCTTCCAGGTTAAATGCGAAATCCCCATCCAATGCATCGTACTCAGCTCAAAGGTTGCCATCGTCAAAGTATGCCCATCCGGCTTGGCCAATGCGCCCGCAGAATGACCGACCGCCCCGCTGCCTCCGGTTTGATTCACCACGACAAATGGCTTACCCAGTTCCTTTTGCAGCTGATCAGCCATAAAACGGGCCAATCGATCCGTCCCTCCACCGGGAGCCCAAGGGCAAATAAGCGAGCCACTTTTGCTAGGGTAGTCAGCAGCCGTGCCAGTCGAAGGCCCGGATACCGGTTGGCAGGCACCACCTAACACAAGCCCAACCATCGAGATAGTTGCCATAATTTTAGTATTCAATTTTTCGATCTTCATATTAGCGCATCCCTGAAACATGACACAAGGTACTCATAAGGTAGCGGCCGATCTCCGAGCGGCCATGATTATCTAAATTAGCTGAACGATTGCATCGTTCAGTGGCCGCTCGGAGATCGGCCGCTACCCAAGCAAGTAACGAATTACTTAGTCGAAGAGTGTGAAATTCAAAAAGCATCATTCAAATAATCCCTCGATCCGGTTTGCCAGTAATGCTGCAATTTCAACATCCACTTCTCGTAGCCGACAATCGCGTCAGTTCGTGTGGCCCACTGATGCCATTCTCGCGCTAGTTCAATCACCAGATCATAGTTTTGAGAAGCGATATCGTTTTGCTCAAGAGGATCCTTCTCTATGTCGTAGAGCTCCCAATCGTGATGCGCTTGTCCATCCGTCGATGTGAAGTTTTTCGATACAAGTTTGTATTTACCGCTAAACAAAGCTCGATTCGCCTCGTGTTCGAAAAACAGGCCGCGATCCTCAATTTTTTCACCTTCAAAAGCTGGAATTAAGCTGATTCCTTCCATAGGCAGAATCGTATTCGACCCATAGGTTTTCGGATACTCGACATTCGCCACATCCGCTATCGTCGCCATGAAATCGATCACATGCCCTCGCTGCGACTCCGGTTCCCCTGCTCGCTCGATTCCCTTCGGCCAATGTGCGATCAGCGGCGTATGAATTCCGCCTTCGTGATTGAAATGCTTGTACAACCTAAAAGGCGTATTCCCTACAGCGGCCCAAGGTGAGCCTTCGTGATGCTTCGTCCCAGGTTGCCCCATATTGGCGAGCGCTTTCCCCTTGAGAGGGCCATCTCTTCCATTCGGTCCCCCTTCGTAATTCGCTCCGTTGTCCGAGAGAAAGAATATCAGAGTATTCTCCAACTCACCCATCGTCTCTAGCTGTGCGATTGTCCTACCAATCCCTTGATCCATTTGATCAACCATCGCGGCAAACGTAGCCATACGACGGGCCTGATCCGCCTTCTCCACCTTGCTCAAGGAATTCCATTTGCGAATTTCAGTCGGCACTGCATGTTCATCGTGCCAAGCCGGCGAGTCCGAAAACGGCGGGACTGATTTGTAGTTCGCGTACAACCCCCGCTCCTTCATAGCATTCCAGCGAGCCTCGCGAATCTTGTCCCAACCTTGCTCATACCGCGATACGTACTTGTCTATCAAATGCAAGGGAGCCTGAATAGGCGCATGTGGCGCTTGATAGGCCAGATAGAGGAAAAACGGACTATCACCTTCTTGCTTCTCGTGATGCTGCAAGAACTTGACCGCATAATCCGAAGTGGCATCGGTGGCGTGAAACTCACCGTCCGCGTAAGTGATTGGTTTAACTTCTGGAGATTCCAGAACGTACAACGGAGGTTCCCAATAGTCGCCACAACAACCTTCATAAGCGTATGAATGATCAAAGCCTCTTGCGGGTGGCAACCGCTCGGGAGTATTGCCCAAATGCCATTTCCCCGACATGTACGTCGCGTATCCATTTTCCGCCAGCAGCTCGGATAGGAAAATATTGTTCCCTGGCTCAACAGGCTCCAGCTCGTAAACTCCCACCTGATGACTGTAAAGCCCCGTCATGATACTTGCTCTAGTCGGCCCACAACGCGCGCAATTGTAGAATTGAGTGAAGGTCAAACCATCATCGGCAAGGCGATCGATGTTAGGAGTCTCGATTTCCCCTCCCTGAAAACCAAGATCCGAATAACCTAAATCATCAGCGAGGATGATCAGAATGTTCGGTCTCTCGCCAGCATACGCTGCACTCAAGATAGAAAGAATGAAAAAACAGAAAACAGAGGAACGAATAAACATCAGGGAAGAAAAAAGGGTATTTCAAAAACCATACCCCTCCATCCGGTAACATCAACTCAAACGTTTCTTAAAACGAATGGTTCCCGCACCTCATGACGCAAAAGCCTAAACGCTCACCGTCGAGGAATTGAGAATGGCATCGATCCGAGCCAATTCCTCGTCTGAGAAAACCGTATTTTTGACAGCGCCCAAATTATCGGCTATCTGCTTCGTTGAGCTCGCGCCGATGATGACCGAGGTCACTGTTTTGCGACGCAACACCCAAGCCAATGCCATTTGAGCCAAAGTCTGCCCACGTTCCTTGGCGACTTCATTTAACGCCAACGCCAATTCACGCTTAGCATTCACCT
>JBNMOQ010000035.1:0-28424 GCA_051275055.1 Candidatus Pelagisphaera sp.
CGTTAACGCCCGTTGAGCAAAATGAACCAGCAAGCGATGAGATTGAGGTCGCGGTTCATTTCGCGTGTCTTTCCGGGGTTGATCGGAATGCGTTTAGCGCGTCCAGTGAATCGTTTGTATCCGGAATTGTGAGTCGAATTGGGCTCGGAGTTACGGAATTGGAAATAGGGGATACTGTCGTTTCGATAAGTAGCGGAGCAATTGGTTCGCTGACGACGGTCTTGGCCAGCCAAGTGTCAAAGATCTCTGGCTCGTTCAAATTGGAGAACGCGATAGATCTCCTTAATGTAGCTCGAGCGTACCATGTGATTGAGAAAACCGCGAAGCTACAGAAGGCTGAGTCAATATTGATACATGAAGCGACGGCTAGTTTTGGACTGGCCGCTGTATTCCTTGCCAAGGAAAAAGGAGCAACGGTTTTCGCAACTGCTTCGGATCCTGAGCAACGGACTGCTCTGAGAGCCTTTGGAGTGACTGAGGTGTTCGACTCGGAAACTTTGGCGTTTGTGGATGGCGTGAATCGTTGTATGGATAGCGGGAAGGTCGATGTGGTGGTGAACTCGCTTTCCGGAGAGCGACTGACGCAGAGTTTGGGACTGCTCGCGAGTGGGGGCCGATTTGTGGACGTCCGGAGGCCGGAATCCCGGAAAGACCAGTTTCTGCCAATCTCGTTATTGGGGGCGAATATTTTAATCGCATCGGTGGATTTTGAGGGAATTCAGCTAGGCGATACGAATTGGCTTGAGAATACCTTAGGCCAAATGGGGAAAGATCAGGCCATTGGCGTCGTTCGAAAATTGGGCCGATTGACGTATTCGATCAATCAATTCAAAACTGCTCTAGAAGAGTGTTCGGGAACGAGCTTTATGGGCGGTTGCCAGGTAAGGCTATTTGGAGACGAGGCGATTGTATCCGCGATTGATGATGAATCGGAATTGTTTTCTCGAACGGGAGCTTACCTGATAACGGGAGGGACGAGAGGCTTTGGATTGGAAGTTGCGAAGTGGCTGGCGGATAAGGGGGTGGGGAAATTGTATCTCGCAAGTCGTAGCGGGGGAGCGTCCGAGGACTTTAAGGATGAATTGGAAAAGCTTAACGGCAGCGGGTCATTGGTGGAAGCGATTTCGGTGGACATTTCGAACGAGAGCGACGTTGAGGGCCTGATGCGGCGAATCAATGGGGATGAATTCCCCCTCAAGGGAATTTTCCATGGAGCGATGGTTTTAGATGACGGATATGTGGCTGATATGGATCGCGAGCGCTATGCGAAGGTCATGAGGCCGAAAATTCTCGGAGCTTTGAATCTATATAGATATTCGGATGCGAAGGCCTTGAAATTCTTCGTTAGCTTTTCGTCGATTTCAACGTTGGTAGGCAATAAAGGTCAGGCAAACTATATTGCCGCGAACGCTTTTTTGGATAGGTTTTCCTATTACCTGCGCTCTAAAGGAGTGAATGGAATCACCATCAATTGGGGCGTGCTTGGGGAATCAGGGGTCGTGGCGCGAGACAGCGCTTTAAGCGAGCATTTGAGCCGGGAGGGGCTGAAGGGCATGACGAATTCCAAGTCATTGGAGTCGTTGGAGTTGGCAATGCGTTCGGGAAGGCCTCAGGTGGGTGCATTCGAAGTTGACTGGAATGAATGGAGCGTCGCTAACGCTAAGGTCGCCGAGTCAGTTTTGTTCTCCGAATTGATTTCTTCGAGTTCCGGGGATGAATTCGATGAAGGCGATGAGATCGCGAAAACGATGGCGGAGAGCATTGTATCGCTTCCAGATGACGAAAGAGTCGAGCGAATTGAAGCCCTGCTTTGCACCGGTTTGTCGAAAATCCTCAAACTTAGTGAAAAGCGTATCGACCGCCGTCAAAGTTTAGATAACTTAGGCATTGATTCGTTAATGCTGATCGAATTGGCGATCGCGATTCAAGGCGAGTTTGGCATTCGAGTGACGACAATGGATTTATTGAAGGTCGGGAGTGTTGTGGAGTTAGCGGATTTAGTAATTTCGAGACTTATGGAGATCTTAAACCGAGCGGCCTGATATGACCTATGGATACTATTGAACCGAGTAATCTCAGTCAATCCAAACTGTCTGGAATCGACAGTCTGGTTTCTTTTAAGAACAGCCAAGGCAAGGATTGTCGTGGCACGCTAATTCACATCACGCGGAACACTGCGGTCTTTGAAGTGTACAATCCGTATTCTATCGTACAGCTCAGTGAAGTACTGCCTCACTTGAATATACTGAGAGGATCCCGAATGGTGTACCAGGGGAAGGCTGTAGTCAGCCATATGCTGAGTACTGGGCTGATGGTGATCGTATCGACCACTCTAGTAGACGCCTGGTCCGATTTGAATGAGCTTCTTCCTGGAAAGGAGTTGAAGGCGGAGACGCATCGGTTTGTTGAGGATTGGGCAATCAGTCATCGGATACAGCCGAATTATCAGCTTACTGTTGGGACACTTCGAAATTTCCTAAGCGAATTGAGTCGATGGCTTGACGAGGCGGAAGCGGGAGCGTTCGGAACGAGCAACTCGATTGCGGATGATGAGCTGCGGAGGGAATTCGTAGATGACGTACGAGGTCCAATTGAACCGAAATTCGGAGAATTGGTAGTTGCTTTCGAGAATGCTGCTTCGGAAGTGCCTGACGAATTTCTGATGAGCCACAAGGCGTATGTGCAGCGGGAATTGCACCCTTTGTTGCTTTGTTCACCTTTTGTCCACCGATCCTATACCAAGCCGCTTGGATATGCCGGGGATTACGAGATGGTGAACATGATGCTGTGCGAGTCGACCACGAAAGTTCCGGGGATCTACGCCAATATCGTAGATGAATTCCATATAAAATCCGCTGCTCCGAAAGCTCATAGAAACCGTGTAGTTATGCTGCAGGAACGATTGGAGGCAGAAGCAGCTAGAGTGGTTGAAGAAGAGCGAATGTTTACGGTATTGAATATAGGTTGCGGCCCGGCTGTGGAGGCTCAGCGATTTATTCGGGATAGTCCGTTGGCAAATCAGACTTCGCTCCAGCTAATGGATTTTAGCGATGAAACGCTTGATTATACGAAGCAGAAAATTAGTGCTTCCATTGAGGAGAGCGGGCGTAAACCGGTCACTAAATTCGTGCACAAGTCAATCGATACGCTGCTGAAGGAAATCCATGAGAACGATAACATGCAGATCGGAAAATTCGATATGGTGTATTGCGCCGGGCTTTTCGACTATTTTTCTGATGCGATATGCAAGCGTCTCGTAGCCCTTTTCCATGAAGCTTTGAATTCTGGAGGCCTCGTTTGCGTTACAAATGTGCATTCGAATAATCCGAATCGCTTTCTGATGGAGCACCTGCTTGACTGGTATCTTGTATACCGAAATGAAGACGATATGAAAAAACTGGCTCCGAGGGGTACTAACTACGAAATCGAGTGCGATGATACAGGAGTAAATATCTTTTTGGATATTCGCTTAGAGGATTAATGGAAGCGCTTGGATCCATCAGTAGCAATCAGGCCTCGGCTTTCGATCTCGAGAATACCGAGTTAAGGGTCCGCCGAGGTCGTATCGGTTGTTTGTTGGCGCTTTTTGGCACTGGGTCAGGTGTCTCGCTGGATTATATTCTGTATCCCGAGCTATTGATGCCGCTCTTCTTTACGAGGCTGGTGACGGTCGCTTTGATTTTCGTTATATATCGTTTGCATACCTCTGAATTCGGTAAACGAAATATTGGCTACCTTGGCTCCAGTTGGACGCTTGTAGTGAATCTTTCAATATGCGTAATGGTTTTTTTGACCGAGGGAGCGAGTTCGTCCTACTACGGCGGTCTGAATCTCGTGTTTCTTGGTGCAGGTGTATTGCTGCCATGGACCCACAAGGAGACGTTGTCTTTGGTTGTCCTTACTATGGTGGGGTATGTCGCTGCCTGTATATTAAGGGGGCAGCTTTATCAGGAACCAATTGAATGGAGTCTTTTATTTAATAACTGTTTCTTTGTCTCCTTGACGGGTTTGATCAGCACGACGGCAAGTTTCTTTAATGCGAAAGCTCGGATCCGAGAGTTCAGCCTTCGCCAGGAATTGGATTCGCGAAATCAAAAACTGCAGGATCTCGACCGTTTGAAGTCGCAGTTCTTCGCGAATATAAGCCATGAGCTCCGCACGCCGTTGACGCTAATACTCGGGCCGATCCAAGACCTGCTTAAGAAGCCGGAGGCTCTGACAAGCAATGTGGCGGGTTTAATGCGCTTGGCCCGGGAAAACGCTTTGCGGTTGTTGAAGTTGGTGAACGACCTGTTGGAGGTTATCAAGCTGGAAGAAGGAAAGTCTCGCATGAATCTGCGGGGAATCGATTTAAACGAATTCGTTTCGGGAGTCGTCAATTCGATGATTCACATGTCCGAGTTTCGGAAGATCGATTTAAAGGTCGAATTGTCGAATGAGTCCATAATCGTACATGCTGATACATACGCTTTAGAGCGCGTTTTTCTGAACCTGCTTAGCAATGCGATCAAGTTTACCTCGCCTGGAGGGGTTATAACCGTTCGGACATCTATGAATGCCGGGAAGGCAATTATCGACGTGATTGATACAGGTATCGGCATTTCGGAAGCGGATATTCCGCACATCTTCGATCGGTTTCGTCAGGCCGATAGCTCGAACACGAGAAGGTATCAAGGTAGTGGACTGGGCTTGGCCTTGGTTAAGGATCTAGCCGAGAAGATGGACGGGGCGATACGAGTTAAGAGCGAGATTGATGTGGGCACCACGATGACGGTTGAGCTTGCGCTGCACGAGGGACCGGTGGAGGAACTCGTCGCACCGGAGAAACAGGATGAGGATGTTCTTTTGGCGATCCATCAGTCCGCGGAGCAAAGGGCTGCTTTACCGGCGAGCACTCCGTTCGGGGAGCTGGAATCTCGACTTCCCGAAGGGGATGGACCTTCGCTTATGATTGTCGATGACGAACCGGACATGCGGCAGTATTTGGTCGGCTTTTTGGAGGAAGATTACCGTATTTCCCAAGTTCGCGATGGGCAACAAGCGCTTGAGCTTGCCAGAGAATATCTTCCGGATCTCATGCTCTTGGATTTGATGCTTCCGGAGCTTGATGGACATGAAGTGTGCAGGCGGCTTAAGGGAGACTCGAAAACGCGCAATATAAAGATTGTGTTACTAACGGCTCGAGTCGACGAGGGGGCCAAGATCATAGCCCTCGAAAATGGAGCGGACGATTTTTTGACCAAGCCATTTAGTCGGACGGAAGTTGAGACTAGGCTTCGGAATCTCTTGGAGACTTCAAAGTTGGAATCTGAATTGATCGATCGAAACGATGATTTGGAGAATGCGCTTTCCGAATTGAAGCAATCGCAATCGAATTTGATTCGTAGTGAAAAGTTGAATGCGCTTGGAGGACTGGCGGCGGGTTTGCTCCATGAAGTCAATAATCCATTGAACTACGTTATATCGGCAATTCAGTTGGCGAGGATGGAGCCGATCGTTAAAGCGAATGAAGACCTAACGGAGTACCTTGATGATATAAACGAAGGCGTAGGGCGTATCCGGAATATCGTGTCGGATTTGCATACTTTTGCTCATCCATCGGAGGTTGATAAGCGAAAAGCGTTTTCCATGTCGGGTGCGATCGAAAGCTCGATGCGCTTCACGGCGAGTGAATGTACCAATATGAAGATCGTTCTCGAGTTAGCCGACGTCGACACGATCCTCGGCTCGGAAGGGCACATTGTTCAAGTATTGATTAATCTCCTGTCGAACGCGTCGGGCGCGATCAAACAACTCGATAAGAGTCGTCCAGGAAAGATTGCGATTCGTAGTGAGCGTTTTGACGATCGCATGCGGGTCAGCGTTTCCGACAATGGGATCGGAATGGACGAAGAGACGATGGAACGCGTGTTCGAGCCTTTTTATACAACGAAGGATGTTGGAGAAGGGATGGGCTTAGGTTTGAGCATTTGCCATACGATTATACAAAGCCATGGAGGCACGCTGGAAGTGAAAAGCGTCGAAGGCGAATGTTCCGAATTTACTTTCGATCTTCCATTGTTTAGGGAGAAAACGTCTGGTGATCAGAGCGCCGCGATCACTTCGAATGGAGTGAGTATAGATAATTTTAATTGAATAGCCATATATGAAAAATGAACAAACTGATTTAGGCATTCTATTCGTAGATGACGAAGAGCAAACCTTGAAGTACTTTAACCGCGCATTCGGAAAGGACTTCACGGTGTTTACGGCAACCAACGTTAAGGATGGAAAGGCCATCTTGGAGAAACAGGCTGGTCGTATTGCGATTCTGATTTCAGATCAGCGCATGCCGGACGAACGGGGAGTCGAGTTATTGAAATTCGCCCGAAACGAATATCCGAATGCGATTCGTATATTGACTACTGCATACTCGGATTTGGACGATGCAATCGAAGCAGTCAACGGAGGGGAGATCCATCGGTATATAACAAAACCTTGGGATCTCAATACACTGAAGTTGGAGCTGAAGCAATCGATGCAGTTTTATCTCATTAGGAGCGAAAGAGATGAGCTTCAGCGTGAAAAACTGAGCGCCTGGCAACGGCTGGATGGAGTCAATCGTTTGCGAGAGATTGTGGCGATGGCTAGCGGATTCACGATCACTCGAAATTCAGTGCAGGCTGCCCAGGCGTTCATCGAGCAAATTCCCACGAGCCATGAGAACAATGCGGCGTCGACTTTTGGCTCCTGGAGTCAATTGCCAGAAGAGCTGCAGAAGATCTCGGATGCTTGTGGGCAGATTATTGCAGCTCTAGAGGAGTGCAGCGAATCGGCTTTCTCTTCTGTATCGATGGATGCCTTGCTGGAATCGGCAGGCTCGTCGCTTGTGATAAAAGAGGGCAGCGGTGGACTGTCGGTAGAAGCAAATGAGTCGCTACTGAAATGGATGCTTTCAATTTTGATCGAGCATTGGGGGAAACTGCCTGGATCGAGCGGAGTAAGCGCATCAGTTACCGATCGGGATGATCGTGTGGAAATTCATTTGTCCGTTGAGAATGGATCCTGGGGCGAGATGTCTCTGCTTGATTTCCCCGCAGGAGTGCTTGGCGCCTATTTCGTTTGCTATCATCATTTTGGGGAATTGAGCATTGGCTCTAGTGACAGCGATTTCGCTATCCTGATCACGCTTCCGAAGAATCAAGCGGGTCAAGTGGACGCTCCATCAGATCTTTCATGGATTGAACAAACATTATCTCGGTTCGAGAACTGGTGATTTCTCCAGGTGTGTGGGATAAGTGAATTTTATAATTTTGGAATCGCTTCGAATAAGAGCTACTGTTAAGACACTAATATAATTTTACGCGTAAGAATTCCTTCACGAGCCTCTGTGAAAGACATTTATTCTTAAAAATGATGGATCGAAAACCTGATTTTAAACTCCTCTATGTTGACGACGAGACTAAGTCTCTGAGGTATTTCAAAAAGGCTTTCTCATCGGATTTTAATATCGTTACCGCGGAATCTGCAGCTGAAGCTCTAGAGATACTCAATTCGGAAGATAATAATGTTGGAGTATTGATCACTGATCAGCGTATGCCCGAGAAGACGGGTTTGGAGTTGATTCAGGAAGCCCGAGCATTGAAACCGGGTTTGGTTTCGATTTTGATCACCGCTTACATCGATTTGGATGTCGCCTTGGAGGCGATCAACGGCGGTCACATCTTCCAGTATATTTGCAAACCGTGGCGTTTGGAGCCCTTGAAAATTCGATTGCTCGAGGCGGCTCAAGAACATAGCCGCAACCGGCATTTCTTGGCGCTTGACGAAAAAAATCGTCAGCTCGAGGACTCGCGTCGAATTCAAGATCGATATATTTTTACGCTGAGCCACGAAGTGCGGACTCCGATCGAATTATCCCTGAATTACTCGGACGAACTTCTTGAAACATCGCTTAACGATAAGCAGAGAGAGTACATCACATCGATCAAGGTCGTGAATCAAAGTTTGATGAGCGTGTTGGATAACACCTTGGATTACTCGATGTGGGAGGCGGGAAAGCTAAAGCTTCACCATCGCGATTTTCGCTTGTCAGAATTGCTCGAGAAAATAGAGCGTTCATTCGGCCTTCAATTCAAAGCTGCGAATGTGCAGTACGTCTTGAAGCTAGAGACAGGGACGCGCGATTGCTTCGTCGGAGATCCAGATCGCTTGCTGCAAATTTTGATTAATCTCCTGTCGCATGCACTAAAGTATACGGTGGCAGGCAGTGAAATCGTGTTAGCCATTAATGCCATAGACGAAAGTAAGGATAGGGTCCAACTGAGGTTCTCAGTCAGCGATATGGGCGACGGAATATCGGCGACGGTTATCGATAAGCTGTTCAAGCCTTTTTCCCAACTGCAATCCGGTTCTGACGGAAGCGGCTTAGGTTTGTTGATCTCAAAAGAGCTTGTCGGGCTAATGGGAGGCGAGATAGGCGTTAATAGCGATCAGGGGAAAGGCTCGAAATTTTGGTTCGAGATTAGTTTTGGGGTTGGTACGGATCCAGCGTGCTCGGCCGATCAACCAGGATCGTCTATCGTAGTAGAGGACATTCCGGTTTTGCTGGCTGAAGATAGCGCGGTTGGGCAAGCGATGGTAGAAGGATTGCTCTCGAAGCAGGGCTATAGCGTCGATATCGTCGAAAATGGAGTGAAGGCCGTCGAAATGGCGAAGATCAATCAATACTCCGTTATAATTCTCGATTGCCAAATGCCGGAGATGAACGGGGTGGACGCCACGCGACTCATTCGGAAAGTTGGATTGAATCAGAAGACTCCGATTATCGGGTTGTCTGCAATGCCTTCGGTTATGCTTGAAGATCGTTGGAGAGATATCGGGATAGACGAGTACCTGACCAAGCCGTTTGCATGTCGGCAGCTAGTGGATACGGTTTATCGCTTGGCTACGGTCGTAGTCTCCGAGTCATAAAGACTTTCTTACTTGATGTTGCGATAGGATCGCCGTGAACTTTGAGATTAGATGTCAAAGAACAAGGACAAGCGTAGCGTCGATATGCAGATCATGCGAGATTGGGTTGAGCCCAAATCTCGGATATTGGATCTAGGCTGCGGTCGCGGGGTCTTGTTGGACTATCTGAAACAAACGCGACAGACTGAAGGGATAGGAGTCGATTTGAGCTCGGATAAGATCCAATCATGCGTGAAGCGGGGATTGTCTGCTTATTTGGGCGATATGATGGACTTCATGGGAGCTTTTCCTGATGGGCATTTCGACCGGGTCATTTGTTCGAGAACATTACAGGAATTGGATAACCCCTCTGAGGTGATTGAGGAGGCTTTGCGTGTCTCGAAACGGCTTACGATTGGCTTCGTTAATTTTGGATACTGGAAAAACAGAATAAGCATGCTTTCAATGGGACGCCGGCTGGAAAACGAAGTTTATCCTTATCCCTGGGCCCAAGCGCGGCGAACTAATCCATTGTCTGTTCGCCAATTCGAAGATTACTGCGCTGCGGAAAGGTTCCAGATCGACCGCAAAGTCTTTCTACGAGGTGACTGGAAGCGCGAAGTGAAACGTTCGCCAAATTGGTTTTGCGGATACGCTATCTACGATTTGGCTTCTCGTTGAGCTCATACGCGTCAACTTAAGTCGATCTGGTCAATCGTCATTGCAGATCCCACGCGAGTCCCTTGCGTAGCTACATCGCATCGCGGCGTGGTTTCCAGTCGAATTTTGGTTAAGCTGACGGGTATGCACTGAGCTGAGATAGACTTTTAAAGTTACAACGTTGTAACCTTAAAGATAAAGGCGAGCGGGCCGCGTAACACATCGAATTTGGACTAAATCTGGCTTTATTGGGTCACTCTCCTAGTTCGCGAGGAAATCGCGTACTAGGGAGAAGAGTTCCGGGGAGTCGATGAGGAAGGAGTCGTGGCCGAGGTCGATGTCGAGTTGCGTGTAGGAGGCTTCGATTCCTTGTCGCAGCATCGCCAATACAATCTCTCGGTTTTGCTCGGGCGGGAAGAGCCAGTCGGTCGTAAATGCGATCGAGAGGGCTTTGCATTTCAGGTCTTTGAAAGCTAAGTCGAGACTTCCGTAAGCGGTGGCCAAATCGAAGTAGCCGAGTGCGCGCGTGAAGTATAGATACGTGTTCGCGTCGAAGCGATTGATGAAACTCTCGGCTTGATAGCGAAGGTAGCTTTCAACTTCGAATTCGATATCGAATGAGTGGCGCTTGTCTTTTCCTTCCTGTCGCTTGCGGCCGAATTTTCGGTTCATGCTGCGATCGGAGAGATAGGTGATGTGGGCCATCATACGAGCAATCGCTAGGCCGACATTGGGGCCTTTGTCGTCGTCGTAGTTGCCGGCTTTCCACTCGGGATCCTGCATGATGGCTTGGCGGCCGACTTCGTCGAAGGCGATCGCTTGCGCGTTTTGCCGCCAGGTGGTGGCCATCGGAATGATGCGTTTGACGAAGTCCGGGTATTCGATCGCCCATTGCAGGACTTGCATGCCGCCCATGGATCCGCCGATTACGGAGTAGAGTTCGGTGACACCCAAGTGATCGAGCAGAATTTTCTGCGAGCGAACCATGTCGCGAATCGCGATGAACGGGAAAGTGAGGTTGTAGGCTTCACCTGTGCGTGGATCGATCGACTTAGGCCCGGTCGACCCTTGGCAGCCGCCGATGCAATTGGCGCAAATGACGAAATACCGGGTGGTATCGATGGGCTTGCCAGGGCCGATCAAGCTATTCCACCAGCCGGGTTTACGATCTCGGAGGGATTGGACGCCGGCGCAATGGTGGTCGCCGGTTAGGGCATGAGCGACTAGAATTACGTTGGTTCCTTCGCTATTGAGCTGCCCGTAGGTCTCGTACCTTAGCGTGAACTCGGGGATAGATTGACCACTTTCGAACTCGAAGGGAGTAGGGCAGCGGAAGTCTTTGGACGAGACGAGTCCGACTTCGCCGTCGAGTGCTTGAGCTAGATCTTCCTCCGCTGGGTTCATATACGGGCTTAAGGTAACAAAAGAAAAATCGCCTGCAAGCAGGCTCCTACATTATGACGCTGATTTCGTAGGAACGTGCTAGCAAGCGACGGAACATATTGGTTGGTATCGAGAGAAATTATTCTTGATCGATGAACTCCGCCGGGATATCGGCGTTGTGGAAGACGTTCTGCACGTCGTCGAGATCGTCGAGTAAATCGACAAGGCGAAGGATTTGTTTGGCGTCACTGGCCTCGGTGATCGAAATCAGATTTTCAGGCAGGTAGGCGAGCTCGGCGTGGTCCGGTTCGATTTCCGCTTTTGAGAGCGCTTGGCTGACGTGGTCGAATTCGGCGAGTGTGGCGAGCACTTCGAAGTATTCGTCCTCTACCTTGAGATCTTCGGCTCCGGCTTCGAGAACGATGTCCATGAGGGTCTCTTCGTCGGTCTTTTCTTTGGAAATGATGATCTGACCGGTCCGATGAAACATAAAAGCCACGGCTCCAGCTCCGGCGAGGTTGCCGCCGTTTTTCGTAAACGTAGAGCGCACGTCGGAAGCGGCGCGGTTTTTGTTGTCGGTCGTTACTTCGATAACGACTGCGACGCCATGTGGAGCATAGCCTTCGTAGACGAATTCTTCGTAAATGACGCCCGGCAATTCACCGGTTCCCTTTTTGATGGCCCGTTCCGTGTTCTCGACGGGCATATTCTCCGAACGCGCCTTGAGCAGGACGGTGCGGAGTTTGGGATTCATGTCTGGATCGCCGCCGCCGTTTTTCGCGGCGAGCGTGATGTCTTTGGAAAGGCGACTGAAAATCTTGCCGCGCTTGGCGTCAGCGGCGCCTTTTTTGTGTTTGATGGTCGACCATTTACTATGTCCGGACATGTGTGACTAATTTTGGAATTGAGGGTTAGGAATTAAGAAGGAGTGCAGGCTACTTTTTGCGTTTCTTCTTTTTGGGGGCTTCCATCGCTTTTTTCAAGGCTGGGGGAAGGATGATTTCAAAATCGTGCTTTTTTCGGTTGATCATCCATTGCTGGCCGATGGTGAAAAGATTATTGATCGTCCAGTAGAGGACGAGTCCGGAGGCGAAGGTGTAGATGATCGGGAAGAAGATGTAAGGCATGTACTTCATCATCTTGACCTGGGCATTGTCGACTGAAGGCGTTGGCATCATACCCATTTGAACGACCATGGAGGCGAGGTAGAAGAAGGGTAGGATATTGAATTGGTCGCCCATGAATGGGATGGTAAAAGGCAGGGTGAAGATGCCTTCCTGCATGGAGAGATCGGAAATCCACAGGAACTCAGAGAGGCGAAGTTCTGCGGCGCTGCGCAACATGTAGAAAAGGCCAAAGAAGATTGGAATTTGAATGACCATCGGCAGGCAACCGGCGACGGGGTTCACTTTGTTGACCTTGTACAGCTCCATCATGAGCTGGCTCTTCTTGGTTGGGTTGTCGCCGAACTTCTCGTTGACCGCCTTCATTGGCTCTTGGAGCTTCGACATGCGTTTCATCGAACGCGAAGACATGAGATTGATCGGCAGAAAAAGGATTTTGATGGCGAGTGTGAGCAGGATGATGGCGATGCCGTAGTTGTGGGTGAACGCGTAGAATTTGTTCATCATCGTTAGCAGCGTTTTGGAAATTAGACTAAAAAAGCCGAATTGCATGCTTTCTCCTGTGCTTTCGCCGACGCGCGAAATGCGGTCGAATATTTTTGGGCCGATGTAGTAGTTGAATCCGAAAGTCTGTGAATCCATGGGAGCGAGTGTGAAGCTGTCCATTTTCATGGAGCCGGAAACGCCTATTTGCGGACGATCTTCGTCGCCTTGCGGAAAAGGAACGGGCTGGGCGAAATAACCGACGGCTTGTTCATCGGGCTTCAGGATGGTGATGAAAAACTGATTCTTGAGCGAAACCCAATCGATGTTGCGGTTTTCCGAAATGGAGTCACGCGGCGCGGAACTGAAGAAGGGGATGCTGCTACCGGTGAATTTCCCTTGAGAGAGGAATTTGGTGTCTTCGCCGTCGAAGTAGCCGAAGGTTAGCAGTTGGGCGTCTTGCGGACCGGATGGCGCGACGGTACCTGCGTTTAGGCTGAAGTCGCCGACGGGAAGGGTGTCGTTGGATAGATTGCGGAACTCCAGCTCGTGACGGATGAGGTAAGGTTTCTCGTTCGTCGTGTCTTGTTCGATAATGTAACGACGGGTTACTTGCAGGTTGTCGCCAACGACAGCTCGGTATTCGACGGTGTCCCTGCTGCTGGTTTCGACGAGTTGGTAGGCCGTGTCTTTGTTGAGTCCAGGTAGGCCGGTGAGCTCGAGCGCGGGAGCGACGCGGTTGCCGTTCATTATGTACGGCGATTCATCGTCGCGGGATTTGTCGAATTCCTTGAGGGCTATTTCTTGGATGGCTCCGCCGTAGTTGGTGAAACGCGCTTCCATGAGCTCGTTTTCGAGAGCGACGACTTGCTCGTCCACATGGGAGCCAATCCTTTCAAGAATAGCTGGCCCGCTGCCGCCGATTGAGTTCGGCTGAGCGATGATCGGCGCGGTAGAGCCCGTGTCTGCTGGCGCTTGAGTGACGGGTTGCGTCGTTGTGGGAGCGGGTTGGTTGGCGTTTTCCGAAGGCTGTGGAGCCTGGAAGTACATCATGCCAAATGCGCCTGCGAGCAGGGCCAAGCCTATGAGAGTGTTTTTCTTGTCCATTTATAAAAAATTGGTCATTGGTTTCGCAGACGCGAAGGTCGGTCATAAAAGAGCGTCAGCATCGTCTAGCAAGCAGAATTGAAGTCCTGATAATTCAGGCTGGGTCGTCAGATTGCGGACGGCGTAGGCCGTTGTACTTGATCGCGTGTAGAAAGCGTTGTTCCATGTCCTCGAAATCACCCGCTATAGCGGGGAAGCGGGAGCTGAGAATAATGTCGGCTTCGGGCCGGATTAGATGCTGCCACTTCCGAAAAAGCTCACGGAGGCGTCGCTTAACTCGGTTGCGAGCGACGGCATTGCCTAGGCGTTTCGAGGCAGAGATACCGACACGGGCAGACGAAAAATCCGCGCAGGACTCTGTGCGGATCGTAGAAAAGAAGGCGAAATACTGGCAGCGGTAGATCTTGCCGTTCCCCCGGACGCGCACGAAATCGTTATTTCGTTTCAATCGGCGCGCCGCGCTCAAGGTGAGCTTCGGAGTCATGTGCATTCTACCGGCGAATATGCCGGGTTCGCTTATACGTTAACAAGACGCTTGCGACCTTTACGGCGGCGGGCGTTGATGATGGCGCGGCCGCCTCGTGTTTCCATGCGAGCGCGGAAGCCGATCTTGCGAACTCGTTTTAAGCGGTGTGGTCTATATGTCGGTCTCATGACTAAAAATTGGAAAAAGAGGGAGAAAATGGAAATAGCTCGGGGGGGCTGTCAAGCATTGAAAGGCAGGAATGCTACTCCTGAGTCACAATATCGAGAAAAAACTGACTAAGGTCTTCAATTTCTCTGAAATCGGGCGGTTTTATTCATATGTAAGTCTTCGGATAGGTTCGCTTGATAGATCGGGATCGATGGACTTTTAGCCAAGGTTTTCCTTTTTGGGAAGCCAATCGATTCGATGACTGCTTTCCCGAAAACGTTTGTATGGGGTACCGCCACTGCTTCCTATCAAATAGAGGGAGCATGGAAAACGGGCGGCAGAGGGTTGAGTATTTGGGATGCGTTTTCGCATACGACGGGTAAAGTATTCGATGGTCACACGGGCGATGTAGCCTGCGATCATTACCATCGGTTTCGCGACGATGTGGCGATGATGAAGGCGATGGGGCTATCGGCGTATCGTTTTTCGATTTCTTGGTCTCGGATTATGCCTGCTGGGCGAGGGGCGTTGAACGAGGAGGGAATCGCGTTTTATAGCCAGTTAATTGATTGTTTGCTCGAAAACGGAATTGAACCTTGGGTGACGCTTTACCACTGGGACTTACCTCTCGCTCTTCATAAGGAAGCCGACGGATTGCTGAATCCGAATTTTCCGACGTTTTTTGGCGATTACGCCGATGTGTGCTTCGGTCGCTTTGGCGATCGGGTGAAGCATTGGATTACGTTCAACGAGCCTTGGTGCAGTTCGGTTCTCGGATACGGTCGAGGGGAAATGGCTCCTGGTCGGATTTCGGCCGACGAACCTTATTTAGTAGGGCACAATCTTTTGAGGGCCCATGGCGAGACGGTTGATCGATATCGCTGCAAGTTTCAAGATCGTCAAAAAGGAATTATCGGGATTAGCAATAATTGCGATTGGCGAGAGCCGTTGTCCAACTCGTCGGAAGATGTCGAAGCGGCTCAACGGTCATTGGAGTATTTTTTAGGTTGGTTTGCGGATCCGATTTACTTCGGCGACTATCCGGAAAGCATGCGGGCTGGTTTGGGTGAACGCTTGCCTCGCTTCAGCGACCGGGATCGGGAATTGCTAATCGGTTCAACTGATTTTTTTGGATTGAACCACTACACGACGATGTTGGCGTCGGCTGATGGATCGCTCAATGGCTCGAGTCCCCAGGGGAACGGGGGCATCTTCGAGGATCAGAAGGTTTTTCTAAAAGATGATCCGCGTTGGGAAAAGACGCACATGGGTTGGAGTATCGTGCCTTGGGGCTGCCGTAAATTGTTGAACTGGGTCAGTGACCGCTATGATCGCCCCCCTATCTATATCACGGAAAACGGTTGTGCTATGACGGGAGAGGATGACTGAGAGGTTGCTTTGAATGATGAGCGGCGAGTGGACTTCCTACGTGGCTATTTGAAGGAGTTCCACCAGGCGGTCGAAACGGGCGTCGACTTGCGAGGTTATTTTTGCTGGACGTTGATGGACAATTTTGAGTGGGCCCTAAAGCTTACTTTAAAATCGAAGGCAGACGGCCTTTGTAAGTTTCGGCGCTTAGGTCGATTCCGCTTTGCATGCGGGTTTTTTGAATCAGGCGTTTTGCGGGCTGATCTTCGAATCGATAGGCCATAACGGGCGAATAGGGAGCGATGGAAATATTGTCTTCGAGAGCCTCGATTCTGCCCGTCAATCCGTTGACGATCCAGAGGCGGTCGTCTGCGTCTTTGCTTTCGTTGTATTCAATTTTTCCGGATGCATCGGCTTGACCGACTAGGGCCATTTTGCCTTGCATCGCGAAGGCGTAGAGAACGGAGAATGCTTTCGCCTCTTGGAGAATGGGCTCCTTGCTCGCAAGGCGGAAGTACTCGATCAAATCGATCGATGGCGAAGTCTGCTCGACTGCGGAGAGCCACAGACGTTCGTCGATTCCGTTCGGGGCAAGCTTTTCGATAGCTTGGGTTTGGTCGATGAGAGAAGGCGACAATGGAAGCCCCCATTTCCAGGGATTCATTCCGACGAATGCGATCAGCTTTTCTTGCCAATAGGCTCTAAATGCGGGCGATAGGGATCGTTCGTCGCTTAAGTCTTTGATGAGTTCGATGGCGGTGAAACGTGGAGCTGCCGCTCGAATCTGCATCAGCGCAGGGCGAATCGTTTCTTGGAAGTAAAGCGATTCTTTGGAAAGCGCGGATGGGTCGTAGAAAAACCCCCAGAAAGAACCGTCGGGGTGGCTGAGGAAATTCATTTCTCGAGCTTCCGTTTCGGGTTCGCCTCTTTCGTCGAATCCGCGAACTTTGAAACTGAAATTGATCCCTGTTTTTAGGCCAGCTGTATCGCCTTTTTGGATAGGATCGACGAGGAAGACGCTGTATTCGCTTTTTGCTACTGGAGCGCCTTCGAAGTATTTCACCTTCGATTCGTAAATAGCGGGGAAGAGCATGTTGCCGATGAGTTGTTCCAAGTAGGTTTGTTCCGCTTGGTCGGGGGCGGGCTTGGCGTCGGCGTAGTCGTTGGAGCTTCCAAGTTCTGTCCAACCAGTCTTGTCGTCCGGCATAATCAGAAATTGAAGGAGCGAATCGTATTCACTTTCCAATTTCAAAATACGACCTATGTCGCGTTTCGATTCGGAAGAAAGGGTATCGAAACCGTAAATGGCTTCGAGGGACTTCAAATAAGAACTTATGTCGCGGGTGTCCTGTATCGTCCGCTGGGCGGTTTCCATTGAGGCGCGTTTTTCATGAAAACTGGTCAAGGCGTTTTCGATCCGCTGGAGACTGCGTTGCTGCAGAGCGTTTTGATCGAGCTCGGGATACTGAGCGATAAGCGATCGCGCGTTGACGATTGCTTTAATCAGATCCTTAGATCGCGCTTCGAAAATCTCGGCATTTGTTGCGGCTGCGGCTTGTTCGAGTTGGTCTTGAGCGGAGCTCATGTGATCCATCAACGCGCGTTTACGAGTTGATACCTGCTGCTTCAGTCGCATGACTTGCCAAGATTGGAACTGCTCGATTTTTTGAGTATCGTCGCCGGTGAATTGCGCCGTTAGGGATGCGTGTATAGATGTTGCGGATTCAAGCAACGCACGGATTTCCTCGGAAGTTGGATTGGCGACGTTTGCGGTTCGTAGGGAATCGAGCTTGTCGGCGATTTCCGAATACACGCTTTTCAATCGGCTTTGTTCGGTGATCCATTCTTGAAGCGATTTGGCGGCGGTAACGAGCGCGTGATCGGCGGGAGCCTCGGCTATGGCAGTTTGCCATGTTACGAGCGCTTGCTTGGCTTGCGGTATATCTTGTCGAACAGCAGCTTGATCGATGGCGGCTGTCGCTTCTTGCCAGGTGGTTGCCTGGCGGGTGCTTTCGATTTGTCCGTTTACTACCCAGAAAATAACGGCAACGACGGCGAGGACTCCTCCGCCAATGATAGCGTATTTGGGGGCTCGTTTTCGCTTTGCTTGCGAGAGTGCTCTTCGAATATCCTCTTGTAGCTCGCTTGGGATGCGATGCCCCATTTTCTTGGCTTGCATCTGTAGCGAAGCGAGCCGTTCGTAAGCGTCGTGCGCGGTGGCCTTTTTATTGCCGAAACTTATGGATACTCCTTGGATAACGTCTCTAAGGTCTTTGATCGCCGATCGTATCAGAATATTGGATTCGGCGTTCCCGCGATAGCGGGAAAGAAGGGTGGAGACTTTTGCGAAATCCTCTCGTTGCTTGGTCGAAAGTTTCGCGCGGGTGTCGGTCGTCGAGAGAAGGTAGTCGCGTTCGAAGTAATCGGATTCCAGCTGGGCGCGTTTTTCGTCGCTTTCTGCTGATTCGGATTGCTTGACAAGGGTATCGATTACTTCGCCAGTTTCTTTTAATTGGCGAGCCACCTTCGCTTCTTTGGCTTCTCTGATTGGGCCGTCCTTGTCAGGCAATGCGAAGCCTGCTTCTTCGTATCGAGCGAGAATTGATTCGGCGCTCTCCGAGGGCATTAAGTCTTGGATGGCGTTCTTCAGCTCGCCTTCGGCGATAGCTGTCACTTGTTCGTCCAGTCGTTTGGATTCGGCGTCGATGTTTTCGTCGGCTCCGAATCGATCCAGGATGACTTTCGCTATGCGTAGGGCTTGGAGTGGCTGTTTGGCGCGCGATTGCTTTCGAAATTCTCCCAGCAGCCAGGATTTGGGATCTTCTTTGGCGGCGAAACGATCGCGCAGTTCTTTGATCCGGGCGTGGTTTATGGCGGGAGCAATTCTCCAGCCAAGTTTTTCGCATCGTTCGTTCCAACGTTCGAGATCGGCAAAGTCTAGGGTATCGAGAGTGTCCAGCACGCTAGTGCTTGAATAGGCAGCGACGTAGGCTTCGAGGTCGTCTTGCTTCTCTGAGTACTGTTTGAGCAGGTTTTCCGCGTATTCCACTTCCGCTGCGTACTGCCAGGCTAGGTTGGCCGTATCCAGCCCGTTGGACTCGCCTTTGAGGGCGGTCTTGATTCTATAGACGAGTCTGGATGCTTCGGGTCGCATGAGAGAGGAAGATTGAAACGGTAAAAACGCTGGCTCGATTGTTTTGAGAAGACAAACCCTAAGCTTGGGATATTCTGGGTTTTAGCCTGAAGGCGGCTACTGGGGTGATTGCTTTAATAGAATCCATATGGCGCGGGAATCGATTCGGGCAAGCGTTTGTTCGGCTGTATCAATGGTATCCAGAACGGATTCGAGGGTTCTCAGGTCAGTGAGCGTTTGTTGGTCGAATTGCATTTGGAGGTGGGCGAGTTCGAGCTTGCTGGCGGCTAGGCGCTCGAAGTTGAAATTAATCATGGTCTCCTTCATCAAATCATCGCGGATGAAGGTTTCGCGCCATTGTTCGCGAATTGATTGAAGGCGTTTTTGTAGGGTTGCCGACTGGGGCTGGGCGGTGGAGAGGACTTCGTAGATTGCGCGGGCTGCGTCGATGGTGCTATCGAATTCGCCGTTGGCACCCTGAAGGGACTGGCGAAATTCGGGAGCGTTGCCGAACGACGAGAACCGGGGGAGAAGGAACTGTTCGTAGAGTTCAACGAGGTGGCGGGTGATGTCTGTTCGTTCCGGTTTGAGGAGCATCCCGCGTTCGTCGACGGCGAAAAATCCGGATAGCGGATTGATGCTGAAAGTGGCTTCGATTTTTCTAATGGGGTCTAGCCGATTGTCGTTGGTGAGGGTTTGCCAGAGAGCGAGGTAGTCTTCGGCAGGTGTGATCGTTTCGAGATTCCCCCCGACTAGTTGATCTTTGGCTGACCGGCGTAGGGTTTTTAGGCCGATTTCCGCGTCCTCGGGTAGAAATCGATTGTGGAGGAGGCGTTCGTAAATGCGGTCTGTCGGATTGGATTGGGCGGATAGGATGGCGAGTTGTTTGGAGAGCGTTTGGGGTAAAAGAACGAAACCTTGCTCGGCTAGTTCGTTGGCGAGGATGGATTCGAGTTCCCAATGCCCTTCGACTTCGCGAATCAAGCTGGATGGGATCGTTAGTTCGACTGGAGTCGTGGATGACTGCCTCGCTTTTGAAAGGATGTTGGCGATCTGGAGAGGAGCGTGGTCGCCTTGGATCGCTAGCTTACGGGCTAATCGAAGGGCGTCGTCGGACTTCTCTAGTAGTTGGTTATCTTGGGCTAGGCGCTTCCATTGGTCGCGAATGTCGATGGAGGGAGCTTGCGGTTCTTCGTTGGCTGAGGGGGCAGGAGAATCGGGTTCGGTTGTCAGGTAGGGAGCCGGTTGGGTCGGCTTTTTGTAATCGTAGAGTAAATACAATATGACGGCGATGCATATGAGGCCTAGAGCTCCGAGTCCGAGATTGAAGGTGTTGGCGACGCGCTTTTGAGTCCATTTCCGTTTGGGGCGGCGGCGCGCGGCACGGCTTAGCGCTTCGGGGATTTCTACTGTGGGAGCGTTTTTCGCGAATCGAGCAGATTCGGTGGTTGGTTCGGGCTGGGCGGGGGGAGGCGGCGTACTCGCTACAGCTGGCTTGGTTTGGTCGCGTAATTCTTGAGTGGCGACAGGGATTGCGACGAGATCGAACGGAAGAGCTCGTCCTTTCCAATTTGCGCTCCAGTGAAAGAGTGTTGGCCGGTCGGATACGAGAATGAAATTGGTAAAGGGAATGTCCCAGCGTTTGGAGACGGGTAGTTTGAGGAGTTCGTTTCGGTAGTGTAGCGCGAGCTGGGATTCCTGACCTTCGGCGATCTGGAAAACATGGGGAATGGGTTGATCTTCGGTTACCAGTGAATCGAATTCTGGTTTGATTAAATTAGAAGATGTATTCAAATCTTCGATTTCGAAGTTGTCGCGATCGCCTAGAACGCGTGGAGGTTCGAGCCAGGCGTCTTTCCAGCCTTTCCAAAAGAGGAGAATCGTCGCTGGGTCTGGAAGGCTGATCGCTTCGTCTTGGGTGAATGCGAGATGATGGGCGATGTGGTTGTTGCGTTTGGAATAGTCGTTTCCGGCATCGCGGAGCCGGGAGAGTATGTGGTAGTTTCCGCTGCGGATAGAGATCTGGAGGTGGCGGAGAATGATCGGGTTGGGTTTGCCGGAAATGTGTTCGTAGCGGCTGAGCCGTTCGAGTTCTCGTTCGAGGTCGACGGGGAGTTCCCGATCGCGAGCGACGCAGCAGAAGCCAGACTTTCCGGGTTCGAGGCCGCGTTTGGCACTGGTATGTAGGTATTGAAGTGGCACGGCTTAGGTCCGAGTGGTCTCGTCGGAAAAAATGTCCGGCGCGATTTGCTTCAATGCCCAAAGGGTGGGCACAGTCGAGAGAATAGGTTTTAGCCGATTTGGAACGGGAGCGAGTTTGCCTTGAAGCGGGCCTTCGAGAATTTCTTTGGGCGAGTGACCAAGGGGAGATATTGGAAAGTAGTGCACATTTGAGGAAATCGATTCGGCATTGGCGACGATGGTCGGGCAATATTCCAGAAGGAGCGAGCGAGTTAGCGTGCTATTGGTATCGATTTCCGAATCGGTCAGGGGCCGACCTTCGGGGATTTTGAGGCTGTCCGGAGGCAGTAGGGATTTCCAGACGTCGCATTTGCCGACCATGATCGCTAGTGGCGTATCGATATATTCATGACTGTCTTTGGCTTTGAGCTTTTTTACGCGGATTCCCATTTCGGCGAGAATAGTGTCTTGTTCGTCGGTAGCTTGGGAGCGGAGTTGAGGGTCGCGTTTGCGGCGTAGCTGTTTGCGGAAAGTGCGATTGGCGGTGGGATCGTATAGGAAGAAGAGCGCGGAGGATGCGGCGACGTGGAGAGCTCCGGGGGAATCGTCGAGACTGACGGTCGGTTTGAAATGCTCGCCGGCGTTATCGTAGAAGACGAGCGCGGCGCGGCGGGACGGGTCGTTGGATTGCCTCAAGTGATAAACGAAAGGCCGTGGGAGAGCGACGGTTTTGCCGTTTCGCGGGAGTTGCTCGTACATGAGCCCTTCGAAATCGGTTTTGGAGATGAAGGCATCTTCGGGGGTGGTCGCGGAAAAGAGACGGTTCTTCATCTCGTTTAGATGCACGTTTCCTCTCGGGTCGCCGTCTTGCAGGATGCAGTTGCGGTACCGGATGAGTTCCTCTGGCAGAAGTTGGAGGAGGGTGGAAAGGTAGTAGGACTTTCCGCTACTCGGGGCTCCGACGACGGATAGGATCAGATGGTCTTGACTGAGAAAGGAGCTTGGGAGTCGACCGTGGCAATGAGGACAGGCGAATTCGACGCAGACGATTCCTCGATCATCGAGGGCTTGGCCGAGCTCATTGAAACGTTTGGCTACGAAACGTTGTTTGACGTGTTCGCCCAAGAGGGAATCGCCCACAAGGTCTTCGTGGGCTGCGATATTCATGACTTCGCCTTGACTGAAGGTCTTCCAGCAGATTGGGCAAGTCGGGTCGGAGTTGGATGCGGATTGTGAGGCGGCATCTGCTCCGTAGGAAGGGAGGGGAGCTTTGGGAGAAGTGGCTTGGCTCGCCCCAGTTTTTGGGAGGAGCTGGATGAATTCTTGCAGGGGGAATTGAGCGTCGAGGCTGCCTGGGATAGTGACGTATTTGCTCGTGGGGACGTACCGTTCTAGAAGGGCGGCTTGGCTAAGTTCGTGAGGTTTTAGCTGGAAGCTTGGGCTGCCGGCAGCTGTTTCGGCGATGCTCCAGATTCCGGCGTTGAAGTCTTTTCCGAAATTTGGGTCGGAAGAGGAGATGACAATCGCGAGGAGATGGCCTTTTAGGGCGAGCGCATAGGTGCGGTCGCGGAATATTTCCTGGATTTCGTCGATCGGTTGGCTGTCGAGGAGGGGAAGGCTCTGCGGGTTGAGCGATTCGATGAAAAAGCGACGCTTATTCTCGAAGATGCGGCAAAGCGGGGTGGTTTCTCCCTCGGAGGACTTACCATTGAGGGTTGCAGGAAAGGTTTCGACGTGGGTAACCGTCCGATTGAGGCAATCGGCGATTGAGAGGGATGGTGGGCTGCGTAATAGATCGAAAAATCCCATATGAGTGGAGGAAAGGCGTATCGGGCAACTCTTTGCCTATGATTGCTTAAAGGGGGTTTCTGTTGGAATGGCAAGAGCGTCCGTGAGCTTGATGTGGGTTTGTGTGTGAAGGTATCGATTCTTTTTTCAAAAAAAGCCTTGCATGGAAGAGTCGGATTTCTAGGTTCTCCGGCTCTTGCTGACGCCCCGTTCGTCTAGCCTGGCCTAGGACACATGGTTTTCATCCATGCGACAGGGGTTCGAATCCCCTACGGGGTACCATTTTTACGAGAAAGCCGTTACTGAAAAGTAACGGCTTTTTTGCGTAAAAACGGTTCCGAGGATTCGTACCCCTGTCGCCTCTCTACGGCTGGTTCGACGGAGCGAGAAGGGCAACGCGTAGCGCTGAAGCCGCGTAGCGGATGAACCAATCCCCTACGGCGCCAGTCCTCCATAGCTCGAAGAGCGAAGGATGGAGGTACCATTTTACGAGAAAGCCGTTACTGAAAATGTGCAGTTTTTTGGGCGAAATGTTCGGAGGGTTTGTATTCCTGTCGTGTCTCCATTTAGTTCTGCTGCGGCCCCGGCGGTGCCGCCCTACCTTTGGGGAGTTCTGAAAATCCTTGCATGAAAGGGGACAATTTCTACTTTTTGCAGCTCTTTGCCAGGGTCCCGTTCGTCTAGTCAGGTTAGGACGCATGGATTTCATCCATGAAACAGAGGTTCGAATCCTTTACGGGACGCCAAATCCGGTAGGATTTGGCATAGGTCCGTACAGGATGAGAACCTGGAGGTTCGACGCAAGGAGCGCAGCGACTGGAGAGGGGCAATGCGAAGTGTTGGGGCGCAGCCCTGAGCGTAGCGAATCAATCCTTTACGGGACGCCAAATCCGGTAGGATTTGGCATAGGTCCGTACAGGATGAGAACCTGGAGGTTCGACGCAAGGAGCGCAGCGACTGGAGAGGGGCAATGCGAAGTGTTGGGGTGCAGCCCTGAGCGTAGCGAATCAATCCTTTACGGGACGCCAAATCCGGTAGGATTTGGCATAGGTCCGTACATATAGAACACCACAAGCCAACCATTAGCAGGCGAAGCGGCCAATTTTCCGAAAATATGATTTAATCGGCCTCTTGTGGATGAACTACGCTTGGTTCGATTATTTCCGCCGGACTAAGCGTGTTCTTCCTGAAGGCAGCCTTCGGGGAGGGGGTGCTGAGCGAAGAGGTCGGCCTCGGAGTTTTCGTGCATCATCTTGGGGAAGAGGAGAAGGACAAGTTCGGTGACGTCGTCGCTGTAGTTGATGCCGTCGTCGCGGAGGGCGTCGCAGAGTTTTCAGAGTTTTTGGACGATGTGGTTGTGCGTCATGGGAAAGAGGTGATTAGGTCGGGCTCTGTCGTCCGGGGATGTTTTGGAAATTGGGTTAGGTCTGGACTTTGTAGGGAGTGAAGTCGTTTTCGTCGGTGGTCATGAGTTGGAGAAGCTTTGGGTGGACGAAGAGCTTTTCTTTGCCGGCTTGGATTTCTTGTAGAACTCCGATTTGGCAGAGTTGCTTGAGGTAGACGGAGGCGGTCTGGCGCTTGGCGAGATCGCGCTCTACTAGGTTTTGGATCCGGCAGTACGGTTGTTCGAAGATGACTTGAACGAGCTCGTGGCTGTAGATCTTTGGCAAGTGATTGCGTACGTGCTCCTTGGCGTGATCGACTAGGTTTCGCACGGCTGCGATCTTGTGGGTGGTCCACTGTGAGGTGATTTCGACAGCCTGGAGGAAGTAGAGGATCCAGGCCTCCCAGTCGCCGTGTTCGGTGATGCCTTGCAGAAGTCGGTAGTAGTCGGACTTGGTACTGAGAATGTGGCGACTTAAGTAAAGGATGGGTAGGGTAAGGAGACCCTGTTCTATGAGGTAGAGGATGTTTATGACGCGGCCTGTGCGACCATTGCCGTCTTCGAAGGGGTGGATGGCCTCGAACTGGTAGTGGGCAGCGGCCATCTTGATGAGAGGGTCGAGCCCGTCATCGGCGTGTAGAAATTGCTCCCAGTTGGCGAGTAAGTCGCGGATGAGGTCTTCACCTTGCGGAGGCGTGTAGGTGACCTTGCCGGTGGCGGTGTTTGCGAGGGTGGTACCGAAGTCGTGTCGGATAGCCATAGGGACTCCCTTGATGATACTACAGGTTTCGACTGCCGAGTTGGTGGTGATGGGGCGTTTTTCGAGGGCTGCAAAGCCTTGGCGGAGGGAGGTGCGGTAGCGGAGAGCTTCCTTGGTGGCACTATCGGCTTGGCCCTCTTCTTTGGAAAATTGGAAGAGCTTGTCGGTGGTGGTAACGATATTCTCGATTTCGGAGCTATCTTTGGCTTCGAGAATGGGTAGGAGATTGATGAGTAGCTCTTGGTTTGGAAGGAGCTCTCCTGCTTGCTTCAGCTCTGCGAGGGCGACTCTGGCGGAAATGCAGGCTTTCAGGATACCTACAGTTTCTAGGTTTGCCGCGGGTGGGAGGAGCGGCAGCGTGTTGAAAGGTTTAGCAGAATCGTGGGACATGTTTAAGAAAAGTTATAAAATCGACACGTTATGTTTTCATGTCGATTGAATCACTATGCAAGTATTATGTGTCTAAAATATCGTATTATTTCGACATGTTTCCCTGTCGTGTCGATTTGTTAAACATTTCGCTGGCGGGTGGAATTGGTCAGGTTGTCTCCCAGAGGTGGTTGTTGAGGAGCTTGTCGAGGCGTTTCCTGGCTTGGCAAGGGGGTAAATATGGGCGGTCGCAGATCGGCCAGAACGATATACGAAGGTGAGAATCGCGAAATATCCGTATAATCTAAAACTCTCAAAGTTGATAATTGACCAGTTGTGACCGATCCAAACCTGCTCGGCGGGTTGAGCCTAATCCTCGGGTAACTCCAGCAAATTGGGATCGAGTTCAACCAAACCGATTCCGGCGGCGGGTTCGGGCAGGGCATCATCGGGGTATCGCGCCTGGTGATCGTGGACGGTTGAACGGCCATTGTAGTAGAGCAGGACCTTGCCTTTCCAAACCACCGGTGGGGCGGCGATATGTATCATGCCGCAATCGAATCGACCGCGTTCCCCGAGAGGGACCAATGGTGATCTGTCGAGCTCGCGTTGCCAAGACCAGCCGTCGGCGCTGCTCATCAATTGCACGTCCATCGTTTGGTTGCCGGTGTGGTGAATGTTCATGAGGCCGTAGTAACCTGTTTGGGAATGAAAGGGGACGAACCAGTAAAACTGCAGATCAGGCGCATCAGCATCATCGGGCACCATCACTTGAGTCGGGCCCACCCATTTGCTGGGAAACGGATCACACGTCCAGATGGAGATCACCCGTTGCATGAAATCTAGATTGTCCCGATCCACCGGGAGGTCGGGATCGTAGCGCCAGGTTTGTTGGTAGAGTAGAATCGAACTATCGCGGGGGCCGGCAGTGGCTCTAGGATTGGGTAGTCCAAATGATCCGGCATCATTGGCGTTCGTGATGACTGGCCGTTCCAACACAGGCGACCACGTCAATCCGTCGGCACTACCAGCGAAGTGAAATCCGGGCGGAAGCTCGGGATCGCGCCGTCCCCAAAATAGCAGCTTCCAGCGCCAGGCAGGATTGGTTTCCGTGGGATCGTAAGTGATCGACTGACAATGAAACGTCCCCCAGTTCATGGGATTTCCAGCCGAGCGCATGACGATGTTGTCGCCATTTCCCAGATCAGGTTTCTCCCAAGTAAATCCGTCCTTGGAGTAGGCGACGCAAAGTATGTTGCGGGTGCCTTCACCGCTAAAGCGAACCATGTAATAAAGACGCAACCGGCCCTCCTCGGGTTCCGGAATCACGCCCACCACCGAGTTGCCCGAGCCCTCGATTTCCCAAGGTTGATCTAAAGTGATTAACGGTTCCGCGGTGCGATATTCTATCGGATTTCCGGCCAGCATTACGGTCGAAATTATCAAAAGTGTTAAGGGTCGGAGCATCGTTTGGATAACTTGAACATGTGGGCCGGAATTTTCGATAGATAATCACTATAAAGTGATCATGGATTTTCAATTGGTTCGCTTGTTGATAGTAAACTCAATTGTTCCGATTTGATTCGGGGGTAGGTTGAGGGGTTGATTTTGCTGCATCAAGTTGGGAATTGGGTGGTTTTGCTGGGTGGGACTGCTTATCCTAAGTAGCCGTGGAAGCTGCATCAAACTCTGCGGTTCGTTGGGACAACGAACCCTACCATCTTGTTGTGGAATAAAGGGTGGCGGGAATCATTGCATTTTCTCGAAAAAGAATCCGATTGCGGTCCATGCTGGGAGCTGGGCATTGTGGCGAGATGGAGGAGTTTGGGTTAGAAGCTGATTTCGATTCTGGGGAGGATTCGGCTGAGTTGGTTGTGATTGGGCGGTATCGGACGGCTCGGCTGGCGCATGAGTCGGGTTTGACGGTGCTGGCTGCGGGATTCCACTATTGGGTGTATCCAGTGGATGGAGTTTATGTGTTGGTGGTTCCTCGGGGAATCGCGGATACGATGCGGAGAGAGGTGGAGATCGGGGAGTTGCGTAACCGGTTTTGGCCGCCGCCGTCGCTGGATCTACCGTCGCCGACCACGAGCAAGGGACCGACGATAGCGTTTATTGTTGTTCTCGCTTTCGTATTCTACGGTCAGAATGCGAATGTTTTGCTCGAGGAGCTCGGGATGAACTCCAGTGCAGGCGTTTTGGTGGATGGAGATTGGTGGCGATTGTTCACGGCAATAACACTTCACGCGGATATTGGGCACTTGGCTGGAAACATCTTAGGGATATCGATTTTTGCGTATCTGTGTTGTCGATACATGGGGAGTGGATTGGCTTGGCTGGCGATTCTGCTCGTAGCGGGACTTTCGAATCTGACCAATGTTATAATTCACGCTGGCGATGCGTATCGATCGCTTGGGGCGTCGACGGCGGTGTTTGGAGCATTGGGGTTGCTCACGGGGTTTCCTTTGGGAGCGTACCTAAGGACTAGGGAGCCGATTATGAATCGCGATTGGCTGATTCCGTTTTTCGGTGGATGTATATTATTCGCTTGGATGGGTGGAGGCGAATTCCCGACGGATGTGGCCGGGCATTTTTGGTCTTTTATATATGGACTTGCGATTGCGATGGTAATTGCGTGGAGCACGTTGCATGCGAAGATCTCGGTGTTTCAGCAGAAGGGGTTGCTCGGAGCTGCTTTTCTGCTTTTGGCGATTAGCTGGGTTAAAGCGTTGGGGGGATTGTAGGTCTGGTTCCGCTCAGCGTGTACCATGCCGCGTATGAAGAGTTCTCGCTACTTTCGCGGTCGCCGCCCCGACGGTTGGCGAATTACCGGACCATGTATTTAAGGTCGGAAGAGTAGGTTGGGTAGGCCCAAGGGAATTCGGAGAGGTCGTGGGCTTTAATCGCGTGTTTGATGGCTAATGCGAAAATATTGATGACTTCGGAGGCGTTGTGGCGGACGAGGTGGGCGCCGATGATTGTGTCGTCGTTATTGCTGATTAGAATTTTGTAACCGCTGTGTCTTTCGCCTATGCGTTTGGATGAGGGCCAGCCGACAGTGGTGCCGGCGTTTGTGCGAAAATCGTATCCTTGCTCTTTTGCTTCTGATTCGGTGAGGC
>JBNMOQ010000036.1:0-27901 GCA_051275055.1 Candidatus Pelagisphaera sp.
GAATGTATATATTTAGTCCTCTTCTTCCTCAGGCTCGAATCCAAGCCATTTGTCTACGCGGGCTTTTTGTTCTTCGGTGCTGTCTTTTTTGATCTTCAATTTCCAGGTCTCGGTGGGCTCTTCTCCGAGAGTGACTTGAAGGGTAGCGAGGAGGCCTTGTCGGGAAACTAGTAGGTCTACTTTGGTCCCTGCTCCCATTAAACCGGCGAGGCGCTTTAGTCCGCTTGCATCGACGCGGTGCTGGTCGATGGCGATTATCTCGTCATCGACGGATAGTCCGGCGGTTGCCGCGGGGGTGTCGCTTGGGATGGAAGTGACTCTTAGGTTACCTCCGCTGCTGCTCGTGACGGCGCCGAGCCAGCCTTTGGCGAGGTCTTCCGGATCGTCTGCTACGGGTAGGGGATTTGATTCTGGTGGCTTGGGTTTTTCGAATTCGAGGCCGAACCAATCGAGTGCGGGTTGGTAGTCGAATTGATTGGGTTGGCGCACGAGGCTATCGAACCAATCAGTTAAATCCTTTCCGGCAATCTCGCTAGCGAGTGCGATGAACTCGGTTTCGGTGTAGCCGGACTTGCCGCTGTAGCGTTCGAATGCGGCACGGAGGACGTCGTCGAGCGAGCGATTGCCATCGGTTGACTGCTGTATCTTCGCATCCATTAGGAAGCCAGCCACCGCACCGCCGCCGTAGTAACTGAAGAGCGCGTTGATTGAGTTTTCGTCTTTGCGGTAAGCCTTGATCCAGGCGTCAAAAGAAGACTCGCTCAGGGATTGTATGAAGCGACCAGGAGTTTTCTCCGTACCGGCTATGGAGCCGCTGAGAGCACTGAGATATTTCTCATGCGTGTGGTAGCCGGCGCGGGCGAGAAGGATGTGCTGATAATAGCTGGTGAGGCCTTCCACTATCCAAAGCGAGGGAGAGTAGTTCTCGTGCTCGTATTCAAAAGGTCCTAGTTCGACGGGACGCAGTCGTTTGCCATTCCAAGCGTGAAAAAACTCGTGGCTGACCAGGGAAAGCCAGGAACGAATGCCTCCGCGATTTTTGGTATACCAGCGATCGCCTGTCATTAGCATCGACTGCTTGTGTTCCAAGCCTCCGCGCGAACCGGTCAGCAAATTGAAAAATACGTAGGGCTCGTCGTAAGGAAGGCCGCCCCAGAACGTACGCTGCGCTTCGACGAGATGCTGCACATTGCGAGCCGCACGAGTATTGTCCCAGATGCCGCCTCCGCCAATGGTCACTAAAGAGTGGGCAACTCCATCAACCTCGAAGGTGTCTACCTGCGGCGAACCGGCAATCAGGGGACTGTCCACTAAGGTGTCGAAGTCTGGAGCGCTGTAGCTGTTGGCCGAACCTGCAGAAGGGAGTGGGGAAGCTGTGGTTTCCCAGCCTGCGGGCAATTCGACGGTCACTAGATAGGGTCGCTTGTAGTCATCGACGATAGTGATGAAGGTTGGGGCTCCATTGACTACGGCGAAATCGGTTTCCACCCAGTTGTTCCGCACATTGATTTCACGGCAAAACAATCGGTAGTTGATCGTCACAGAAGCAGTGCCCTTGGATTTGACTGTCCAGCGATTCTTGCTTGTTTTGGTAACTTCCAGGGAGCTTCCGCTTGCTGTAGCTTCCAGGGATATGATATTGCGAGAATACTCTCGGACGAGGTATGACCCCGGCGTCCATGTTGGCAGGAATAAGTTGAGCTCTTTGGCTCTCTCGGTCGGAATTACCATCTCGACATCCATGTAATGAGCGGATGCGTCCGGAAATCGAAGCGTATAGGCGATAGGGTCGCGGGCAAAACCGGTTTGCGAAGCCAAGGTCGAAACGAGCAATACGAGAATAAGCCTAGGGTATTGTAGCATGCCGCAGGGCTAGAGCTTCGTATGTAAAACGGCAACATCAAACCGATTTATGGTAAAGCAATAGGTGGAGGGGAGGATCGGGGAGGTCGTCTTAAGGAATGTAGTAGATAAATAATTACAATTTGGAATGAGTATTGTGCATGTTCAATGTAGGGCTAGCGCATGCGTTATGAAGCGTAGTCAGAGAGTGATCTTCTTTCGCGGCGTGGCGCAAGCACCAGTCCTACGGATTTTTACCTTGTTTCAGCCGCCAAAGAATCTGGCGGCTTGTGCTTTTCTTCGAACCTGCGCGTACTGCTTTCGATGTCTCAATTTCAAAAACTGTCCAGTTTGCGGCAAATGCTCGGGCCTGGATTTATTGTTGCTGCGACAGGAGTCGGAGCGGGGGACCTTATTGCCGCTGCGGTAGCTGGTCAGCGGTTTGGATTGGCGGTATTGTGGGTTGTGTTGCTAGGAGCTTTTTTTAAGGCGATTCTCAATGAGGGCGTTTCGCGGTGGCAGCTTGCGACGGGAACTACCCTCATGGAAGGATGGATACGTCACCTCCCACGTTGGGTGAGTTGGTACTTTCTCGTTTATCTTTGTTTTTGGGGATTTCTGGTTGCTGCGGCTCTCATCTCGGCTTGCGGCGTTGCGGCTCACGCTCTTTTCCCGGTCTTGCCAGTTCCAGTATGGGCCGCGCTGCATACGAGCGTTGGCGCCGCGCTTGTATGGAGGGGAGGTTACGCGATTTTCGAAAGGGTGATGAAAGGCCTGATCGCGGCGATGTTCGTGGTTGTCATCGTATGCGCTATTTGGATAGGGGCTCCGGCCTCAGAGTTCTTTGGCGGTCTCCTCATTCCAAGCATGCCCGATGGGTCAAGTCGCCTCCTTTTGGGAGTAATGGGCGGCGTAGGCGGAAGCGCGACTTTGCTGTGCTACGGTTATTGGATACGAGAGAAAGGATGGACCGGCAGAGAAATGCATCGCCGTACCTGGATTGATCTGGGTTCGGCTTACCTTTTGACCGGACTGTTTGGCATCGCTTTGATTGTGATTGCTGCGGGGGTCGAGCCAGCCGACGCTTCTGGCCAAGCCCTCATATTGGCTCTCTCCGATCGTTTGGGAGAGTTGCTTGGTCCTGTCGGTAAGGGAGCATTTCTAGTCGGCTTTTGGTGTTCGGTTTTCAGTTCGCTACTTGGGGTCTGGCAAGGCGTTCCGTACTTGTTTTCTGACTTCATGGCGCAAATGGGGAAAAAGAAGACCGTTCTTCTATCAAAAAGCTCATCGAGTTATCGCGCGTTTCTGCTCTTTCTCGCCTTTCCTCCGCTGACTCTTCTCTTCTTCCAACGCCCGCTGACGATTGTCATTCTCTATGCCGTAGCCGGGGCTTTCTTTATGCCTTTTCTCGCCACACTTCTCCTGATTATGAATAACCGTAAATCGTGGGTTGGGGAAATGAAGAATAGCACCTTAACAAACATCGCCCTGGTTTGTTCGCTAATATTATTTGGTCTCCTTTTTGGCTTTGAGGTTGTTCAACGGTTTTTTTGAGCATTGCCGTTCCCTCCGTCTTATCGCATCCACGCAGTAACTGGGATAGGGAGCTGTACGGCCCGATATCGATCGAATCGGTGATCGAGGATATGAGAGTTGTTTCTAGAATCGATAGATAGAACTCAGCTTGAGGGTTGTATCCATTTGCTTGCGGACGAAGCCGGTCCGTTCGTCCAGGTAGCTTTGGTTGAGAACGAGAAAGATTCGCTTGCCAGGTTGGTACTCCCAAATGAGGCGACTGTTGATTCCCAATGTATCCGATTTGTTGTCGTATTGGGCTACGTTCGACCAGGTGAAGTCCGGGGTAATGTTTACGAGGGCTGTTAGCGACGCTAGTTTTACGTCAAAGTCGCCACCTGGAAGTTCTACATTCTGTATGGTATAGCTTAAGGCGGTCCCAAAGTGTTTGGAAGGGAGGTAGTTTAATGTGGTTCGATTCTCCGTTTGATCCCCATCGTAGAAACTCCCAAAGCTGTACCGATTGGTCATATTGACCATACGTTTGGTCGCGGTCGCAAAGCCGATAATGCCTCGATTCCATTCGTAGTCGCCGGATGCAATTACCACGCCGTCCGATATCTCGAAGTCGTTTAAGGGAGCGTCGAAGGAATTCTCGAATCGGAAGTAGATACTGTCTGAGGATTCGAAAACGAAACTGAGCGGCGTAAAGGTGTGACGAGACGATTCAAGTTGGTTGGATAGATTCGTAACGTATTCCCCTTCGTAGATGAGGTAGTATTGCCTCAGCCAGGCGATGTCTTCCGGCCGGGGCTGGTAGGTCAAGGTTGTGCCGAGCCGACGAATGCCGCGTCTCGGTGCGAAGCCCATGGCTGGGTTGAAGTCCTCGTCAATTTGAAGAAAGGATCCTTCCAATTCGAACTCATCTGCAGGAAGAACGAAGTTGCCGCCGAAGCTGGGAGCTAGGCCGTCATCGAATTTTGGATCGTCGGACTGCGATGCTAAGATGAACCCGTTCGCTTCCAGCCGATACTTGTCGAGGAAGTTGTTGCTAAGGTACCGGAAGTCCGATCCAACGACGAGATTGTCGTAGTCGGAATTGGGATCGCCATGAGTGACGATGGCGCCGACGGTAGACTGATCCAGTACCGGTTTGCTTACTCTTCCGACAAATGTGTTTTGACTCCCGAGATCTTCGCCAGACTCGAGGAGGGCATTGATTATGCCGACATCGAAATCGCCGACGCGGCCTGTCAGTTTCGCGGCCCCAACCAGGGGGGCGACTTGGCCGCTGCTATTCAATCCTATTCGCCGACTAAAGTAGGGCAGGAAAACGGGACTGGTCCTCGCTCCGCGCCGTACGCGTCCCTCTAGTCCTCCAAAGGTAAATACACCTGCTTCCTCTAGGAAGAAACGTCGCTTTTCGGGAAAGAAGGCCGAGAAGCGGGTTAGATTGATTTGGCGGGCGTCCGTTTCAGCCGCCGCGAAATCCGTATTGTAGCTGACCGTAGCACTCAGTTTGGGCGAGATCCGATAGCGGAAGTCGCCGCCCCATTCGAAATTGAATTCGCTTTCGCCGGTTTCCCGATCGTCCGATTCCTTGCCTAGGAGGTAAGGATTCAATTCGATCCCCAATCCCTGTTTCAATCCGCTCAGCCCTTTCAGGGTACCCGCTTCGGCCATGTAGTAGGATCGCATCGAAGAGCGAGGAGACGACCAAATTCCGCGTTGGGATACGCGCTTTATATTGCGGTTTACGTTTAACCCCCAATCGGTGGAGTCGGGATCGAAGCTAAATGTGTTGAGGGGAAAAGCGACCTCGGCAAACCACCCTTTGTCAGTCACCTGCGTCTTAACATTCCAAATACCGTCCCATTGAACATTGATGTTAATGTTGTTGCTGATGATCCCATCTTGACGAGTTCCATTCGGATTGAATCGGAACCAGTATCCGTTGCGTTGATCGTTAAACGTATCCAAAGCGATGATAACGTAATCGTCGGGACGCATGCTATCGTCTCTGCGCATATAGCGGGCCACGATCTTGTCGGGCTCGGAATCCCAGCACCAAACGGCCACGTAGATGTTGTTGCTGTCGTAGGCGACGCGGAACTCCGTTTGTTGATCCATCGCCTTGCCCGCTCGCGGGCTGTTTTGAATGATCGGTCCCCCGACCTCCGCATTGCGCCACGCTTCGTCATCCAAGACACCATCGATCTTCGGGGGAGTCTCGACTCGGAACGCTGTGATTTGCGGCTTGTAACCCCGTTCCAATCGGTAGGCAGGGATCTCCGGATTATCCGGAATTGTTCTGGCAATATCCACGGCAACCGAATTCAGCAAAGCTATCAGGGGAGCGATCAAGGCAAGAGATTTTGGAAAAACTTTTTTAAGGGGCAGAGGCATGGGGGGATCGAATCGGAGTCATTTTTGTATCCGAGGAATGAATCCCGCAAGTACAATTAACAGAGGATTTTGATTGTGAGATCAACTTAATCCAGCATTCTTGCACTGTTTAGCTCCTCTAAAAATTTAGACAATGCTCCTTTTTGGAATTCGTATTGTTCCGGGGCCATTTGAAGCTCGAATGCATCTAGACTATCGAGACGCTCTTCGACAAACCGACTAAAGGAGAAATTGGTCTTCGCGTAGGGATTGTTCGCTTCGGTCCGGGCGAGTTCTGATACGTTACCTGAATCGTCTACCCTTACCATGATCGGCATGAACATGGCCTCTGCCATTAGTCTATCCTGCGTCGACATGTCTTCGGTTGTTGCCGCCCAGGCATCGTGGACGGACTGTGGAGCGTTTGGAGGAGTGAACATCCTGTGTATACGGGATGGCAATGAGAAGCTTATTGTCTAAGCTCGGTTTGTAAGCTAAAGAAGCTAAGCAAACGCGTCGGGACGCCACGTTTCACCTTATGGGGGATTGCTGTTTTGCGGATGATGAGATATTTTGGATACGATTATTTTGATTTTAATAGGATGCGCATGAATAGGATTAAGGTCTTTGTTTTGGGATGGGTGTTGTCGCTTTTTTGCATTGTCCATGCGGCTAGCTATTCGGTTCAGCGGGATGATGTAATAGCGCTTGGGGAATTGACTGAGCCGCCTGCGATGAGGGATGCGGAGGGTTTCGAGGCTGAGGGCGGGTTGAAGGCGATTTATTTCGATGCGGTCGATTACAAAGGGAAGGCGACAAAGGTGTTCGCTTGGTTAGGGTTCCCGGAAGATCTCAGTGCTCCTGTACCAGGAATCGTGCTGGTGCATGGCGGTGGCGGAACGGCGTTTAAAGAATGGGTGAGCAAGTGGAATGCTCAGGGTTTTGCGGCCATTAGCATTGCTGTGGAGGGACAGACGGACCGGAGCGATCTGGAGTCTAAGGATCAGCACAACCCAAGAGGTTGGGAGCGCCATGAGTGGTTGGGCCCACGTAGGGACGGCATCTATGGAGATTTCGCAGAGCCGCTGGAGGATCAATGGATGTATCATGCCGTGGCGGATACGATTTTGGCTAATTCGCTGCTGCGTTCTTTTGCCGAAGTCGATTCGGAGAAGGTAGGTGTGATGGGCATTTCCTGGGGCGGCGTGATAACGAGCACGGTTATGGGGCTAGATGATCGTTTTGCTTTCGCGATTCCGACATATGGCTGTGGCAATCTCGCGGAAGCCGGAAATCAGTATGGTCGGGCCTTGGGAGAGAACGAGGTCTACAAGCAGGTATGGGATCCGATGCTTTATTTGAAGAAAGCACGTAAGCCGGCGCTCTGGTTGTCTTGGCCAGGTGATCAGCACTTTCCTTTGGATAAGCAGGCTGCCTGTTACCAAGCAATGAAAGGTGAAGCCATGGTGACGCTTATTCCTGGCATGAAGCATGGTCACGGTGCCGGATGGAATCCACCGGATAGCTACGCGTTCGCGAAGAGCGTTGTGGAGGACGGTCGTCCTTGGTGTCTCCAGACAAAAGCTCGTCGAAAAGGCCGTTCGGTGGAAGTGGTTTTCGACGCTTCTAAACCGCTTGATAGCGCCGTGCTAATTTCAACGATAGATACAGGCATTACCGGTAGTCGCGAGTGGGTTGAAACCTCGGCGAATCTGGAGAAGCGAAGAGAAAAGTGGATCGTGACTGCATCGCTTCCAAAGGAATCGACCGCATGGTTCCTAAATGTCCTTAGCGGCCCATTGACGGTGAGCTCTGAATATGTGGAAATCTCTCCGTAGTAATGTTTGGATGGGTAACGCAAGACGGTCGATTCGCTGTTCGTCGACCGGTCGGGAGTCTGCTTGCAATATTGAGGCAGACTATTGGATGAATACGTCGAACGATCGAGTCGAGATTGACGCATGTTCAGCAATTGGCGATAAAATCAGAATTACCCCGCGAGATAGCTTCTGGAAACGGATTTCTGTCTCTTCCCCAAAGAAAGCATGAACAGCGCTAATCTTCTTCGTTTTACGATAGGAGCATTGTGAATCGACTAGTGAATTATGAAAACGACTAAATATGCGAATCTATCTCTTCTGCTAGTCCCAGTGTTGTTCGGTTTCGCGAATGCGGCGATTGGAGCGGAAACGGACAGGCCCCTTCGACACGCTTCCGTCTCCGCTCAGGAGCTACGCCGAGACGAGCAGGACAGGCCGAATATTATTTTCATTTTTGCGGATGATTGGGGCTATGGGGATTTGAGTCTGCATGGGAGCGAATTCGTCAAAACGCCGCATATCGATCGTATGGCAGCCGAGGGAATAGATTTTCAAAATTTCACAGTAAATAGCCCAGTTTGTTCTCCGAGCCGAGTCGCGGCCATAAGTGGGAAATTTCCCGCGAGATTTAGTGTCCATCAGCACTTTGCTAGCGTGAACAGCAATAAGAAGCGCGGCATGCCGGATTGGCTCGATCCAGAGGCTCCGATGCTTCCGCGAATTCTGAAAGAAGCTGGATACAAGACGGGACACTTCGGTAAGTGGCACCTTGGCAAAGCCGCCGATTCGCCGATTGAAGATGCCTACGGCTACGATGCTTTCGCTACTTTCAACGGATCGGGGAAGAACGATATCAGGCCAGAAGGCCTGGCTTCGGTCGATCACGCGGAAGTCTTCATTAAAGAAAACAAGGATCAGCCGTTCTTCATCAATCTATGGCTACACGAAGTTCATCTCGCCCATTTCCCTTTGGAAAAATACCTGGAGCAATTCAAGGATCTCGATGAGCAGAAACGCGTGTATGCGTCAGTGATTGCGGAAGGGGATGAAGGCGTGGGACGCATCCTGGCTTTGTTGGAGGAATTGAATTTGGATGAGAAGACGTTGGTAGTCTTTTCCTCAGATAATGGCGCCGAAGCTACGAGGGGGCCGGAGCATAAGTTTCACAACAACGGAAAGGTCGGTTTGGGCGGCTACTATTCGGTGGGCGAATCCGGCGGATTGATTGGGCAAAAACGTTCGCTTTATGCAGGAGGCATTCGTGTGCCATTCGTCGCACGTTGGCCCGGAGTAGTTCCGAGCGGGAAAGTTGATCGGGCTTCCGTTTTGACCGCAGTCGATTTGTTGCCAACGTTTTTGGAAGCTGCGGGTGTGGCGTTGCCGAATGGATTCGAGCCGGATGGGCAGAGTGCTTTAGCGGCGTTTAAGGGAGAAGCTTTCAAGCGAACTAAACCGATTTTCTGGGAATGGAAGGGCGGGCTCTCGAAGGACTATACCTGGCCGAGCTTGGGTATCCGCGATGGTCGCTGGAAGATGCTGGTCAATAAGGAACTGGATAAATTGGAACTGTACGATCTGAAAAAGGATTGGGCGGAAAAGGAGGATGTCTCGGCCAACAACCCGGAGATCGTTCAGAAATTGTCTCGGAAATTGAATACATGGAAGAAGAGTTTGCCTAAAAAACCGTCTAGCAATAGTGTCTCCTCTGAAAGGGCGAAGAAGTGATTAGCGTGAACCTATCCCATTTGATTTTGGGTAGGGCAACGCCGTCCGCTCATTGATCAAATGTAGCATAGGCATCTTACCTGTGTTTACAGGCTGGAAGCCTGTGCTACTTTAGTTAACTTAGAATTTTAAAAAAATGATACGTATGAAAAACCTAATTAGAACAGCGATTGCGGTCGTCTTGGCTTCGGCCGCGATGGGATCTTTGCTTGCTCAATCGAGTAAGCCAAATGTGGTGTTCGTCATCACCGACGACCAGGGTTACGGGGATTTGTCCGTTACTGGAAATCCAATTCTAAAAACGCCGGCTATGGATGCCTTGCATGAGGAGAGCGTACGCTTGACCGATTATCATGTGAGCCCGACCTGCGCTCCAACACGCGGGGCTTTGATGAGCGGACACTACACCAACCGAGCGGGACCTTGGCATACGATCATGGGACGTTCTTTTTTGCGGCCGGAAGCGACGACTTTTGGAGAGGTGTTTGGAGATAATGGATACGCGACCGGCATGTTCGGTAAGTGGCATCTCGGAGACAATTATCCCTATCGTCCGGAAGATCGTGGCTTTCAGGAGGTCGTTCGACATGGCGGTGGCGGCGTTGGGCAGACACCCGATTATTGGGATAACTCGTACTTCGACGGCACCTACTGGCACAATGGCGAACCGCAGGCTTACAAGGGCTACTGCACTGACGTTTACTTTCAGGAAGCGACCCGCTTTATGGGAGAGAGCATAAGTCGCGATCAACCGTTCATCGCCTACATCGCTCCGAATGCGCCGCACTCGCCGTTTCACTGCCCAGACGAATTTTGGAAGCCGTATGCGAATAAAGGAATTTCGGATCAAGAAGCGATTTTCTTCGGTATGATCGCTAACATTGACCACAATCTCGGTCAGCTTCGCGAGTGGCTCGATAAAAAGGGTGTGGCGGACAATACGATTTTCATCTTCACCACGGACAATGGTTCGGCGTCGGGCAGCAAGGTCTACAACTCGGAGATGCGAGGGGCTAAGGCGAGCGAGTACGATGGCGGTCACCGCGTTCCTTTCTTCCTTCATTGGCCTGAGGGAAAGCTCACTCAGCCGAGGGACGTGAATGCCCTGACGGCCCATATCGATATTTTGCCGACGTTGATTGAGCTTTGCGGTTTGAATGGACCGATGGACTACAGTTTTGATGGGCGTTCGTTGGCTCCGCTGTTGTACGACAATCCAGCCCCGTGGCCAAATCGCACGATCGTCACTGATTCGCAGCGCGTGCGCGATCCAATCAAATGGCGTAAGTCTTCTACCATGACGGACAAGTGGCGTTTGATCAATGGCGAGGAACTCTATAATATGGAGAGCGATCCGAGCCAGAAAAAGGATGTCTCTGCTCAGTATCCAGAAGTGAAACAAAGCCTCAGGGCGGACTACGATCGCTGGTGGGCTAGCATTTCGCCTGGCTTCGCAAAGGAAACGCCAATCGTGGTGGGTAATGACGCTGAAAATCCAGCCCATTTGACCAGCCATGATTGGCTGACCAACGATCCTTTGACACCATGGCACCAGAATTACATCAGGACCGCGCGTCAAGGCGACGGGTTTTGGTCAATTCGTGTCGAAAAAGCGGGTACGTACGAAATTGCTTTGCGTCGTTGGCCGGCGTCTTTGTCCTTGCCGATCAACGCGTCGTTAAAAGCAGGCGCTGCTGTGCAAGGGTTGACTGCGTTTCGTGAAGCGAAAGGCAAGAGTATCGGGGCCACGAATGCGGTCTTGGAAATCGGTGGGCACACGCTCGAGAAAAAAGTTGGCAGAAAGGACGAGCAGGTGAGCTTTACCGTGGATTTAAAGGAAGGCATGGCTGAGCTGCATGGCTTCTTTCGAACGGAGGGCGGCGAATTCGATATTCTAGGAGCTTACTACGCGGTGGTCACACGAAAGTAGATTTTGAATATAGATTGTAACTAGCGTTTTTCGAGTAGAGCTGGTCAATGACCATAGGCGTGAGCCTATGGTCTAAATGAATTTTGCCACGAAAAGGCACAAAAAATTCGGTTGATTGGCCTTCGTTATAACTTCGGCAGGGAATCGTTTATCAAATTGTTGAACAGGTAATCCCGAGTTATAGCGAGGGTGGCAGAGCATAGGTTTTGTGCTACCGCTGAGCGCATACGCGTCAACTTAACTGAAAATCGTCTGAAAACCACGCGAGTCTCTCGCGTAGCTACGACGCAAGGCGGCGTGGAATCTCCCTATATCAGGATCGTTGTCGAGGCGACCTACAATAGGGTATTTGATAGGTTTGGTTTTCGGACATCGTTTCACCGCTGCGCGGCTTCACTGGATCGGGCGCCTAGGCTCGCGGCAGGATCCTCGCTTCCGTCTTCGCGCTGCTACGCCGAGACAGGACGCGAGGGCAGGTTCGTTCGCTTGATTATTGGAGCTGAGGACCGCTAGCTTGCAGCGTTGTCAACAACCGGTTCTTCGGGAGGGCGTCCTTTCCACCAGGATGCGAGGGCAGAGCCGGAGAGATTCATCCACGTTCCAAAAATGACTGAGCCTAGGGCAGCGTTGGTACTATTGAGCACGCCAATGGCTAGGGCAGAGCCCATTCCACCGTTTTGCATCCCAACTTCGAGGGCGACAGTTCGGCAATCCTTCTCGGGAAGACGGCCAAGGCGAGCGATTCCGTAGCCTGAAACGTATCCGAACGTATTGTGAATAATTGCCGCGGCGAATAACCCGAAGCCGATCGCTAGGATCGAGTCTCTCGTGTTTGCAGCTATGATGGCGACGATGTAGCAGATGCCGATCATGGAAATTACCGGCAGTCCTTTATCCAGCCAATTGCGACGGAGGACCGCCATCAGAATGAGCGCCCCGGAGAGACTGAATAGTTGCTCGTTCATCGATCCCGCTGATTTGGCGAGGAAGTAGCAAAGCAAGGCAAGGCCAAGGGCTATGGGCCGCCACATCATTCCGCGCAGGTTGGATTTCAGTAGATAGTGAATCGCGAGGCCAGCTGCGATTGGAAGAATAATGAGATTCACGATGGAGAGAAGCATACTAAACACATTGATTTCAATGAGTCGGCCCGCTAGGAGTTTCATTAAGACTGGGGTCACGAACGGCGCTAGCATCGTAGAGCAAGCGGTCATGGTTACCGAAAGGGCGACGTTTCCCTTGGCGAGGTAGGCCATCACGTTGGAGGCCACTCCACCTGGGCAGGATCCTATTAGAATGATTCCTGCAGCGATCTCGGGCTCGAAGCCAAAGCTAAGGGCAATGGCCCAGCCAACAATCGGCATCACTGAGTATTGAAGGCAAATTCCGATCAACACCGCGCGAGGCATCTTGAGGGCAGTTGAGAAGTCGCGAAGGCTCAACGTCGCTCCCATTCCAAACATGATTATTTGGATGAGCGGCACGATTAAGCTTCTCTGATCGAATCCCCCTACGATCAAAAACGCGTTTGGGTAGACGAGGCTGGCCAGAAAAAATGCGATCACGAGGCAGGTGAAGGTGAATGTCTTCACTGACTCATCAAATTGAAAATAGATGGCCAATAGCGCGAAGAAAATGACAGCGGCTGAACCGGCTATCGAATGAGCAGCTAGGATGGTCGCACCTATAGCAATAATCGCTGTGATGGTTATCGGTACTAAAAGAATGCCTTTAGCTGATTTGAAATTGATTTTCATTGAGGTCGTTAGACTGGTAATTCTCTAGCTTGGAGTTTCTGTATTTGATATAATAATACAGAGTGGACGATTACGCCGCTACGTTCTCCCATGGAGAGCCTTTATCTGGGGTTGCCGAGGAATCGGGATATTCGAGCGTTTGGGGGCTTCTCGAGTTATTTGATCGTGAAACCATCCACGAAGTCGCCTCGAAGAAGCGTTGTTCTTGGTTTGGATAGCGCTCCTCGATCATTATTATATAGACGTTCGGATACGATGTTCACTGCAACCTCTGCCATTTCCTCGTGGCACTGGCGATAGCCCGAGCAACCATCCGTTTGAGATGACCAGTTTAGAACCATGTATCCAAATTCTTCGGGGACTTTGTAACCAAGGCTTAAAAAATAATCGAGGATGTTTGACCTGAAAGCGATAATGACATCTGGCTTGTTTTGCTTGTACCAATCGTGCATCGATTCGAAGTCCGTTTTATCGAACAGCAATTCCGGTTTGGGGATCCTCAGGATCGGAACATGGTTTTCGCTATCGACTACACGGTTTTGGTATTCAAAGAAGCCGGCGTTCCACAAGTGGCCCCCGCGCATTTCATTTTCGGAATCTGTTATGAACCCGATTCGCTGGTATCCGCGTTGGGAAAGATTCTCGAGAATATCCTGCATACAGCGAAAGTTGTCGTAGTATACGTTGGGTATATTTCCCAGCGTGTCGGTAAGCCCGATCGATGCGACCGCTAGTTTTCCCCAATCGAGGTTGAGTTCGGTGTTTGAAAACCTGAGAGGGGTGACGATCAATCCGGATATGTTCCGATTGTCTAAAATTTTCTGTATCCGTTTATTGGAGTAGTAGGCCAGATCGAATTCCAAATAGTCAAAATCGAATCCGAGTTGAATCGCTCTCCGTTTGGCTCCCATCAGAAATCGATTCTGAATATGCCATTCGACCCGTTTCTCTTCCCTTTGCTCATCAATCCAAGTACTCAGAAGACCAATTGTCGGCATCGTTCCATGCCATTCCTTCGACTTGCGAATCTGGGCCATATTCGCAGTTACGAGGGGGTTGAGCTGGTAGCCGAGGTTCGTCGCGATGCGGTTGATTTTGTCTCGAGTGGGCTTCGATATGCGCGTGTTGTTTCTGAGGGCGAGGGATACGGTTGCTTTGCACACTCCAGCTGCTTGCGCGATGTCGGCAAACGTGGGGGGTTTTAGAGGCTTCTCGGTTGGAAGGTCCTTGTTCATTTAGGGGGTATTCAAGAAGGATGTTAGTTCTTGATTAGTTACTCAAACTAGGGAGAAATTGGACGTTTGAACGTTGTTTTCTCACTTGTCGCTACATTGGAGCGATACGCTTCGAACCGACGTTGGTCGTCAAGTTGACGTGCGCGTTGAAGCTTTCGTGGATGAGCCGGTTTTTGATTTCCGAATATTCAGGGTCGTTCCATAGATCGTTGAACTCCCAGGGGTCCTCCTGGAGGTCGTAGAGCTCGCCAATGTTTTGATCGTGGTAGACGTTTAGCTTGTACCGGTCGTTTCGGTACATCGTGCCGAATGAGCCTGATCCGCCTGTAAAATGAGTGTCCAGCGCGTCGAAATATTCGCATCGCGCGGAATCGCGAATTTTGTCTCCCGACGTCTGGCCAGTGAGAATGGGTAGGAGATTCTTGCCTTGGTGGTAATCGGGAATTTCGATACCGGCTACGGCAAGCAAAGTTGCGGAAAGGTCGAGCAATTCGGCAATGCCCTTGCACTGCAAATTCGACTCGAATTCCTTGGGGAAGGAGAAAATCAAGGGTACCTTGATGAGGCCTTCATAGAAACGGCAGCCTTTGAACATTAATCCATGGTCTCCGAGCATTTCGCCGTGGTCCGAGGTGAATATGATAACCGTGTTTTGGCGCTGTCCGGTTTCGTCTAGGGTTTGGAGAATGCGAGCGAGCTGATCGTCTATTAGAGCGATCATTGCGTAGTACTTGGCCTGAATCGATTTTGCATTGTTCGCTTCCGGCGTTTTGGGCTCACCTTGGAAATCGACGTTCTCCAAGGTTTTTTGGTGCTTAAGGTCACTCTCTCTAAAGTGGGGCCCGGGCATGTCCTCTGTATTGAATCGCTTCTCGTAATCCGATGGGGGAATGAAAGGTGGATGCGGATCGTACACATTGATATTGAGCATCCAGGGCGTAGAGTGATCGCGCGATATGAAATCGATGGCGCAGTCGGAGGCCCATTTCGTTTGATGGAATTCAGACGGTACGCGGTCGTCAGAATTCCTCAATGCATCGAGGTTCTCTCCATTCGCTCTTACCCAGTCCGCGTAAGCGTGTTCGCCGGCGGGCCAATCATCTCTCGGGGCGTGCGAATGCTGCCAATAATCGAATCCGTCATCAAGGCGAGGCTCGGGACGTCGGCCGGCGCTTACTAGGTGAAATTTGCCAATAAGGCCGCAGTTGTATCCGGAATCCGCGATCAATTTGGAGATCAGCGGAACGTCTGACGGGAAGGTGTCGTTGCCGTTGCGTGTGTTTCGCGTTCGACTTGGATAGAGTCCCGTCATGATGCTGGCTCGGCTTGGCGTGCATATGGGGCTTTGGCAGTAGGCGTTGGTGAAGGAGACCCCGTTTTTGACGAGCTCATCAATTGTCGGAGTCTGAACGTGCGAATTCCCTAGGGCGCCGATCGTGTCAAAGCGCTGTTGGTCTGTGCAGTACCAGAGTATGTTTGGCCGTGTCATTATAGTTAACTAGAGTGGAGTTTAAAGCGCCTCAGGTGATGCATGATATCCAGGGCTATGAGTTGGGAGGCTGCTCTGTTCGCGTGTAGAAAAGGACTATTCGTAGAGGAAACTGAAATCGAATCAATCGGCGCTAAACGCGTTTAGCAGGATCTAGGTTGTGCTAATTCTCGTGATAATGAGTATTGGAACCACGTACCCCTTTAAATCTATGCTCAATTACTCCACGGAACCTCCTGGGCAGACATTTCTTTTAGAGGTGAAGCGTGTGCATTAAGAATCAAAAACAATAGACTCGAAATGAAAACAAAACCTAAGTCAGACTACAAAACCCTCTTTAGAGGTATCCCCGTTGTCATCGCGTTGTGTGTTCCCTCTCTAGCGGCGCAGAACGATAGCAGCGAAGAAATTGTCGAGCTCAGCCCCTTTTCGGTGGATGCGGCCGATAGTACAGGCTATTCGGCCACCAGCACCCTGGCGGGAACGCGTATCAAGACGAACCTCAAGGACCTAGGAGCTTCCATATCGGTTGTTACGGAACAATTTATGGACGACGTTGGGGCGACCGATGCTCAAACGCTGCTGTCCTATGTGTCGAATGCGGAAGTTGGCGGTTACCAGGGGAATTTCACTGGAGCAAGCGAACAGTCGCAAAGTCGATACTACCAAACGGAGGAACGGACGAACCCGCAGCGAAACCAGCGGATTCGCGGGCTCGGCGCGGCGGATTTAACTCGGGGATTCTTTCTTACGGATATTGCACTCGATAGCTACAATACGGAGCGCGTGACGGTTAGCCGGGGCCCCAACTCCTTGCTCTTCGGAATCGGCAGCCCTGGTGGAGTGATCAATAACTCCACTAAACAGGCCGTGCAAAATAGTGATTTTGGAGAATTTGGCGTCCGTATGGATAGCTTCGACAGTTTGCGTTTCTCATTCGACTACAACAAATCATTGTTGAAAGATCGCCTCGCTATTCGGATAGCGGCCCTCGAGGAAACCCAGAAGTTTAAGCAAAGGCCAGCCCATGAGGACCAGACTCGATTCTACGGGGATATCAACTGGACGGTATTCGAAGGTAATGGTTCATTGACCCGATTGCGTGTCAACGCCGAGGACGGTAAGCAGAGCGGGTCGCCGATAGAGGTTATTCCTCCTACAGTTGCGTATCATAATTGGTTTGAGCCGATTTCGTCGAGCATCTCGCAGTATACCGGAGGAACTCCCTCGGCATCGGTTCTGCACCCGAGTGAGGGTGGTACGTGGGAATTTCAAGCTCTGCATGACGATCCGATCGGAACGGGCAGCAACGAATCTTTGGTTGGAACCAATATCCACCCTACGATTTTCCGTCACGTCGGAATCACTTATTCCACCCCCGGCGCGACTTCACCCGATGTAGGCGGAGGCTTAGGCTTAGGAGGTTACAATGGATTGATCCCTTGGAGCACCAGCCGAGACACCTTGGCCAGCACTGGATTGGCGGGTACGCCGATGGCAATCGCGTCCGGACTCCCCGATGATGCTCCCGTCGGAAATATCCGGGACTTCCACACTGTTAGCCCCTACGCGGAGGGCTATTCAGCGGGATTCGTGGCGCCCACACTGCAAAACCGTGATGTGTTTGATTTCTATAATAAAATGTATAGCAACGGGTTGGACGAGATTAAGCGAGAGTTCGACGCGATTAATGTCGCTTTAGAACAGACGTTCTTGGATGGGGATGTGGGTTTCGAAGTGGCGTACGACTCTCAGTCGTATTTCACTCACCGGAATTTCCCATTCTCAGGAGGGAATGGGACAAGCTCAGCAGGGCCCTACGATATCTACGTCCATAATTCCTCATGGCTGCCTAATGGTCAGCCCAATCCAAACGTAGGACGGGCCTATACCCGTGTTCGAGCGCCGCAGCAGGATTTTTCATGGTCGGATCGCGAAACGTTTCGCTTCACCGCTTTCGCGGAGAAGGATTTTTCGGAAAACGATGGTTTTATCAGTCATCTCGGTCGCCACCGCTGGACGGGCCTTTACAATGACTACAGCTTGGACACTTTTACAAGGCGGCTTAAAGACCAGGGGGATAGCGACGAGATCGACATGAATGACACGCAGCAGACCTCGGGTCAAGGGCTGCGACATGGTCGTCGGAATGTCAATATCATGGCCTACACCAGCGATAGCCTCATTGGGGTTCAATCGATGGACGATGTCCGCCTTCAGCCCTTAGATTTCAAGATGTACAATCCGGGAGAAACCTACAATTACGCTTGGGTGGACACTACCGCGGCAGGCGACCGCATGATCCACACCAACGAAGTATTTGTAAACCGAATACTATTTAATGAAAACATCGGTCAGACGAATATCGATGCCAAGGCCTTCGCCTGGCAAAGCTACTTTCTCGACGACACCATCGTAGCCCTGTATGGATACCGCGAGGATGACACGGAAAGCTTTGCCCGGAATACCGCATCTGAAGCCGATGTTGGGCAGTGGACGCCTGATGGCAGGTATAATTCGGACTTCACCAACCTCTCCTCCACCCCCGCCTTGTCCGAGTCAGGGGATACGCAAACCTGGAGTGTGATCGCCCGCTATCCTGAGCAATGGTTAGGCGAGTTGCCCTTCGACATTCAAGCTCATTGGGCCGCGTCTGAGAACTTCAACCCGATTGGGCTCCGCAACAACGCCCTCGGGGTAGCGATTGGACAACCTACTGGCTCTACCGAAGAGTACGGTTTTCAAATATCCTCCAAAGACAGCAAGTACGCGGTCAAATTCAACTGGTTCACGACACAGTTGAACAGTGTTAATGCCGGTGTGAATTTCAATCTTGCCAATCACGTTTACGGCCGGATTAACGCGCACCGCGACGGGGAGCTGTCTGGTGTTCCGTGGTCAGAGCATCTGGCTCGCTTGCCGGGTGGGGCTAGCCCAGAAGGGCACCCGATCCAGAGCTATGACGAGTGGTATACTGCAACTTTGGCTACCGTACCTCAAGTTTTGAAGGACATCGTTAATCCGCGTCAGGTAGATGGAGGTGGTTCCGAAAGTCAATGGGTTGAATATGAATGGGACGCTATCCCAAATCTTCGATCCACGAGGAACCAAAAGGCGGATGGCTTTGAAGTAGAACTTGTGGCCAACCCGACCCCGGCATGGCGCCTCATGGCCAATATCAGCAATCAAGAGACGGTATTTTCCAACACCGCTCCGGTAATGGCGCAGTTGACGCTCGATTACGTGGCTGCTATCCGAGCGAGTGGGATGGATGATCTTCAGGAAGATGGTTCATGGCAGCAAGACGAGGAGCATTACTCGGTTACCCTCGAACGAAGCATACTGGGCAATATAATAGCAGCCAGGGCGTTGGATGGGACCTTGTCTAATGAACAACGGACTTGGCGTTTCACGGGTGTATCCAACTATACTTTCCGGGAAGGGGCCTTCAAGGATTTTGGTATTGGTGGGGCCGTTCGCTGGGAAGACGAAGCGGCCACCGGATATGTCACTTTCCTCGACGAGGAAACAGGCGCTGTAGTCCCAGACACGAGTCGACCTCATTTGGATGACGGCGTTTTTAGTGGAGACATTTGGATTAGCTACGAAAAGCCCATCATGGACAACAAGGTGCGTTGGAGCACTCAGCTGAATGTGAGGAATCTGATTGGCGAGAGTGGGAACCTCCCGGTCAAAACCAACCCGGATGGCCAAGTCGCGGTAGTCCGAATTCCGAACCCCACAACGCTCATTTGGTCGAACACCTTTCGGTTCTAGACTTGTTTTGTGACGAGACTTTGGTCTTTAGATGTTTGTTTGTTCGCCGCCGCGTGTAAAATTGCGGCGGCGTTCTTTGCGTTTTCCTGTTTGCCAATGTGGGCCCTGTATGGACGGCAGCTGATCGATACTCTCAATTGGTCAGGTATTGAGTTTTACGATACCTATGTCCTGGAAGATGGTTCTCTCGAGTGGAAGGAACGTGATGAAGGAGGTCTGAGTTCTTCGGACCATGTGTTCTTTCGCGATCGTTCGGTTCGATTTTCCACTATGGTAAGACGGCCTGGCTAGGGTATTATATAGCCGAATTTTTTTGTTCTCCATAAAAATGCCTTTATCACAATCAATACGCTACATTATGTCATCATTGCGAATACCGATGTTGAGAACCACTTGCTTGCTGGCTTTCTGTTTCACTGCCTCGGCTCAAGATCAAGAGAATGAAGCCTTGGTCCAGATCCATTGCGACCTGCCTGCCACGCCGCCCGCATGGGCCCTCTATGAACGCCAGCTCATTGACGCCTTGGACAAGGCTGCTGACGTCTTCTACGATCAGTATGTAGACGAGGATGGAATGCTCACCTTCAAGGAGCGCTACGAGAGTGGCATGAATTCATCAGATGATATGTATGAGGCTTTCCGAGGATTCTCGCTTCATACTGCGCTTGGGGGATCGCTTGAAATCGATAAAAAGAACCGTTTCGCTTGGGAAGGGATCACCAAGCAGTTTACCCGCTATGGTCAGATCTACCGGGAATTTGATTCGAACTGGGACTGGATGCACCATGGCGAAGGGTACATCAACCTGTATCCAATGGGCATGGTCCAGCCTAACGATGAGATGTTTAAAGATCGCGCCATTCGCTTTGCAGCCATGTATATTGGCGAGGATCCTGAAGCTCAAAACTGGGACCCCGAGCTAAAGCAAATGCGGGCTGTCATGACCGGTAGTCGCGGTCCGCTAATGGAATGGAACAAGCGCGATTGGACTCCAACCAATGCTAACCTGACCTATTATCCGTTGCCATTCTTGGACATACCTGGGATTGATTCTTCCACTGCCTGGATTAACGACCACCCAGACAACGATCAATTTGCCGTACTGGTCAAGGCTATGAGCGATCGCATGGCCAAAGGAGACGTCCCGATTAACATGATCTCCACTCCTCTGATCGCCAACGCGTATTTATATACTGGGGACGATAAGTATATCCAATGGACAACCGACTATCTCACCACTTGGGAAAAGCTAACCAAACGCAACAACGGGATCATCCCAGACAATGTGGGTATTTCCGGTGAGATAGGCGAACACACAGGGCACTGGTGGGGCGGCTATTACGGCTGGGTATGGCCAAGCGGAACCCATATTATGAGAACATTGGTGCTCAGCGGAAAGGTCGCTACTCTGCTGTCAGGCGACACTCGCTGGATGAACTTGGCTCGAAGCCAAATAGGTGTACTCAGAGAAAATGGATTCATTGACGGAGTAGCCTCCATCGATCCGTCCGAGCTGCGAAAGCGGAATGTGAGCGAAGAGACGATTGAAAAAATCCGAAATGGAACATCGGTAGTTCCTTGGCGCCACGACCACCGCGGCTGGTATCACTATCGCGAAGAGGACCCCGAGCTCTATCTTCACCTTTGGTACACCTCTCAAAGCGAAGAGGATTGGCAGCACATAGAGCGGCTGGCCGAGGCTCAGAAAAAGGCGAGAGGAAGGATTACGGATGGGGACCTGGAATGGGCCTATTTCGTCAAAGGTCTCAATCCGGGCTATCCAGAGAGAGTATTCCAAAGAGAATTGAAGGGCATCCAGCATGACATCGAACTCATCCAGAATGAGAATGGTTATTCCGAAACTTGGGTAGACAGCAAGTGGATGGGTATGAATCCCATGCGCACGAGTAGCCTCAACCGATTTTCGATTGGAGGAATCCCTATTGATACAAGAGGCGAAATGCTGCATTCGCAGGTTCGTTATTTCGATGGCGAGAACCAACGCGCCGGGCTTCCGCAGGATGTGGCCGCCCTCGTGAAACGGATTGAACCCGATTGGATTGAAGTGGAGGTCGTTAATCTTCACGTGACCCAATCCCGATCGCTAATCGTCCAAGGCGGAGCCTATGGCGAACACCGTATCCAAAGTGTGGAGTTCACTAAAGCAGCTGGTCCCCATCGGTCTGTAGGCAATCCACGTTCTGGGGAGGTGTATGAGGATGATGCAGGAATGAAGGACAGCAAAGAGGTAGATGGAATCGCTTTTGCCGTGAAACTGGATCCAGGTTCGACTTCAACCATTCGCATCTATCTTGATCGCTATTCCAATAAACCAAGCTTCGCTTTTCCATGGGACCGCTGAAAATGTCAAAGTCACTTATAGCTCTCTTCGCCGCGCTCTTAAGCGCGCATATTCTCCATGCTCAGATGGCGTCTCCCGGACATGGGGAGACACAGGCAGTCGCCCTCCATCCTACAAATCCTGATATTATTTACGCAGGCGCCGCTAAGGGCCTGTGCAAATCCTTGAACGGAGGGAAGGATAACTGGCCAACCTACGGACTGAGCATGCTTTCCCCGCGTAGCATCGTCATAAGCAAGGCGAACCCAGATCTGCTTTACGTGGGTACTCACAAAATGGGCGTCTACCGATCGAACGATGGAGCAGTCACTTGGGAAGCTATCAGCGATGGAATTTCCTATCGCGAAATAAGAACGTTGGCGATTCATCCGAAGGACGATCAGGTCGTTTACACGGGGACTGATGGTGGAGGCGTTTTTAAGACCACCAACGGTGGCCGCGAATGGAAGGAAATCAATCGCGGCCTGATTGATAAAGTAGTGCGCGTTCTGGTGATCGATCCGAATCAGCCCGATACGCTTTATGCGGGAACCTGGCACGGTGTCTACAAGACGACCGACGGAGGAGCCAATTGGAGCTCGGATCCCGAAGGGATCTACGATGTGGATGTGCGGACTCTGTCGCTTGATCCTACGAATTCGAATATCATCTATGCCGGGACTCAGCCTCGCGGCGTTTTTCGATCGGAGGATGGGGGGCGAACCTGGATTGCTGGCAAAAGACCATTGATGGAGCATATCGAATCTATGGCTGTCGATCCTGCTAATCCTAGCCACGTTTACGTGGGGACTCGGGCGGGAGTATTTGTAAGTACTGATAAGGCGGATACATTCGAGTCGGCAGGATTGCGCTGGTCGAATATGGCTTGGACCTTAGTGTTCGATCCAAAGACAAACCCGCCTACGTTGTACTATGGGGGAGTGGGTGGAGTTCTGAAGACCACGACTCGCGGTTTTCAATGGGAGGTGACGGGCCCCATAAGACAATAGCGGGTCCTTAGAGTTAAGCGATTATTCCAAGAATATCTATTTATGATCAGGCACATATTCATCGCAACGCTGATACTTCTGTCTGTTTTTCAGTACTTTAAGGCCAGCTCATTTAGCGGTGATGACTATCCAAGGAAGCCGATTCGAGTAGTGGTTCCTTTTGGGCCGGGAGGCGGGTCGGACACGTTTGCCCGAATCGTGCAAAAGGCGATCAACGACGAGCAGCTCATGCCACAACCTCTGGTCATCGTAAATAAGCCCGGGGGAGGCACCTCCATTGGCAGCAGCTATGTAAAGGACGCACGAGCCGATGGATACACGGCGCTCTGTTTGCATGAGGCTCTGATGGTCGCGAAATCTACTGGTCAATCACCCAATGGTCCTGACGATTTTGAGGCGGTAGCAGCCACAGGAGAGTTCGGAGTAGTGATTCTCGTTTCTGAAAATTCTCCCTATCAATCTCTAGGCGCTCTGATGGCAGCGACCAAGGAGCAACCGGAAACAGTAAAGTTTGGTGTAAACTTGAATACCCCGTCTCATTTCAGCGCGATCATGTTGGAGAATACCTTGCCCGGCGCTCGGTTTCGTTTCGTTGCAACCGGCGGTGGAGCTCATCGTCTGGCCGGAGTGATGGGAGGGCATTTGGACGTGATTATCTTGTCGATAGGGGAGTATATTCGTTTTCAACAGAATGGATTGAAGGCGATCGCTTATTTGGGTGAAGAGCGTATCGATTCGATTCCGGACGTCCCGACGGCAGAAGAATTGGGTTTTCCTGTGTTTGGCGGTAATCTTCATTACTGGTGGTTTCCTAAGGGAACCGATCAAGCGATTGTCGATTATTTTGCCGGTGTGCTGAGCAAGGTTATGAAAACCGATTATGTCCTTGGGAAAACGAAGGATTTGGAGATCTTGCCGAGGATTATCGTAGGCGATGAAATGAATACGCGTATTGCGCAGAGAACGGAGATCTTCGATTCGATAAAGCCGAAAAATCGGGTGGAACTTCCCGACTTCACGTTATGGACTTTGGTGTCGGTTGGACTCTTTAGTTGCGTTGTATTTGGAAAACGATGGTCGGCCCGGAGTACGGATATTCAAAAAACGGATGCACTGCGCTTACGTTACGACTTGGCTTTCGGCACGCTTCTTATGTCCATCGTTTATGTCCTTCTGATGGGGTTGCGAATAATGCCATTCGTATGGGCGACTACACTTTTTATTGTGGCTAGCGGCCTCTTCCTGACGCGCTGCGACAAACGCAAATTCGTTTATGTAACGGAGATCGCTCTATTAATGTCATTTGGGCTTCATTTTGTATTCACTCAATTGTTCACCATTGATTTGCCCTGAGGAATTATTATGGAAGCCTTACAAATAGCATCCGCCTACCTCTTTAGTGTTCAGGGACTATTCTTAGTAGTTCTAGGTACCGTGCTTGGTATAACGATGGGAGCGATCCCAGGTCTTACCGGCGCTATGTTGATTGCCCTGACTCTGCCGCTGACCTTTAACATGGTTCCGGTAAATGCATTTATTCTTTTGATCAGCATGTATGTGGGCGCAGTCAGCGGAGGCCTCATTACGGCGACTTTGCTGCGCATGCCGGGAACACCAGCGTCCATCATGACGACCATGGATGGCTATCCCATGGCCAGAGCGGGAAAGCCGGGTCGTGCATTGGGTTTGGGTATAACGGCATCGTTTGTCGGAGGGTGCATTTCGTGGTTGTTTCTAATTTCCCTATCGGGGCCGATTGCACGCTATTCGACGAAGCTAGGACCATTCGACTTCTTCGCTTTGGTTCTTCTAGCATTCGTGCTCATTGCTTCGGTTGGAGGAAAATCGATAAGCAGCGCATTTTTAGCCGCTTCATTGGGGGTCCTCGCCTCCTTGCCCGGAATTGATAAAGCTACTGGGAATTTGCGGCTTACGTTCGGGTTTGAAGAGCTGAATGGCGGACTAAAACTGCTGCCGGTGCTCATCGGCATGTTCGCAATTAGCCAGATAATTTCCGACCTAAGTCGCATTGATGAGAAGATAACCATCATACCGGTCAAGCGGACGCGGGATATGTTTTTCAAACTCAAGGATTGGAAGGATCAGGCATTTAATATGATTCGTTCTTCAGTTATAGGAACATGGGTTGGTATACTGCCTGGAATAGGGGCGAACATCGGATCCGTGTCTGCCTACAGCGCGGCGAAATCGATGGCCAAACCAGCGGAGCAGGCCAAGTTTGGGAAAGGTTCCGAAGTCGCCATTGTGGCTTCAGAATCGGCGAATAATGCGACCATCGGGGGCGCCCTCATCCCCTTGATTTCCCTGGGCATACCTGGGAGCGTGATCGATGCCATTTTACTGGGCGGGTTGCTCATCCATGGCCTGCAACCAGGCCCGTTGCTCTTCCAGCAGAATCCCGAAATGGTCTATACCATTATGGGAGCAATGTTCGTTTCGAATGTGTTCATGTTTTGCTTCATGATTTTAGCAGTTCGTTACCTGGCTCGCCTGGCTTCGATTCCCCGGAGTTTGCTCATGCCGGTCATTCTTGTGTTTTGCATTATCGGATCCTTCGCGCTTTCGACGCGAATGTTCGACGTGTGGACGATGCTCTTTTTCGGATTGCTCGGGTTCGGATTTGAAAAGATGAAAATCCCCCTGGCGCCATTCGTTATCGGATTTATTTTGGCTCCGATTGCAGAAGAAAATTTGCAGATGGGATTGATGGCTTCGAATGGAAGTTTTCTGCCTTTGATTCAACGTCCGGTATCCCTGATTTTCGTGATCGTTTCGATCGTCTTACTTTCGATTCCGCTGTATAAGCGATATCGATACGGACCTACCAAAAGTTGATTTATGTACATCATTACTAAGATTACTACATCTGTGAAATCGTTTCCTTTGAAAGAGGGAGACGGCACTGATTCGATCCACACGGATCCGGTGTATTCTTATGCCGTAACCCATTTGCATACCGACAGCAAAATTAGCGGCACGGGAATCGTATTTACGATTGGGGCGGGGAATAAGGAGATCTGTGCGCTTATCGAAGGATTAGCGGAATCATTGGTTGGCTGTGAAATTGAAGAGTTGATGTCTCGGTTCGGAGTCACCTTTAAAGCGATCGCAGAGCACCCTCAATATCGTTGGCTGGGACCGCATAAAGGGATGGTTCACCTGGCGTTGGCTTCGATAACGAACGCTTGTTATGATTTGTGGGCCAAGAGCCGTGGAGTTCCCTTGTGGCGATTGCTTTTGGATCTGTCTCCAGAGGCAATTGTGGATACACTGGATCTCAGTTATCTCGAAGATGTTCTTACGCGTGATGACGCAATGGGTATTCTGAGGAGCAATCAATCAAGTCGTCATGAGCGAGAGTCTGTACTCGGTGTAGGTTATCCTGGATACGACACCTCGATTGGCTGGTTCAATTATTCGGATGAACAAGTTAAGGAAAACGTCAAGAGGGCGGTCGCCGCGGGTTTTACCGCGATGAAACTGAAAGTCGGTTCGCCGGATACGGATAGAGATGTTCGCCGAGCCTTTCTCGTTAGGGAGGGGGCCGGAGACGATGCCAGGGTGATGCTTGATGTGAACCAAAGCTGGTCGTTGCCCAAGGCGATTCGAGCGTCTTTGGCGTTGGCAGACATGTCGCCCTACTGGATCGAAGAACCCACTCATCCGGATGATGTCCTTGCTCATCAAACGTTAGCTCGGGCGATTTCTCCTATCAAAATTGCTCTGGGAGAGCATGTATCGCATCGAGTACTGTTTAAGAATTTCATGCAGGCCCAGGCGGTGGATTTCGTCCAGGTAGACTGTACGCGGGTGGGAGGAATTAGTGAATTTCTAACGGTTAGTTTGCTAGCTCGAAAATTCAATTTGCCCGTGGTTCCCCACGTAGGCGACATGGGGCAAATTCATCAGCACCTCGTCTTGTTTAATCATATTGCATTAGGGCACGAAGCCATTTTCCTGGAGCACATTCCGCATCTTGGGGAATATTTTTTGCATCCCGCGAATGTTTCAGGAGGAATCTATCAGACGCCTCAAGAACCTGGTTCCAGTTCGGACTTCGTGTGAATTTCGAATCCGAGTGGCCGCAATTTTAAATCAACATCAGAAAAACCAACATGACTTATAATACCGTTAAACGAATAGTAGTTACCTTCACCTGCCTGTTTGTCGGCATTTCTTTTGCTTCAGCGATGCCATTTTCCTTAGACAGGGAGGCGATGATAAAATTCACGCCTCAGTGGGAAGGAGAACGTTTCCCCAATGGGCGTCCAAAGGTGTCCGATAGTATCCTCGAACGTATGAAGCTTGTGGATATCGAAGCTGCCTGGGTGGTTTTGAGAAACGAAGGCTACGAATATCAATTTGAGGAAGGTTGGGAGCATGTTCATCCTGGCGAGGTGCTTTGCGGTCGAGCGATGACGGCGATGTACATGCCTTTGCGGAAAGACGTTAATGAAGTGGTAGACGCGCAGGCTGAAGTGGACGGTCATGCCGGAGGTCAGGTAACTTGGCCTATCGACATGTTGCAACAGGGAGACGTGTATGTGGCAGATGTATACAACAATCAGAATGACGGTGGCCCGATTATCGGAGCGAGTTTGGGGACGACGATTTTTGCAAATTCAGGAAATGGAGTGCTTTTCAATGGAGTGGCTCGCGACCTAGAGCAGTTGGAGAAAATCGAGGGATTCAACGGGTTTGTACGTGGGTGGAATCCGAGCTTCTACTGGGCATCTATGATTACCGGGATCAACGTTCCGGTAAATGTGGGGGGCGTAACCGTCATGCCGGGTGATGTCATTCTCGGGAAGCGTTCGGGCATCATTGTTATTCCCGCGCATTTAGCAGAGAAGGTCGTGAAAACTGCGGAGCTCATTCGCCTGCGTGACAAATTCGGATTCGAGCGTTTGAAAGCCGGCATCTATACTGCAGGTCAAATCGATGATCGTTGGACAGATGAAATCGAGAAAGACTTCTCGCAGTGGCTCAATAATCACATTGACGAACTTCCAGTGCCCAGGGAGCAAATACAAGAATTGCTGAAGGAGCGTACT
>JBNMOQ010000037.1:0-27652 GCA_051275055.1 Candidatus Pelagisphaera sp.
GTTTTCGAGAGCGAAGCATTGGGGGACGCGACATTGTTCTGCGCAGCGATCGCTCCAGCGGGAATACCAAGCAGCTTCCACTTCGTATGATTTGAGTTTTCGTTCGTGCGATAAGTTCGTATTCCAGCCTCTGGGGTGATCGCCTCCGTCGGGGGATCGTACAATTTTGAGCACTACAGTTTTAATTTCGGTTCCAACGAGCTCGATGCGGGCGATTTTTCCGTAGCCGCTCCAGAGGCTTTGGATCGTTTCGGTTTCGACAAGATCTGTGGCTCCGGTTGCGTTGAGGATGGATTCTCTAAATAGGTCGTTCATGCTGAGAATTGCTTGCGAGGATCTCTGGTAATTGGCGTGAATTCGCAAGACTGAGTTTTGCGAATCAGTCGCTGGAGGGCTAAATGGGACAATCTGTGAATGCTCGTGGGAGAGGAACTCTATGATAGGTTTTCGTTTTTGTGCTCGCAATGCGGTGGAAACCGATGTTTAGAGGCAATCTTATAGTGAATCCTGATGTATTTGGGATTCAGGGTGTGTTCCGGTCTAAGCGTCGCTGTTCGAATCTACCTTTTAGATGAACTGATGCTTTCAACAACTGATAACATGGAAATATTCGTAGGAAACTTATCTTTCGACATATCTGAAGAAGAGCTTCAGCAAACATTCGAATCCTTTGGAGTGGTCTCTCGTTTGAAGATCATCACCGATCGGGATAGTGGTCGTTCACGCGGTTTCGCGTTCGTGACGATGGATAGCGATGAAGAGGCCAGAGCGGCGATCGAAGACCTTGATGGCAAAGACGTGATGGGTCGCGCATTGTCTGCACGTGAAGCTACGCCAAGAGCACCTCGCGGTGGCGGCGGCGGTGGCGGCGGCGGCGGTGGCGGCGGCGGCAACTATCGCGGTGGCGGTGGCGGTGGCGGCGGCGGTGGAAACTACCGCGGCGGACGCTAAGCGAATGCATCGAGGAATATCCTCGAAATAAGAATTTACCGAGCGCAGTTGGCGAATGCCTACTGCGTTTTTTTGTGTCTGTATTGCGGAATGCTAAAAATAAACAAGTCCTGAATTGTATCAATGGCCGCTCTGAGATTGGCCGCTACCGTTTGATTTATTCAGTCCTTCGAGCGTACTCATCAACCTTATAGGTTTTGAGAGATTGGCTGATCATTTCCTCGGGTGTTATTTCTGGATGAATGTTGTAGCTGGGCGCGGTCACTCTTTCGACGTTTGACGGCTCGATTGAAATGATTGCCAGTATTTTATGGTCTTCCCCGACCATCTCCGAAAGAGGGGCTTGGAGTTGATTGTATTCGGAATTTGATTTGTCGATGACTCGAGCAATCCCGTTCACTTTGTATCCTCGTTGAGTGAATACGTTTACAAAGCTTAGGCACACCTTTGGATTCGATCGGAGGTTTGCGATGCTTTTGGGAGATGCGATGTGGGCTATGAGTATTCTGCCATTGTTATAGACAAAAGCTTCCTTGGGGGAAACGTTTGGCTCGCCTTCAGAGGAGACCGTTGCGAGCCAGCAAAGCACACTGGTATCTATAGCGTTTAATACATCTGCTGTGATCATTGCTTAGTCGATACTTACCTTCTTGCGATGATTGGTCGCTTTTCGTATGTCGAAAATTATTCGACTGTGACGTTGATTAGGTAGGTCTTTTTGAGGAAGCCGATTGTGCTTTTGCGCTCGACTGTGGGCCGTTCGTATTTTGCTTGGGAAAAGGCTTCTGCGAAATGGTTGTTGAGTTCTGGAGCACCGGAGTTGGTGATTACAGGTAGAGCCGCATTGCCTTCGGCATCGATATAGAATTCGCAGCTTACTGATACTTTGCCATCAGTTAGTTTCGATTTGTCGAACCCTTGTGGAGCTACAACTTCAGGAAAAACGAGCATGCGAGGTTTTGAATCGAGTTCCGATTCCGCGTGTACTCGTAGATCGCGGTGGGTGTGCTTGTCGCTCTTTTTTATACGTTTACTGGTGTCGAATAAAGCGTTGGTGACAATTGGGCGATTTGGATAAAATTCCCAATAGGCATGGCATACGCTTTTGATTGGCTTGCCGAATTTGTGGGCCGGTTCGAATTTCCATTTTGGCAGGACTTTCATGAACTCGTCGCCGAATGCTATTTTAGAGTATTCAATAATGAGATACTCGGAAGGTTGACCGTCTTCGTCGACGTAGAAGGCAACCTTCGCATATCCTTCGCCAATCCCGTTATTGTAGGCCCAGTTTGGGTAGAATGGCTCGATACGTTTGATTACCGTAACTTGCTCTTCACCGTTGCTCTGCTTATTCTTGGCACCCCATGCCGATAACGATCCCATTAATGCGATCGCAAGGATCGCCCAAACCATTCTTCGTTTCATGCCGCAATCCTAGTGGAAGATTGGTTGAGGAATCAATGTCATTCTGAATGCGAGTCCGGCGCGGTAGATTGTCGGGTTGGCAGTGGTCCAACCGGCAACGATGACACAGATCATCCCGGCAAGTCCGGTTACGTTGCTCGCCATGGGATTGGCGTCTTGGTTGAGTTTTATTTGGGCAGCCAGCATGAAGGCTGCGGCGATCCATGCCATGTAGTGGCCGATGTACATGCCCCAGAATTTGTTGGCGCCTTTCAGGGCATGCTTGGAGACAGGCTCGCGTTCGAATTCGCCTGAGGACGCAGATTCGGGTGTGGGGACGGCAGGGGATTGCGTGAAGAACGGGTGAAGTATGGGGGGATTGAGTATTAAGGGGTGGTGGGGGTAATATTCTTTGGCTAGGGCGTTGGGTCAAGGGTTTGGTGAGCGCCGATTTTGCATGGGGAGAATTGCCCGTTTTGCCTAGTCGATTGAGGGTTCGAGCGCTAATGTGTGGTTATATGTCATCTCATTTGTTTTCCGAAGGCCCCAGTATTAAAACTACGACCGTTGGGTCGTACTCCCAGATTGATTGGCTGTACGCATTGCCAAGCGAGCAAACGGTCCAGGATGCGACGCGTGTCGTGATTGGCTTACAGCGGGATGCGGGGATTGACTTGCCGACGGATGGCGAGCTGTACCGCTACGATATCAGTCACCCGGATACGAATGGGATGATCGAATACTTTATTTCTCGTATTGGGGGAATCAACACGGATATAGGAATCAGCGATGCGAAGGCATTCTCTCAGAAGAACGAAATGTCCTTTCGCCGGAAGCCGGCTGGCGTTGTAACGGAAGCTTTGACCGAAGGATCGCTTGATTTGTTCGAGTCTTGCGCGCGTTCTTCTCAAGTAGCGGGTGGTCCAATGAAGTTTACGCTGACCAGTCCTTATATGCTGGCTCGAACGTTGTTGGATAATCACTACGGAAACTTAGAGGCTCTAACGTTGGCGATCGCCGATGTGATGGCTGAACAGGTTTCGGAGCTTCCCTGCGCGTGCGTGCAGATCGACGAGGCCAATGTACCTGGTAGTCCGGAGAATGCTCCATTGGCGGCTGAAGCGATCAATCGTATCTTGGACAAGGTCAAGGTGGAGAAGGCGGTTCATTTCTGTTTCGGGAATTACGGTGGACAAACAATTCAGTCGGGCAAATGGAAGCCGCTTTTGGATTTTCTAAACAGTCTGCATGCGGATCACTTGGTGATGGAGTTTGCTCACCGTCCGGAAGCGGATCTCGATGTGCTCAAGGAAATCGATACGAAGATAAAACTCGGTATCGGAGTGATCGATATCAAGGTGAATCACATCGAGAGTCCCGAGGAAATTGCTCGACGTATCGAGAAAGCGGATTCGAAAGCTGGATCGGGTCGCGTAGGATGGGTGCATCCTGACTGCGGATTCTGGATGCTGAAACGTTCGATCGCCGAACGTAAGATCGAATCGCTGGTCAAGGGCCGTGATCTGTTCTTGGGTATCAAGTAGATCGATCGAGCTAGGCCAGTTGCTTACGGTAATCGCTTGGGGAGCAGTTTTCCAATTTTCGAAAAGCTCGATAGAAGCTTGAGAGATCGCCGTATCCACATTCGAAGGCGATTCCGATAACGCTTCTTTTCGGATCCGAAAGGAGGCGGCATGCGTGGGCTATTCGGAGTTCGGTAATCTTCTGATGACGCGATCGACCAGCTTGCAGTCGGAAGTGCGTTGTGAAACTGCGCAGGCTCATTCCGAGGCGCGCGGCGGTATCCTCGAGGCGTTCTTCGAGGTAAAATTCCTTTTCCAGTTGGGAAAGGTAGTCTCGAATTCGCTGTTCGGATGAATTTGTGACAGCCGTGGCATTTTGCAGGGGAATACCTTGCTGTTCGAAGCAAACGAGCAATTCGACCGTCTTTGCTCGAAGGAGGCTAATGTGGCCTTTCTGGCGATTCGCTTGCTCGGCCAGTAATTGACGCAGTCGATGCCTGAGAGGTTTGGTGAATTGCGTTTGCCCGATGTGCAAACCACTTGGAAAGCGGATTTGGTCGAAACGTTCGATTTCGTTAAGGAGTGATGGAGCTACGCAAATGATGTGAAGCGATAGGGGGCGTTTTGGGTCGTCGACTAGTCGATGCTCTTCGTTTTGAGGAATGAGAGTGAGGTTTCCTTCGCGAATACGGGTTGAGCCATCTTTGGTTTCAAGTGAGCCTTCGCCATTGATGACAGATAATATTTTAAGAAAAGGATGCCGCGTCCAATTCATACGAAAATCTTGGGCGTGATGGCTTTCCAGAACGCAAACGCCGTATTCCGGTAGAATGGCGTTTATGGGGCTAGAGGATTCTTGGAGCATTGAGAAAGGGCTATGGTAGCGTTTTGCCGTATTTGCAATTGATTGTTGCCGGATTCGAATGCAAAGGGGCACGCCCGATGTGCCAAATATTTCAGAGCTGAAACCCCATCATCGAATCAATGAGAAAAGCGGCATGGATGCTGAACTCTTAACGTTACAACGTTGTAACTTTAAGGGTTGGATTTTTGGAGTGACGGTGTTGGGCTCAGCACTAGATTTAGGGGCTCGCTAATGTGGGGTTGAGGAAAGCAAAAGGTTTCAATGTTCCGGCGATTCTGTAGGCTTCGGGTTTATCTTTACTGTAATCATGAAAAGGAATGGAGGGAGTTGCTCTGGTTGTGAGAGATCTTGAGTGCCGATAAATTATGAATACGTTGCTGAAGCCAGGTCTTGTTTCTATAAGTTTCCGAGAGCTTCCCTTGGAGGGAATTGTCGGATTGGTTACGGAAACCGGACTTGCGGGAATTGAATGGGGGGGCGATGTGCATGTGCCGCACGGTGATCTCGTCGCAGCGGAGCGCTCTCGCGTATTGACGCGCGACGCTGGATTGCAGGTATCCGCGTATGGTTCGTATTATCGTTTCGACGAGTGTTTTGAGAATACGGATGATGTAGGGCCGGAATTCGAGGCTGTCTTGGATTCGGCAGAAGCGATGGGAGCGCCTTCGATTCGAGTATGGCCGGGCCGACAGAGCTCGGCTGATGTCTCGGATGGAGATCGTGGACGCGTAGTCGAGCAAGCTCGGAAGATGGGCGAGGATGCTGGGAAGCGAGGAATTCGGATCGACTTTGAATTTCACGATCACTCGCTGACCGATACGAACGAAGCGACCGGACGATTACTTGATGAAATCGGGCATTCGAATGTAGGCACGTTCTGGCAAACGAAATTACTCGTGGGGCATGCTTATCGTTTGGAGGGCTTGGAAGCGTTGGTTGATCGGGTCACCAATATTCATTGTAATTTTTTTGGCGAAGATGATTGGCCGAACGCGCATCTCTTATCCGATGGCGAGAAGGACTGGGCGGACTATCTTCGTGTCTTGACGCAGAGCGGGTTGGAACGATGGGTTACAATCGAGCATGTGAAGGATAATGCAGTGGAAAGCTTCAAGCGCGATGCGGAGACTTTGAAGCAATGGATTGCTCGAGGATGAATGGAATTTTGAATACGGATATTGAGTAATTTTAAAACAATGGAACCTACCGAGGAAAATTCAAGTTTGCCGTGCTCGATCGATGAAGTGGATTGGTTTCTCTCCACTTCTCAAGCTGGAGCGATCGAAACGCTTCGAGCGCTTGAGGGAGATATTCTCGTTCTTGGTGCGGGAGGGAAAATGGGGCTTCATCTATGTTTGCTACTGAAGCGGATATTGAGCGATTTGAATAAGGACAACCGTCTTTATGCCGCTTCTCGTTTTAGCAGTCTTAATAGTCGATCGGTATATGAGGAGAATGGGATAGAGGTATTGGCGGGCGATTTTCGCGATTCCGCATTTGTCGAATCGCTACCTGATTGTCCAACGGTTTTCTACCTTGTCGGGGCGAAATTTGGCACTTCGGGGAATCCTGAGTTACTTCAGCAAATTAATGTCGAAGTTTCAGCACGAATCGCCGAACGTTTTCAGAAATCAAAGATCGTAGCGTTCTCGACTGGTTGTGTCTATTCATACGTGACACCGAATTCGGGTGGAGCGAAGGAGGATTCCGAAACGAATCCAATTGGCGAATACGCCTTGTCTTGTTTGGAGCGCGAGCGACGTTTTCAATCAGCTTCGAAAACGTTTGGCACGTCCGTGGCTTTGATTCGATTGAATTATTCGGTGGAGTTTCGCTACGGCGTCTTGCTCGATATAGGGCAGAAAGTTCTGAACGGGGAAGCAGTTGACGTTACGATGGGCTACGTTAATCTGATATGGCAAAACGACGCTTTAAATCAAATTATTCAAACGCTGGAGATCGCCGATAGTCCCGCGGTTCCGATCAATATTGCAGGACCGGATACGGTGGCCGTTCGCGACCTGGCGGAGCGATTTGGGAAATACTTGGGAGTTGAGCCGCAATTCCAGGGAGAAGAAGCGGAGACCATGTGGTTGAGTAATTCTTCGTACTCCCAGCGCTTGTTTGGAAAACCTTCTGTTGAGTTAGATCGTATGATCGGGTGGGTTGCTGCTTGGTTGATGCAAGGGGGGGCAACACATGGTAAGCCTACTGGGTTCGAAAAGCGCGACGGTAAATTTTAGCTAACGATATATCGATGAATTCTAAGAAATCTCTTCTTTCCGAGCCCGTCCATCGGTCATTGTTTGATGGAGTCGTCATTCCTGCATTGCCACTAGCTTTGACTCGCGAGCGTCGTTTCGACGAGCGCCGTCAGCGAGCGTTGCTCCGCTACTATATGGATGCAGGCTCTGGTGGAGTCGCAGTAGGCGTTCATTCTACGCAATTTGAGATCCGCGATCCGAATATTGGATTGTACGAACCTGTGCTTAGTTTGGCGGCCGAAGAGATGAAGGCTTATGAGACGAATGTCGGCAGACCGTTAATAAAAGTCGCCGGAGTCGTTGGTCAAACGAATCAAGCAGTCAAGGAAGCGGAACTGGCTGCGAGTCTTGGGTACGATATCGCCCTTGTGAGTTTGAGCGCTTTCAAGGAAGGAACCAACGATCAGATGATCGAGCATTTGAATGCGGTATCCGATGTAATGCCGATATTCGGATTCTACTTACAACCATCAGTAGGAGGACGCCGTTTAGATTACGGGTTTTGGCGGGCTGCGGTTGAAATTGAAAACCTCGTTGCGATAAAAACAGCTCCGTTTAACCGCTATGATACATTGGATGTATTGAGGGCAGTCACGGATGGGGATCGTCAGGACAGTCTCGCGATGTATACGGGGAACGATGACAATATCCTGCTCGATCTTTTGACGCCCGTTCGGTTTAGCGAAAACGAGAATGCACCTGAAATTCGTTTTCGAGGTGGCCTGCTCGGCCAGTGGGCAGTTTGGACGCGCCAGGCAGTCAAGGATTTGGAAGCGATTAAGGAAGCTCGAACCACAGGCGGCGAAATCCCGTTTTCGTTGCTAACCCGCGCTCAACAACTGACTGATGCGAACGCGGCGATTTTCGATGCCGCCAATAGCTTCGCGGGTTGTATACCCGGTATCCATGAAATTCTCCGGCGCCAAGGATTACTTGAAGGACTGTGGACATTGAACCCGAACGAAGTCCTTTCGCCTGGTCAATCCGAGGCCTTAGACCGCGTTTATGAGGCCTATCCGAGTTTGAATGACGACACATTCGTCAAAGAAAACTTGGATCGCTGGTTACGATAAGGCTTCTTCGTACAACTCGCTAATTTTTATGGTAACAGCAGTTTTTCGTGGAATGGTGCTTTTATTCCCTGCGGGTATATGCCTCGATACTTGGAGGGTCTTAAAACGTCGCGAAATAGTAGCTCAGTGCTTTAGCCTGAGTCATCGATCGGAATAAGAACTCAGGTTAAAGTACTGAGCTACAAAGCATCCCCTTTCGGGGCGGTTTTCAGAAATACCTGGCAACAGGCTATTTTCATCGAAGTATCTACTTTTTAAACACCCTCCTTTTCTCGGGGATGTATTGGTTGTTAGGTGGTCGCTTTGACTGCTTGGCGCATTGCGTCTAGGGTTTGGTCGATGTCGGTCGGTTGGTGGGAGTAGTTGATGAGCCATTCTTTGTTGGCGAAAATTCCGTTGTTGTAGAGGTGGTCGAACAGCTTTGCTCGAAGAGGAGAGTGTTGTCCTATTTCGTCTTCGAAGTTGATCGTTATGGCAGGCGCTAAGCCGACTGTTTTTGCGGGGTAATTCGTTTCTTGGAAGATCGAATCGAAACCGGTTTTGAGACGTTCGCCCATTGCGAATAGGTGTTCGATTACGGGTTCTCGGTTCATTATTTCCATAACCGTTTTTGCGGCGGCTAGAGAAAGTGTTTCGCCGGCATAGGTTGTTGTAATCGTGGTCCGGTCGAGCGTGTCCATGTACTCGCGTTTTCCAGCGTATGCAGATAGTGGATATCCGTTGGCCATGCCTTTTGCGTAGGCTGCCAGGTCTGGAGTGATGCCGAAGTATTCTTGGGCTCCTCCATTGGCGATTCGGAATCCAGTGAGCACTTCGTCGAATATCAAAAGCGTTCCGTACTCGTCGCATTTGGCGCGAAGCGTTTGGAGATAGTTTTTGGACGGCTCGCGCCACCATTCTACGGGGACTACGACAACTGCAGCGAGTTCGTTTCCGTGCGACGCAAATACGCGTTTGATGGCTTCGATATCGTCGTACTCGATGGAATGGACGTAGTTATTGAGGCTTTGAGGAATTCCTGGGTTTTCCCAGTCGAGAGTAAACCAGTCTTGATAGCCGTGATAGCCGCTGTTGAGTATGTGGTCGCGACCGGTGTAGCTCCGAGCTAGCCGGAGGCAGCAGGCATTGACGTCTGCACCGGTTTTCATGAATCGAATTTTGTCGGCCCAGCCGATCGTGTCGAGAATCGCTTCTGAAGTTTCAATCTCGATCGGACTCGACATACTGAAGAGGACGCCTTGTTCCATTTGTCGGCGCACGGCGTCGTCAACTTCCTGATACTGATATCCTAATGTTATCGGGCCGAGGGCGGAACGAAAGTCGATGTACTCTTTATCATCGATATCCCACATGCGGCAGCCTTTGGCTCGTTGGATGAAGGGAGGGCGAGTGGTTGCTCCATCGGAATCATGACGTTTGGCATTGGTTTGAGTGGCCCACGGGATTTTTTCGAGAGCGCGTTGGAAAAGAGCTTGGTTCTTGGGTGTCATTTACGAGATTTGAATGGTTGGAGTCATTCGATCGGTTTTCAATGTAGCCTTCAGCTTTCCTGCTCTGATTTCCCATCCACCATCGACGGGTTTAGCTTTGATATTTGGGCTTTTGCCGGACTTTCCGGGAGTGGCAGCCATTAGAGTCAGAACTTCATGGTAGAGCGCTGGCTTGGAACTGATCTCGATGAAAGGAAAATCTCCGTTCTCTTTGGGAAGATCGAGAATGGATTTCGTGACCGATGTGCCGGATCGGGCGGCAACTTGGGCGTGGAGAGTCGCGTTTGGACGTTGAATGGAAAATTGGTTTCCGTCGATGTTCAGTCGTGCTTCGTTGTCACGGTTGTCAGGGAAGTAGCGTAGGTCGACGCGCTGCGGCTGATAGCGAAGGCGGATTTGGTCTAGCACAACAACGATATCGGGTTTGGAGAAGATGACGGTGCGAACGACTTTGAAAATGTGTTCGTTCTCGATTTTGTAAGCAGAGGTGGCGTCGCTGCTCCACCAGGTAGTGTCACCATTTACGTGATACTGGGTGATGTTGGCGTAGGAGAGACTTTCGTTGGTGCCTTCGATTCCGTCGTGATAGTGATGGCCTTTCCCATCGATGAGCACCGCGTTGTGGGCCTCGGTCTGGCGGAGCAACCAGTGGGCGTGGCGTCGGTCGTAAGCAGCGCCGAAATTATCGTTGATCAGCCGTTCGCCGTGGATCTTGTAGATAAAATGATTGCGATCCGAATGTTCGTGATTGGCAGGACCACCGCTTTTGAAGGCGACGACTGCATCATTGGGACCCCAGCCGCTGCGGGAAAGGACCCAGTCCAGATCATTGTGAACGTTCTTTAGAGCTGCGGGCGGCGACTTGGATTTTCGATTGGGTTCGTACCAGAGAAAATCTAGAAAGTAGTAGGGTTTCGAGGCATTCTCAGCCGTGTATTGGGCGAGTGGATTATTGGTGTGGCGAGCGATCCACGAGGGGACGCACGGGTAGACGCTGTTTTTGGCGTCGCTAAAATTGGCTATGTCGGGGGAACCGTCTTCCTGAAGTCCCATTTGGGTGCTGAGTATAAATTCGACGATCCCTTCCATGTTAGCTTCTTCGGCCCAATCGATGTCGCCGATACAGCGTTGATGCGCTTCGAAAAAACCAAGTGTTGTGCGAAGCGTGTAACCCGCATAGCTGACGCCTTCGAAGTAACTTCCATCTGGGCTGAAGAGCGGCAATACGCGTCGCGAGCTAGCGATAGCGGTTTCGAGCCAGAGATCAGCTCTCGGGTCGTGGCCTCGGAGAGCGATGGCTCCAATTCCCAAAGCGCTGCTAGGAGCGGCTCGCAAATTGTTGGCTCCAAGGATTTCGGGCCATCGAGACATATCGATGTCGTAGTAGTCGGCGTGTCGCTTGTCGAAGCGCCAGCCTTTTACTGTATCGGGTTTATCCATACCGTGGACAGTGCGGTAGCATGGGAGACAGCCTTTTTCGGCGATTGCGGAAAGGAGGCGACGATCGAGTTTGGCATCGATTTCGCCTTCGAGAACTTCTCGGGCGAAAAGGAGTCTCACGATTGCCGTTGCGGCGCGTTGGATTCCAATCGCGTCATTAGGACCATCGAGGAAGTAGTCCCAGAAAGGGAATTCAATGAAGCGTTCGATGCCTTTGATAAGCGAATCTCGGCGCTCTTGGCTTGGATCGATGATTTGGGTCATCGAACTGTAGGTGAGCGTTTCAAGTACTGTTCCGAAATCCCCTATGATGTCGCGGGACTCATTAAAAGCGTCCAGCTTTTCTGACAACTCGCTGGGCGGATGACTTGACCAATTGCGATAGAGCGGACCAAGAAATTCCGATGCGGCATTCGCTCGGATTTGCTCGATGTCATTTTTGTCGAAAAACAAACGGTCGCTTTTCGGATTGTTGGAAGTCGATTGGGCTCCGTTCACGAATGGGCTTAGGCCAGTCAAGAGGGAGGCGGAAGCGCCCAGGTAGCAAAATTCACGGCGTGAAATAGTCATTCGCTCGGTGGTTGATTGTGAGGTAGATGTTTTTGTTCGTATCTAGAAACGGCTTTTAAGACGGCGATGCCGATGCCGATCGATAGAACTCCGGCGACTGCATTGAGCCAACCACTACGATCGAGACTGAAAAATGTCATAGGGATTAGGATGGCGCCGATGAGAACGGCTAGCCAGCCCATTAGGCGATAGGCTTTTAGGCCTTCGTCGCCGATCTTCGTGTCAGGATCGGAATAGGCGGGTGTTTTGAGATCCGTCTCGAAACTCTCGATGGATTCCTTGAATGCTCCTTCGCGTTTGTTGAAAAATGCTGATCCGAGAAAAACGGTTCCGGTGACGAATATTCCTACACACGCGTTGAGTTCATAGCGGGAGAGGTCGAAGCCGAACCAAGTGACATTGATGTCTGCGAAAAGGATATTCATGAACCCGATTGGCAATTCGCTCTGACGGGCGGCGAATATGCCGACGACGAGCGCCGCCAATACGCCCACCGAAACAGAGACTATCGCAGACCACCAAGGTGTCTTGGTAAATAGGATACCGATGAATACGGGAATGAAGAGGGTGATCTTGTAAATCGATTCGGCTTTCATGTAGACATCGAAAGCGCCGCCGAATCGTTTTACGTTGAAGGCTACCCAGATGGCAATGATTCCGAGACAGGCGACTGAGAGTTTTCCGACCCATAGCTGAATCCGTTCGCTTGGAGCAGTACCGGAGATACGCGTTGAAAGGGGAACGTAGACGTCTTTAGTGAGAACGGCGGCCAGCCAATTGAAGAGCGTGTCAGTGGAGCTCATGGTTGCGGCGAAGATCGCGGCGGCCAGGAGTCCGAGCATTCCGTGTGGCAGGACAGCTAGAGCAAGGGTGACGAATGACGCTTCTTCAGGTTTGGCTAGATCGGGCCACAAGGCGGCCATATCTGGAAAGAGAATTGGGGTGGTGAAGATGGGAAGGATCCAGAGGATTGGAAGTATGAAGGAAAGGCCTCCGCACCAGAGGGCCATTTTTTTGGTGTCGCGCTCGTCGGCTACACTGTAGTAGCGTTGGGCTATGTGCCAGTTGACGTTGTAGCCAAATATTATATACACGAACCAAGTAGGCCAAAAGAGAAATCCTCGATCTTTGAGGTTTAGATCAAAGTAGCCTTCAGGGGATTCATTGATGACTCGACTGATACCATCGATAATACTTCCATCGCCAAGAAGCGAAAAGGCAATCGGAGTCATGATGAATGTGACCAGTAGAATGATTAGAAATTGGATACCATCGGTCACCATGACGGCCCAAAGTCCGCCAAGCGTGGTGTAGGTCACTATGACCACGCCAGTGATCAGTAGCATGAATTCGAAGCCGTCGAGCTGAGCGAACCCGAGATTAAAAACCTGTTCGTTGATGCCCAAGGCTGAGGATATGAAAATACACAGGGTGTAGATCATAATGCCCAGCACGAGGGTGTTGGGGACGACTGCGAGCAAGGTGTAGAAGTATGTGGTGCCTTGCGAAAATCGGCGCGTTAGAAATTGAAGTGGGGTATCGATGCGCGTGCGACGCCACAATGGGCCGAAAATTAGATAGCCCAGGAAATAGGCGGGCATTGCAAAACTGAAAAGGAGTACGGCCCCGCCGCCGTCATTGTACGTGATTCCTGAAGCACCGACGAACATGAACGCGGAGAATCCTGAAATGAAGAGCGATATGGCGGAGAGTTTCCATGGGATGTGTCCGCCTCCTTTGAAGTAATCGACCGTCTTTTTGTTGAATCGAGCAACGTAGAATCCGATGCCCAAGATCATAAGCATGTAGATGCCCAATACTGAATAATCCAGCGAGTTGAGGAAATGGAGTTCGGGCATGGGGCGATTTTGGGAGATCGTTACCGAAGAGATGCATTCTCAGCGGTTAAGACGCAGGGTCCTGTTTAGCTACATAGAAGCGTATTCTCGCGTATGAGGCATGCGCGAGAGTGTTTATGGTAAACTGTGCCGGTACAGCCCGGTCCGTTCATCGCGGGGTAAACCCGCTCCTACAGATTAGGGACAACTCGAATCAGGACTGACCAAACCCCTTTTAGCGAAAGGCTATGTTGAGGTCTGTGCCTTGTACGATGTTCGTTTCGAATGTGACGTAGCGGCTTTGCTCGATTTGGACTTCTTTGAAATCAAGGTTGGCGCTGCCGTTTGAGACGCTTGCTACTGAAGCGCCGGGCGGGAGAAGTTGACGTATGCTTGCGACGGATTTCTTGGCGTTAACGGACAATTTGATTCCACTCGCGATTTCGGTGTACGAATAGCTGACTGCCGCTCCGGAGCATTCGTAGCCGACGCCGACTTCGGCTTCGGTTACATTCGCAGCGCTCCAGCGCGGGCAAAGCGAGATGGATTCGTATTGCTTCGTTTTGTCCTGCACTCCGGCGAGACCTTCCACGAGGCCGTAGAGCATCGAACTGGATCCCCAACCGTCGGTGGGCATGGCATCCGGACTGGTGCTGGTGTCGACCGTGGATTCCGATCCGTCCGGGAAGTACCAGAGATAAGTTTCGTTGTTTTTGGAGATGAGCTTGTGGTAGCTCTGTAGCGTCTCGATGCCCTCGGCTTCGAATCCGCTTTCCAAGTAGGCACGGGCGAGTTCGCCGCCGACGAGGGGCATTATACCACCATTGCAGTAAGCGCCGCCGATGATCTTTTCGTCACCGAAGATGCCGTCGGGAAACGAAGGTTCGATCGAGAACCACTCGGCAAATGCCTTGGTGGACTCCTTGCGTTTCCGGTATTCGCGTAGAATGGAGCTCGCCTGTTCCGGCGAGGTTACGCCTCGATTGATGTTCATCGGATTGCTGAAACTCAACTGAGAGGCTTCATCGACGCCGGGGATTTCGACGGGCGTTTGTTTGACGAAATGGGTGTAGAATTCGCCATTCCAGCAAACCTGGTTCATGCGGCTCTTTATGCCATCGGCGAATCGTGACCAATGGGCGGCTCGCGATTCATTTTCGAAGTGATGATAGATCGCGGCAAGGCGTTTGCAGGCTTGATAGTAGCCGCTGTTGTCGCCGTGCATGATTCCCCAAAAGGTGTTGTCGTCGATCTGGAATTGGAGCCAATCGTGGCTGCCTGCGGTGTAAGCGAAATCCCAAGAGTCGATCGTGTAGGCTCGTTTGACCAACTCGGTATCCGGATCCCATCTCCAGGGATGGCTGAATACGTATTGCAAGGCGTGTTCCAGATTGGGCAGGAGCGAGCGGATCCAGGCGTCGTCGCCGGTGGCTTGCCAGGCGATGAATGCGCCATTGACAAACCGGTATTCGACGTCGGCTTCTACGGGGACGCGCACGTATTTCGACCAGTTTTCGCGTTCGCAAGGGACCTTTTCCGGTTGAACGGTGAAGTAGTCGAAAACGCGGCCATTGCGGGCTTGAGTGTCGGCGAAGTGAGTGACTGCGGAGGTCATGTCCTTCTCGAAATGTCGGGCTCCGCGCATGATATCCGAGTGGTCTCTTATCCAAACGGCAGGTGTGTCCGGCGAGCGGTACCCTCGAATGGCGTCGCCATCGATGACCATATCCATGGTGTCTTTTTCGAGAAAAGCCTGAACTCGAGGTGTGAGTTCATCGAATTCCGGTCGGCCGGTTTTGATGTAAGTTAGATTCGACATGATTGTGACGTTTGAAAAACCTATCGGTTGCCTGGGAAATTGGGGGTGATAATGGGGGCAACCAACGAGACCCTCGTTTTACGGTATATCGCCATGTCTCGTTGAATTCGTCAAGGGGGGCAAATAGAGGATTGAGTTTCGAATGGGCAAACCCTTTTCTAGCGGTCGCGATATTCGTTTCCAATTTCGGATTCGATCTCTGAACCGCAAGCCCTCTTAATTGAATAGTACTATCCCTGCACCATGGAATTTCTGGGTCTCCACATCCTCGATATTATCGTTATCCTAATCTATTTCGTCGTCATTCTTTGGCTTGGCAAAAAAGCGGGCGAGAAAAACGACAGCACGGAGGAATTCTTCCTAGCGGGTCGCTCCCTTGGGAAATTCTACCAGTTCTTCTTGAACTTCGGAACTTCGACCAATGCGGACCAAGCGGTGGCGGTCACTCGTGAAACCTACCGTCAGGGCGTGGGTGGAATGTGGATACAATTCCTTGTTTTATTCGTTACTCCATTCTATTGGATTACGTCGCTCGTTTTTCGACGCATGCGCTTGACGACGCTAGGCGACTATTTTACGGAGCGTTTTCAGAGCAAATTCGTGGGGGGCAGTTTCGCTGTATTCACCTTGTTGATGACTTTCATTGGCGGAGGAATGGGCTACATGGTCGCTGGTAAAACGTTGATGGCGATTACTCCGAAGCCCGCTGAGGTGCTTACCGTGGAGGAGCGCAATGTGGTGGAAGAATACAAGGAACTTCAAGGATTGAAGGTCTTGGAATTAGGCGAACGAACAGAGGTGCAGCAGGAGCGTTATGAGGTTCTGAATCAAAAGAATCTGAAGGGAGAGCTGAGGTCGTTCTACTCCTATACGGATCCGGTTATTTTCTATATTTTCTATGGGGTCATTGTGGCCGTGTATACCATGATGGGAGGGTTTCGAGCGGCGGCTATCACGGATTCTATACAGGGGGTGCTCATTGTTATATTCTCTCTGATTCTCATACCACTAGGATTGTCGAAGCTGGGAGGATTCGAGGGGCTCCATGCGACGGTGCCAGCGTTTCAGTTCGAGCTATTTGGGTCGGTCAGTTTGAGCGAATACGGTTGGTATACGGTTTTTGCGATGTTCTGTTCCCAATTGATTTCGATCGTCGCTGTGGCGACGATGATGCAGACGGCGGGATCGGCGACGAACGAGAATTCCGCTCGTTTCGGGATCATCGGAGGCATGTTTCTCAAACGGGTTCTGATGCTGTCATGGATTTTGGCAGGCCTCATTGCGGTGGGCTTGTATTCCGGACAAATCCACGATCCGGATTTAGCCTGGGGTTTCATGAGCCGCGATCTTCTGATGCCGGGTTTCATTGGGCTGATGCTGGTTGGGATTCTCGCTGCTAACATGTCTTCCTTGGATGCGATGTCGGTCTCTAATTCCGCTCTCTTCATTCGCAATCTGTACGAGCCGATTTTCCCCAAAAAATCTGAGCAGCACTATCTCTTGGTGGGGCGAACGGTGATTGGCGTGAGCCTTCTCGGAGGGATTGGAGCAGCCATGTTCGTGGATAACCTACTCGAAATATTTAAGTATTTAATCTCGATACCGGCGATTTTCGGAGCTCCCATTTGGTTGGGCATTTGCTGGCGGCGTTTGACCAAAACGGCGGTCAAAATTGAGGTTGGCGTTTGCTTTCTTATTTTTGCGATTATTCCGAATTTGTTTCTTGGATTGGATTGGGCTCGGACGAACCCGGATTTTCTCGTCCAGACCGAAGGATACAGTCATGTATTCAAGACGCCTGCTTTGAATGAGGATGTCGAGCTGGGCAGAGCGACGGCCGTAGGCGATTCGATCGAAAAGGAAGTGTGGATTGAGCCGAAGGGAGTGTTCTTCGAAAAAGTGGTGCGGCAAGATCCTGAGGATGCGAATTCGCCGCTGATCGGAATGGGGCGCTTCGAAGCGGAAATTTGGGTAATGAGTTGGTTTGGAATTGATTTCACGACGTTTAGCAAAGCTCAACTGGTGGCGTCGCGCTTTTTCTTCGTGGCGTTTTTCCCATTTTTAATCCTGTTCGCGGTATCGATGGTGACACGTCCTGCTGGTAAAGCTCACTTGGATTATTTCTACGGCAAACTCTTCACGCCTATTCAGGCTACGATTGAGGAAGATAAGCGAGCGGTGGTTTACACGGCAGCCAACTCGGATTCGATTCGAAAGAAAAAGCTATTTCCCGACAGCAACTGGGAATTCGCGATACCGGATCGCATGGACTGGATTGGCTTTGGCGGCAGCTGGGTTATGGTGGGGCTTATTATACTGGCGCTGTGGGTTATGGTCACAGTAGGAGGATAGATCCTTGTTTCTAGAGATTAGAAGGCAAGGAGGACCGGCTCGGTCCTCTTTGCGACAAACGGAGGACCGGGCCGGTCCTTATTGACTCGCGCATCGAGACTTCTAGATCCCGCTTGGCGCATTGGCGTTAACTTGGGTCTAAACTGCTGGATCCATTGCAAATTCTAAACCGAATCCTCGGCGTAGTTTCGTCGCAGCACGGCGTGGTTTTAGATGATTTCCAGTTAACCTCTGAGTCTCATGAAAATCAGTGAACTATTTCTTAAGTCATTAATTTGCAATAACTTAAAAATAAATCACTAACAAATTGAAACACCACTAAACGTGAGCTAACGACAGCCTTGGACAAGCTTGCCATCAAATAGAATGGTCAGGGTCGCCAAGGGCGACATAGGTGTCGCTGATGCGACAACAGGTTTCTCTATCTCAAAACCCTCCGTACGGTGCTTTAAAAACCTAATCGGCATCTGCCGACCTGTATCCGCGACTCGTCACGGCGTAACCCGCAGGGCGGGTGAAGACGGAAGCGGATCCTGACAATCAGATATTCAGTCGATTTATGAAACGTTTGGGTTAAGTTGTCGCGTATGCGCTTGTCCCGAGGTTGTCTGTTTGAATAACTGCGAGTAGGATTATGGGGTATCCGTTAAGCTGCTACGGTCTTTCGAGTTTTACTATTTTTTCGGACGCTGGTGCCGTCTTTCCATTCGCCTCGAATGAGGGTGACTGCGGGGTTGTCGGTTGGGCCGAGCTGCTCGTGGGCGAGTTTTGTTTTCAAAACGTCGATCGCGGTGGCGCCGATTTTTCGGTAGCCTACTTGGACTTGAGCGATTTCACCTTCTTCTTCCATTGCTGGTGAGAGGGCAGCGAAACTGATGTCGTCGGGTACGCGGTAACCGGCTTCGTTTAGCCAATGATAATGGTCGGTATTCGGGCTTAATACGACGTCGGGGCTTTCGCGCTTAACCCAGGCGATTAGATCTTCCTTGGTTATGCTATCTTGATAAAGCGGTTTTACACGATTGGCCTCTGGGATATTTTGCTGATGCCAGAGGAGGTAGCTTTGGTAGAGGTGGTTCGAGCGCACGTCTTCGGTTTCGGTAAGGCAAAGGCCGATTCGTTCGAATCCCTTTTCGGTCAAATTGGAAATTCCCACATGCATCGACTGATAGAAGTGTGGGTGCACTTGATTGAAACCTAGACGAGCAGCTACGCCGCAGGTAGCGACTCCCATGAAGTCTTCTTGGGGGAGAGAGAATACGTCGTTTAGGCTCTCAACTGGAAGAACGACGATCCCGTGGATGCCGCGCGTTTGCAGGATTTGAACAACGCGCTGGAGACGCATGCCTGGCTCTTGGAGCCAAAAGTCTTCTGTTTTGAAGCCGAGATCTTCAGCTCGTTTTTTCGCGCCTTCGCGAACCAAAAGGGTGTCTTTGCTGAGTTCTTTGAGCGGACGTTTCTGTCCGTTAAGAATAGCGATGACGGGCTCTTCCTTGCTGATATCCCGTTTGCGCAGGTAGCGCATGAGCTCGGTCAAATTGGGATCAGGTGTGTAGCCTTGTTGATCCGCGATGATTTTGATGCGCTTGCGGGTTTCGGGGGCTACGCGAGGGTGGTCGCGCAATGCCATGGATACGGTCATACGACTGACTCCGGCGGCTTCGGCGATGGTTTTACAAGAAGGTCTAATCTTGTTCATGATAGGGCTGGGTTGTTGGGGGTTCCAGGTGTAGTTTGTTTGATAAAGCGACCGTCGATTCCTGCCGTTTTGGGGGAAGGTTTCGGAGAAGAATTTGTATTTATTTTTACAAGAAAGTCAAGGACTCGCAGGGTTTGTTCCGCTTAGATTTAGGGATTCATCGATTGAGGGCGTTTGAGCCTCTCTTTCTACCTCCATCCAGCGTCGGGAGTGGTGAGACTTGCGCAGAGCGTCTAGCACGAGAGTGCCTTGGTAGGCGGCTTCGGTCGTGGCTCTAAAAGGGGTGTTGTGAAGGAGGTTTTCGGCTAGATCTTTGTAGATTTCAATTTCGTCGCCGTAGACCTTGCCTTCGATGGGAAATGAGCTGCGAACAGGCTCCTGGCTTGGATCGGGTTCTTTCTGAAGGAGAGTGACTGTCTTTTCGTCGGAATGAATGGTCCCACGCGTTCCTTGGATCATAAAGGATGGAAGGCCTTCGATCGCTTCGGTGAATTCCGCAATGCCGCGCATTCCGTTTTCGAATTCGATCGCGGCTTGGAAATTATCGTCGGCGTCGCCTGGATTGATGGTGCGTTGGAGCTGCCCGGATACGTGTTTGGCGGGACTGTCGGCTAGATCGAGAATCGGTTGGATGATGTGCATGCCCCAGTTGAGCAAATAGCCGCCTCCGAATCGTTGTTCGGTTTGCCAGTCAGAGCGTTTCCAAAATTGGTTGACGTAGCGTCGGGCGAGAAAAACTTCGCCGATTGCTCCAGAGCGAACCAGTTCTTGGATTTTTCGGTATTCGGGCGACCAGTACATGGGCATCCATGGGAAAAGGCGTTTTCCGCTGGATTGCTGCGCAGCTAGCATGGCGTCTGCTTCCTGGCGGTTGAGAGCCCAAGGTTTGGTGACAAGCGTGTGAAATCCGGCGTTGAGACAGTCGGTTACGATTGCGCAGTGAGTATCGGATCTAGTGATGACGCAGACAAGGTCGATCGAGTCCGGTCGTTCGCAAAGTTGTTTGTGGCTCTCGTACACTTCGCAGCCTAAGTCCTTGCGGGCCTGTTCTCGGCGTTCGCTAGAAAGATCGCATACGGCTCTTATTGAAAAGGCTGGATTGGCTTGGATTGCCACCGCATGCGATAGGACTCCGCTAATTCCGTAGCCGATGATGGCGACGCGAATAGGTTCATTGGTGGATATCATTGTGGTAAATGAAAAAAGAAAAGGGGCACGTCTGCTAATCGACTAATGTCGGAGGCGTTGCCGATTTGGTTTACAGAATGCTTGCCGATAAGCAGGAGTGGAGCGTGCTTTACTGTAAAGCATGCTTGAGTTGTTGAATTGGGCAGCGCTTTACAAAGGAAATTACTGTAAAACAGCAAAGAAGTAGCCCGAATGATGGGGATAGGTTTTTCTTCATTGTAGAGAAATCGTATCGCCCGGAAAGACGCTCTCAGCGCCCCTTCGAAGCGAGATGGTCTCAAAACAAAAATAACACTCGCTCACTCGTTCACCCCTTCCAATTCGAATTTCGGTTATCAGCAGCTGGATACGGATTGACAAGAGCATAACGGGTTCAACTACATTCTAAAAGTACACCCCTTATAAAACGTCTATCATGAGTCTATATAAACTACTAAGAATGACGCTGCCCACGTGCAGTCTATTCGCGGTTGCGGGATTATACGCCCAATCCGCCTCTTCTAATGAAGAGATTATCGAACTTTCGCCCTTCGAGGTCACCGGTGGAACAGATGACGGCTATCGAGCGTCCTCCACTCTCGCTGGCACTCGTTTGCGCACTGATATGCGCGATATTGGCTCTTCCATCTCTATCGTGAATGAGGAATTCCTTCGTGATACCGGTTCCAGCAATCTCGAAGATGTTCTCATCTTCACCCCCAACACCGAAATTGGTGGTCTGGGCGGTAATCACTCCGGTTCCCAAGGGGCCAACCCGATTCCTGAGCAACAACGCGATGACCCCAGTGGCGGTCTGACCCGCGTGCGTGGATTGGCTAGCGCCGACCTCACCCGTGATTATTTCCTCACCAACATCCCGTTTGATACCTTCAACACCGACCGTGTTGAAATTCAACGTGGCGCCAACTCGGCCCTCTACGGCCTGGGTAGCCCCGGTGGTATCATCAACGCCCAGACCATCCGCGCCGACTTCTACGGCGACCGTGGTCGCGTTCGTTTCGAAACCGATGAATACGGCGCCAATCGCTACTCGTTTCGTTACAATAAAATGATTAATGACCATGTAGCCATCCGTATCGCTACGCTATCCGAAGACAGAGGCTACGAACAGAAGCAGGCGTTCTTGGATGATGACCGCTTCTTTGCTGCCGTAACCGCAAAACTCCCATTTAACCTCACGGCTCGCGTAAATGCAGAGGTTTCCGAGCGCAAATCCTCCAACCCTGACTACGTTCTACCCAATGACGGTATTACGCCTTGGATCAACTTGGGTAAACCCATCTCCAGCAGTCCAGCGGAGGGCGCGGCCATCTTCCGTGGCTCCGGGGATTACTTCGCTGACCGCGCCAACAGTCAGGTGTTTCACCTCGCCTCTGGTGGTGGAGCATCCGTTGGTCTTTACCGATTCTATCAGGATCCATCCAATCCTAATCCGACGTGGGGTGGCCACAATTACCTCGTCGCGACGGCTGCCGATAACGCACTCGCTCCGGAAGCTCAACGTCCCGTTTTCACAAGAAACGACGGATCTACTGGCCCTGCTGGTCAGTGGATGCGAATTAAGACTTGGGACGAGACCAATATCATTCGTCGCACGGGCGGCTACCGCTCTGACGGAACGAGAGTTCAAGAGGGATCTTCCGCCTTCTGGAGCAATGGTTTTGTGTCCAGCCAAATCACAGATCGCAGCATCTTCGACTACCGCGAGAATCTATTCAGCGGCGGCATGGCTCAACAATACGCCAATTGGGAGAACTACAACGCGAGCATCGAAGGCAATTGGTTCGATAATCGCTTGGGCTTGGAGTTCTCGCACAACGAACAGACTTTCGAAAGCGCGGGTAACAACTCCCTCCAAGGCGTTCAGCAGCGCACGATCTACATTGATATGAATGAATACATGCTGGCCACCACGGATGGAACGGGCGCAGGTCCGTTGGTCCCGAATCCAACCTTCGGCCGTCCGATCATGGGTGGGGGTTCCGGTGGTAATCGAATCTACAATGATCGTGACGCTACCCGCCTCCAAGGTTACGCCGAAATCCGCTTCGACGACTTCATGGACGAGGATAGCTGGGCGACCAAGCTCTTGGGCAAGTTTACCCTCACTGGCTTACTCGACTCGAGCACCCACTACAATCAGACGCTCTATTCGGCCCGAGCCGATCCTCTCAATCACTTGGATCTGGCCAATAACCTGCCTGGTCACCACGTGGTGACTGCCCGGAGTGGCCAAGAATTCGCGCTTCCGGTCACAAATGATACGAACTTCCTAGCCATCAATTCCCTCAGCGATCTCGCTGGAGTTGGAATTCAGGGTGTTTCCTTTGGTCGCCAACGGAGCAACATGAGCCTTATTCCCATCGCCGCGAACTTCACCGGATGGAATCCCACCGCCGGAGAATTCGTTAACTTCGACTCCACCGTTAACACACTCTATCAACCCAACAGTTGGCCCGCCGCGTCACACGCGAACAAGAGCATCAACACGGTTGATTCAGAGGTATTCATTGGCCAACATTCTCTCTGGGACAATACTGTGGTCCTTACTGGAACGTGGCGTAACGATGAGGCCACTGGAGCAAGGGGAACTGGCCGCTCGGTAGGGACTACCCGTCGGGACATCAGAAACACCCTTGATCCCGAATACCTAGCCGGGCCTCAAGGGCCTTACGATGTCACAGCTGACGACGATACGACTTCGTATTCGATCATGGTCCATACACCTGCGTTCCTCCGTGATAAACTCCCCTTCGAACTCTCTGTCTATAAGAGTGAAGCCGACAACTTCCGGCCCACGGGCGGTAATGTAACCATCTTCAACGATACCGTCGGCGCCACTGCCGGCACCACCGAAGAAATGGGATTTATCGTCGAAGGACTCGACGGCAAATTGTCCGCCCGGTTCAACTGGTTTGAATCCGCCGTGGTTAACAATCGTTTCGAAAATGGCGCCATTAATGCCTCGGAAGGAATACTGCTCGGTCTGGCTCGCGAAGTGAATAATCCTTCCAATGCCGGCTTCAGTGTCTCGGATGTTCAAGCAGTACTGCCTCCCGCCGGTGTGATCGGCGTCAATGACTTCCAAGTTGACTGGAGTAACCCCGAAGCCGCGACCACCAATCGGAATTCTTCCGACACCGGAACTCAGGACTTCACGGCCGAGGGTATGGAAATCGAAATCGCTTACAATCCGATCGCCGAGTGGACTCTGCTCTTAACGGCGGGTCAGCAAGAAACGATTGCCGATAACACCTACCCAGAGATGCAGCGTTATGTTAGCGAGTTCGTCCTCGATAATTGGGTGAATAGCAGCTTCGCCCAGAACTACTTCATCGATGCAGGTGCCACTCAGACTCTCGCTGAGCGGGCGCAGACTAGCATCGTTGACGTCGTCCAACGCGCAGCGCTGCAAGACGGTAACCCTGCTAAAGAACAGGCCGAATGGCGCTGGGCCTTAAACAGCAGCTACCAATTCGGGACCGACAGCGATATCATTCCTAAGTGGTTTGGTGCCTTGACCCTTGGTGGTGGCCTCCGCTGGCAGGACCAAACGGGTATTGGCTTCGAAGTGGGCACCAACGTACTGGGTGACTACGCTTTGGACATCAACAAGCCGTTCTATGCTCCCTCGCAAACGCAAGTCGATATGTTCGCTCGGATGTCCTATAAGCTGAAGAATGATCGTTCCCTCGACTTTCAGCTTAACATCAAGGATCTCACGAACCATAATGGTCTGATTCCGTTCGTTGCTAATCCTGACGGTAGCCTCCTCTACCGTATTCAAGAAGGCCGCTTGATCTCAGCTTCGGCGACGCTCAACTTTTAGTTCAAAGGGTTAGTTGTGTTTAATAAGGGCTCCCCGGTTTCGGCCGGGGGGTCTTTTTTTGCGGTTGTTTGTTCTCATGGATGCGTTTTCTTGCGGAGCTTATCCCAACGCGAGCCGAGACGTCTCGCGCCACCTATTCGATTGATGAGAAATTTATAACCACGCGAGTCCCTCGCTGCGTGGCGGAGTCTCGTGTTCTCAGAGGCTGTTAAATAAGTCGAAAATCACTCTGCCTCTAATTTGTAGGAGCGGGTTTACCCCGCGATTCCTCATTTCCATCTTATGTGAACCGACACAATCGCGGGGTAAACCCGCTCCTACACTGACTTATTTAACAGTGTCTCAGATGATTTTCAGTTCAAGAGACTCCAATGCTCGTCAGGGACGATGAACCCTACCTGTTCGTGACTTCTCTCCACCTTTCTTAAAATAGATAAGGTGGATTGAGGCCTCCGGACTCGGTTTTCGAAACTCTCCTAGCAATTAATACCGGGGACGCGCCACATGAAGTCGGGATCGACGAATGGTTCGTCGTTTTCCCGTCCTTCCATCAAGGCGATCTTCTTGCGTAATAAATCTGCGATGTTGTCGCCGTAGATAAAAGTGGTTTCACCGAGTTCGGATTCGATCATCCAATCGGTTTGGGCGCTCTCAACATGCTGGAGTAAATCGAGTGCGTTTTCTTTTTCGTCGAGTACCGTGTGTCGAACGAGAGCGCGGCAGCGTTCCTTTTCTGTAGCGTCATCGGCTTCGATGTATCCATGAACGCCTTCTATCCAAGCAGCTATGTTTTGCTGGGTGCGAAACCAGCATTTCGCGCCGTAGAGGCGATCGAAGTGATGAGACCAAACATCGTGACTTGCTGTACCACTGGCAGAGCTATCGCGTCCTTGGCGGGCAAGTTCGGCAGCGGCTTCGATTTCGGGAAGTACGTTGTTGGAAATGGCCTCGCGACATTTACCCGCGTATTGCGGTGTGCAGAAATCAAAGTTGATTTCACGACGGAAATCGGTCCGAACGCGATTGTTTGCGTGACCTAGGTGAAAGTCTTCGTAATACGCTCGATCGGTTTCGCTTAGCGCTTCGAAGTTGGGAACGAATGGACGAACGAGAACACGGTACCAAGTGCTCCAAATTGCCATTACGCTTACTGGGGGCGGATAGGAGCGGTAAGCCTCATCGGCCCGGTTCCAGGTTTCCACGAGTTTGGAAGCGTCTGTGGCTCCAACCCATCGCGTGGCTTGTCGAGTGAGAATATCGTCGTAGGTGATCGAGGGATCGTTTTGGAACGAGCGGAGAATCTCTTGGTTTATATTGTAGGGAGCTAAGGTTGAAGGAGTCGTACCGCATAGTCCGGCGGTATGCGAAACTTCCTGTTGGTGAAGGTCTCTTAGCTTTTCCCAAAGCAATTTTGGATATATCGGCGCTTTGATCGGCTCCATGTTCCAGAAGGAACCGGGACTGAAGTATAGGTGAGCGTTGGATCCGCGGGATTCGAGTAGTTCCTTTTTCGGTTTTTCCTCTTTGGCGAATTGATTGAAGAGACCGGAGAATGTGAAGTCGACGGCCCAATCGTATTTCGGATGCTTGTAGTCGAGGTTGAATCCTTTGGATACAAGAGTATTGGTTTCGAGTTCGATACCATCTTCGACGCGATCCCAGAGGTAATCTTGTTCGGCGTAGAACATCTCACTGCGCAGCACGCAATTGAATTTTGGATTCACGTTCCGGCCAGCGTCGCGAATCGTCTTCATGAAACGGATAATGTTGTCGGCTGCCGCTTCGGCAATGGCATCGTCGCCTTTGAATTCGCGAATCACGTAACCGCCGCCATTGCGACCCACGTAAAGGGAGCTCGTATATTCGAACCCGGCTCCGCTGTCGTTCGACCAGATGGTCATGTAATCGATGTTGGGAGCGGCTTCCATTATCTTACCCAGCATCTCCGAGTAGTGATCGAGGACTACGGGGTGAGCAGTAGTGAGATTGTAGCGTGGGCGGAAACTTCTTAGTGGATGATCGACGCGTGCACCTCGGAGCATCGGGTAGCGTTCGAGTAATTCGTCGGGAACGGAGCGCGGTTCGAATGAGAGAATACCGGCTCGGAGGCCGTATTTTTCAGCGAGCTGAGCTGAGTGCTTCAGTTTGTTTAGATTGGCTTGAAGGTAATCGTAGGGATAGATTCCCTTGTTGAGCTTGCTGTAGACGAATTGATCGAGAGCAGCGCAGTAGGTGTAAAATAAATACAGGAGTTCGCCGGGGGCAGCTTTCTCGTAGGGGAAGTTTGCTGCAAATCCATTCACCTCCACGTGGGTGTATCCCAGGCGAGCCATTTCACGGATATGGTCTTCGGGGTCGAATCCTTTGGTGGTGCGGGCGTGATTATTGAGAAGCGAATCGTAGGCAGGGCGAAGGTGTTTGAAGGTCGCTTCGAGCAGCTTTCCTTCGTTGAATTCCGTGAGGTCATGATCGAGCCAATCGTCGGTCAATCGATAGGCTAGGCGATAGAGAAACCAAGTATGGGAAGCGTAGAGTTCGATGCCGTGGGTCTCGCTTGCTCGGACGTACATCCATTCTTCTCGTTCGCTGCAAGGGATTGATTTGGCTGTCGCTTCGTCCGGGGACAGAACTGCAAGGGTGATGCTATTCGCGCTGGAATTAGCATCGCCATAGGCAAGCGTAGTGGCCGGTGAGCATGCTGATAGGAGGAGTTCTCCTGCAGTAGTTTCGACAGTGATGTCGGAGTGTAGGCAGACGATGGTCCGTGTAGATTCGAGAAATTGGGTAATCTTCATAGTGCAATGCCTGCGTGGGTAGCCGCAGGTCTGTTTCGATCAGTGTTGGCAGTCCAAGAAGCACGGATCGAATACCTTTTAGGTTTACGATAAATACTCGGATCAGTGGCGGTTTTCGAGGGATAAGTATTCTTCACTATAGGACTGTCGCATGTGTGCGAGAGTCCGCAAAAGCTGATTTGAGGGGCTGATTGAAGAATTAACGAGGTTTCTATGATGGATTTCATGTTAAAGGGAGAAATAGATAGGAGAACGGCTCTTCAGCGGCTGGCTGCGCTTTCAATGGGCGGTGTCGTTGGAGGATTGAATTTGAGGGCGTGGCGGTGGATTCAATGAATCGATCGCCTATTCAAATGCGACGCGCATTCCGGTAGCTTACTTTTTCGCCCACCACTATCATATGTCCGGTGGAGAAAACGCTTTGGCGAAGCATCCCTTTCCGCAAACCGGCGAATGGACGGTTTATTCTACGCTTCCGCCTGGAAGGTATTCGGATTATGGAGACGGCTGAGTTGGTGCGCCACCTCAGGTGGAGTTTATGACCGCGATTGC